>CAZJKV010000112.1:2434-3566 GCA_964546765.1 uncultured Chromatiales bacterium
GGCAAGCCGGACGCAACCGAGGATGCGATTGTCCAGGCCGCGCGGCGCGCCCATGCCCACGAGTTCATCATGGATCTCGTCGACGCCAAGGGGCGCACCGGCTACGACGCCCATGTCGGCGAGCGCGGCGTCAAGCTCTCGGGCGGCCAGCGCCAACGCATCGCGATCGCGCGCGTGCTGCTGAAGGACGCGCCGATCCTCGTCCTCGACGAGGCGACCTCGGCGCTGGACTCCGAGGTCGAGGCCGCGATCCAGGAACAGCTCTACACGCTGATGGAAGGCAAGACCGTGATCGCGATCGCGCATCGTCTGTCCACGATCGCAATGCTCGACCGCCTGGTCGTCATCGAGCAGGGCCGGGTCGTCGAGAGCGGCACGCACGAGGAATTGCTGCGCAGGGACGGGCTCTATGCCGCGTTGTGGCGGCGACAATCCGGCGGCTTTCTCGGCCACGACCTCGACCAGGTCGAGGCGCGGCGGGTTATCGCCGACCGGAACCCTCACCGGGCATGATTCACGCCCGTTCCGCGACCGAGTCGAGCAGCGCCTGCTGCGCGGCGAACGGCTGCGCGCGGCCCTTGGGCGCGATACGACTGAAGCTGCCGTCCGCCTCCAGCCGCCAGGAGTGTGTGTTGTCCTTCAGATAGCATTGCAGGTCCCTGATGACCCGCTTCGCGAGTTTCTGGTTGTCGATCGGAAACGCAATCTCGACCCGGCGGAACATATTGCGCTCCATCCAGTCGGCACTGGCGCAGTAGACCTCGGGATCGCCGCCGTTCTCGAAATAATAGACCCTGGTGTGCTCGAGCAGGCGGCCGATCAGCGAGCGCACACGGATGTTCTCCGAGACGCCGGGGACGCCCGGCCTCAGACTGCAGATTCCGCGCACGATCAGGTCGATCTCGACACCGGCGATCGACGCAGAATACAGCGCCTGGATCAGCTGCGGATCGATCAGCGCATTGATCTTGATGATGATGCGCCCGGGCCTGCCGGCCGCGGCATGGTCGGACTCGCGCTGGATCTTCTGCAGCAGGCTCTTGTGCAGCGTGAACGGCGATTGCAGCAGTCGATTCAGCTTCGCGACCTTGCCGAGGCTGGTGAGCTGCTGGAATACGCTGTGCACGTCCTC
>CAZJKV010000112.1:3666-5859 GCA_964546765.1 uncultured Chromatiales bacterium
CCGAATCGAGGCCGGTCCGGTACAGCGTCTGCTTGATAGCGAGCACCTGGGAATCCGCGGCGGCCTGGCGCAGGAACTCGATCACCGGGGCGAAGGACTCGAAGGGATGATGCAGCAGGATGTCGGATGACCGAATCGCCTCGAACAGGTCGGCGCCCGCGACGAGTTTCGGAGGAACGCTCGGTGCGAAAGACGGGTACTTGAGCTCCGGCCGGTCGACCATCTCGACGATGCCGACCAGGCGATTCAGGTTGACCGGCCCGTCGGCCTGGTAGATGTCGTCCCGGCCGAGCGCGAACTGCTCGAGCAGAAACCCGACAAGATCGTCCGGACAGTTGTCGGCGATCTCGAGGCGCACCGCGTCGCCGTAGTGGCGCGAAAACAGTTCGCCCTCCACCGCGCGCAGCAGGTCGTCGACCTCTTCCTCATCGACGAAAAGATCACTGTTGCGCGTCACCCGGAACTGGTAGCAGCCGGTCACGCTCATGCCGTGAAAAAGATCGTCTGCATACGCATGGATCACCGATGACAGGAACACGAAGTCATTCGGTCCGCCCCCGGTCTCCCCGGGCGGCAGCTGCACGATGCGCGACAATGCGCGCGGCGCCTGGACGATAGCCAGCCCGCTGTTGCGGCCGAACGCATCCTTGCCCTTCAGCGACACGATGAAGTTCAGGCTCTTGTTCAGTATGCGCGGGAATGGATGCGCCGGGTCGAGCCCCAGCGGGCTCAGTATCGGCAGCAGTTCGTCATGGAAGAACTCGCGCAGCCACGCCTCCTGTTTAGGCGTCCAGTCGGATCGCCGGATCGTGCGGATGTTCTTATCCGCGAGCGCCGGCAATAACACCTCGTTCAAGATCCGGTACTGGCGCTTGACCAGCACCCTGGCCCGGGCATGGATCGCCTTCAGCACCTCGGCCGGCGACAGGTTGTCCTGCCCTGTCTGCGACGAGCCGACCTCGACCTGCTGCTTGAAGCCGGCGACGCGAACCTCGAAGAATTCGTCCAGGATCGTCGACGATATGCACAGGAAGCGCAGGCGCTCGAGCAGCGGCAGCGAGTCGTCCTCGGCCTGCAGCAGCACCCGCCAGGTGAATTCGAGATGACTGAGTTCGCGGTTGATGTAGAGGTCCGGCTGCTTCAGGTCCACGGCCGCCGCCGGGGACGGCTTCAGCGGTTTCACGGTGCTCATGTGATGATTCTTGCCGTTGTTATCCTGCTAGAGTTCCTTCGGGCGCACCAGCGCAACGAGATTTCCTCCGCCCGGCTCGAGCTTGCGCCACTGATCTTCGGTTTCCAGCCAGGCCAGCGCGGCAGAGGTCATCAGCTTGCCCGATGCCGTGCGCGCAGGCGCATCGGCGGCAAGATTTTCGAGCAGGGCATCGAGGCCGGGGTTGTGCCCGACCAGCAGGACCGTGCGCGCCTTCGCCGGCGCGGTCGCGAGCACCTCGAGCAGCGTCTCGGGTGCGGCCAGATAAAGGCGCTCGTCGAAATTCACCTTCTCTCGCGACAGGCCGAGCGTGTCGGCGACGACGTGCGCCGTGTCCCGTGCGCGTACGGCCGGTGAAGCTATGATATGGTCCGGCTTCAGGTCATGTCGCTGCAACCACTCGCCGACCCGCGGCGCGTCCTTTTTCCCGCGCTTCGACAACGGGCGATCGAAATCCGCGGCGTCGCCGCCGCCGCGATCTGACTTCGCGTGGCGCAGGATCAGCAGGCACCGCTTCATGCGCGCCTTCCCTCCCTGCCGGCAAGCCCGGCGCGCACGCCAGGGTCTTCGATCCACTCGAGACGTGTCCGTATTTCCCACCACAGATCCTCGTAGGCGCGGGCGGATCGTCCGTGAGCGGCGAAGCCTCCTACCGCGCTGCGGTGCACACCCATCTGCTCGATGTCGCTCGCATATGGGATATAGCCTGTCAGCATACCCGGGATCTTCTGCGGCAGTTCCTCGACGATACGGCGATGCAGCGACTTGCGCACATCGACCATCGTGAAGAATGGCAGGATGCCAAAATCGTCGAGACCTTCCTTGCGGCAGAAACGCAGCAGCTGGTCGAGCGTGCGCAGCGAGAGTGTCGTCGGAATCGTCGGCACCAGCAGCGCATCCGACGCGGCGAATACATTCTCCGACAGCAGCGTGATACCCGGCGGACAGTCGAGGAATATATAGTCATATTCCTCGTCGAGCGG
>CAZJKV010000113.1:0-5703 GCA_964546765.1 uncultured Chromatiales bacterium
TGGCAGCGCCCGGCCACCACAGCAGGCCGCCGAAACGGGGGCGTCTTCACAGCCGCCGTCACAGGCCCCGGAACCGGCGACCCAGAACCAGCAGCCGCCGCAACCCCAGGGACAGGCCGGTGGCCAGACGCAGGGCTCCGGACGCAGTCGTCGCCGGCGCGGACGCGGCGGACGTCAGTCACGGGGCGAGAACGCGGCCGGCGCCGCAGCACCCGATGTCCAGGGTCCGTCTACCCAGCCGCCACCACGCGAGGGTGCGCCCGCCCAGACCGCGAGTCCGATGTCGTCAGGCGAGCATGCGCCGCGCCCCGCGCCAATTGTCGAATCGCGCCCCGCGCCGGTGGCTGACGCCACACCATCGCCGAGCGCAGAATCGCGTCCGGCGCCTGTCAACGAGGCCCGTCCGGTGACGCCCGAGTCGCGTCCGCCCGCCGCCGCTTCTAGCGTGGGCTTCGGCGACGTCCCGTCATCGACGGTGCCGCCGCTGAAACCGGATTTCCGCCCCAACACGCTGCACTCCGCGATCACGGGACATGCGCCGGAACCCAAGCGCCAGGGTCCGCCGGACGTCCCGCCGCAGGGGAGTGGTGACAACGGCTGATCGATCCAGGATATTGTGAGCCGGAGGCTATCACCGATCCGAAGCGTCCGACACAAGGAACTCCATCGTACCCGTCACATCGGCTGGTTGCGGGCAGCGGTGCTCGGTGCGAACGACGGCATCGTATCGACCGCGAGCCTCATCGTCGGTGTCGCCGCGGCGAGCGCGTCATACGGCGCGGTGCTGATCGCCGGGATCGCAGGCCTGGTCGCGGGCGCGATGTCGATGGCGGCGGGCGAATACGTATCGGTCAGCTCGCAGGCCGATACCGAAAATGCCGATCTCGAACGCGAGCGCAAGGAACTCGAGGCCGACCCGGAATACGAGACCCGGGAACTCGCCGCGATCTATATTGGACGCGGACTCGATCCCGAACTCGCGCACCGCGTCGCCGAACGCTTCATGGCCGTCGACCCTTTGGCCGCCCACGCGCGCGACGAACTCGGCATTTCCGAAGTCATCACGGTGCGCCCGCTCCAGGCGGCATTCGCCTCGGCGGCCGCCTTCACGGTGGGCGCGGCCCTGCCCCTGATGATGGTGCTGCTGGCGCCCACGGCATGGCTCGGGTGGTTCGTCGCCGGCGCCGCGCTGGTCTTCCTGGCGCTGCTCGGCGTACTCGCCGCCTGGACCGGCGGCGCGTCGCTCTTCACCGGCGCGGCGAGGGTGACGTTCTGGGGCGCGCTCGCGATGGCCCTGACCGCCGCCGTGGGATCCCTTATCGGGATGGCGCTATAGTTCCCGGCGCGTCTTCTGTTCCGCTTGATCCTGCCCTGCTGAACATGCATCTGCCGCTTTCAGGAGTGCCGGAAGCGTCTGTCCATCGTCATTACGGTTCATAACGAATCCGACGACATCGTGTGCCGCTGATCGTGGAGAACTCCGCGGCCCTTCATGCCTGCTTCAGACTCGGAGGGCAAGATGTCCCTGTCCGACATGACAGGAGAACCGTAGTATGCCGCTGGCAAGATTGATTCACCGCGATTTTCTGTTGTCCGCGCTGCCTTCCCCGGAACCGCGGATCCGCAAGGAAACGTCCTGCCCGGTCACGGGACGTGAACGCGTCGAGGCCTTCATACGCAAGGCCTACATGACGGCCTTTGGCGCAGCGATCGAGGTCGATTACCCGACCCTGATCAGCGCGCAGCACGACGACGGCGATATCAGGGCCGCTGCAGGATTTCGCCGCGCCGACAGCGGCCCGCTGTTTCTCGAACAATATACGCGCGAGCCCGCCGAAGACGTCATGAGCCGGCTGTGCGGCGAGCCCGTCGCGCGCTCGCGGATCGCCGAGGTCGGCAATCTCGCATCCACGGACGGCAGCGCCTCGTTGTTCCTGTTCACCGCGCTCGCGGCCTGCCTGCAGGAACACGGCATCACCCACGCGATGGTCACGGTGACTGACGCCTTGCATCAGCGCTTTCTCCGGCTCGGCCTCCATCCCAGCAAGGTGTGCGACGCCTCCGCGGATCTGCTCGTCTCGGCCGCCGAGGATTGGGGCAGCTACTACGAGACACAACCCCGTGTGCTTGCCGGCGGCCTCGATGAGGCGATCAAGCGCCTGCATGCGCTTCCCGGCGTGATCCGGGAATCCGGGCGTCCGCTGTCGATCCGCCTTTATGGCGAGGCCATTGATGAGTGAGCTGCTCGCCGCGGTCGTGCGCCATGCATGCGACCATCCCCGTCGCGTCGCCCTGTCCGGCGACGGCGGTACGATCCATTACGGCGAGATGCCGCGCATGATCGACACCCGTGCGAGGACCCTGCGCGCGCATGCGTGCCGGGTGATCGGGCTGTCGCTGGACAACGGCGCGGACTGGATCCTGTGGGACCTCGCGGCGATCAGCGCCGGCGTCGTCTGCGTGCCGCTGCCACTGTTCTTCACGCCGGAACAGCAGCGGCATGCGATCGTCGCCGCCGGCATCGATCACATCGTCACGCACGAGGGCCTGGTCGCGACCGCACCAACGTCGGGCGCAGTCGCCCTGCCACCCGGCACGGACAAGGTCACGTTCACCTCCGGCACGACCGGCGACCCGAAGGGCGTCTGCCTGCCACAGGCAGGACTCGAGCGCGTCGCGCAAGGCATCGTCGACGTGCTCGATGCACGGGCGCCGATCCGCCACCTGTCGGTCCTGCCGCTCGGGGTCCTGCTCGAGAATGTCGCCGGCGTCATGGCGGCATTGCTGTCAGGCAACCACGTCATTGCCCGCCCGCTCGCCGGCCTCGGTTTCGCGGCGCCGTTCCGGCCCGATTTCCGGCGCCTGCTCGAGGTCATGCACGCGGAAGCGGTCAACACCGCGATCCTGGTGCCCGAACTGCTGCGCGGACTCGTCGCGGCCATCGAGGCGACGGGCGCGACACTCCCGGATCTGCGATTTCTGGCCGTTGGCGGCGCGGGTGTCGGTCCTGCGCTGATCGGCCGCGCCCGCGCCGCTGGCCTGCCGGTCTATGAGGGATACGGCCTCAGCGAATGCGGCTCCGTCGTCGCGTTGAATGCCCCCGGCGCCGATCGGCCCGGCAGTGCCGGCAGGCTGCTGCCCCATGTCGACGCGGTCGTGGTGGACCGCGAGATCGTGGTCCACAACCCGGTCTTCACCGGCTATATCGGGAAGGTCCACAGCGGCCCCTTCGCGACCGGCGATCTCGGCGTGATCGACCAGGATGATTTCGTCGCGATCGACGGTCGCAAACGCAACGTCATCATCACTTCGTTCGGCCGCAACATCGCGCCGGAATGGATAGAACACACCCTGCTGGACGCCCCCGGCATCGCCCAGGCCTTCGTCTATGGCGACGACCTGCCCGCGCCGCGCGCGCTGATCGTCCCGTCGTCGCCCGCCGCGGACATCCCGGCCGCGATCGGGCAGGCGAATCGTGGCCTGCCTGAGTATGCACAGGTCGCGGCCTGGCACATCGTGGCCCCCTTCACACCCGGCAACGGCCTGATGACCGCGAACGGTCGCCTGCGCCGCGCCGCGATATTTTCGAGTTTCGATCACCTGATCAGAGAGGAGACGGACCATGAGCTTTTACGACCGGCTAGTCACTGAGACCGATGACTGTCGCAGGCAATTGTATGCGGTGCCGCAACTCGTCGATGCGTTGCAGGGCCGGATCACCCGCGAGACCTATATCGCCTACCTGACCCAGGCCTGGCATCACGTCCGTCATACCGTGCCGTTTCTGATGGCGACCGGCGCGCGCCTGTCCGACGACCAGGCGTGGCTGCGCCGGCCGATCGCCGAATACATCCGCGAGGAGATCGGTCACGAGGACTGGATCCTCGGCGACATCGCAGCCGCCGGCGGCAATCCCGACGCGGCGCGGGCGAGCCGTCCGCACCGTACGACCGAGTTGATGATCGCATACAACTACGATTACATCGCGCGCAGAAATCCCGTCGGATTCTTCGGCATGGTCTACATGCTCGAGAGCACGAGCGTCGGGATCGCAACCCGCGGCGCCGAGGCGATCAGGGCATCGCTGGCCCTGCCGGAGACGGCCTTCTCCTATCTGCGCTCGCACGGTGCGCTCGATGTCGCGCATATGGCGTTCTTCCGTGCAACGATTGAAGACATCACCGATCCGGCGGATCAGGGCGCGATCGTCGAGGTCGCACAGACGGCCTTCCTGCTGTTCGCCGACGTGCTGCGCAGCATCCCGCATGGCGGCAAGTCCGGGAAGAACCGCGATGCAGCCTGACGGAAAGACGATCGTCCTGACCGGCGGACGCGGCGGTATCGGCACCGCGCTCGCCGAACGGCTGGGTGCGCAAGGCGCGCGCCTGCTGATCGTCGATCGCGCGCCGGGGCCCGGCGTGATCGAGGCGGATCTGTCCGATCCCGCCGCGCTCGACCGGGTCTGCGCCAGGATCGCGCAGGAACCGGTCGACATCCTGATCAATCTCGCGGGCCTGATGTATTTCGGCCACCTGACCGGGCAGCAGGCCGGGCACCTGGATGCGATGATCCGCGTCAACCTCGAGGCGCCGATCCGCCTGAGCCAGGCCGTGCTGCCCGGCATGATCGCGCGCGGCCGCGGCCAGATCGTCAACATCGGATCGGTGTTCGGCGCGCTGCCCTTCCCGCACTTCGCAAGCTATTCGGCGACCAAGGCAGGACTCAAGGGATTTTCCGACGCGTTGCGCCGCGAATACGCCGGCAAGGGCATCACCGTGTCCCATTGCGCGCCGCGCGCGGTCGCGACCGCGCTGAACAGCGGCCTGATCCCGGAGCTGCATCGGCGTACCGGCGTCGTCAGCGATACGCCGGACATGGTCGCGGACATGCTGCTCGCCGCGATTCGCGACGATCGCAAGTCGCTGACGATCGGATTCCCCGAGCGGCTTTTCGTCCGCCTGAACGCCGTGCTGCCCGGTCTGATCGACCGCGGCCTGCGCTCGAAACGCGACATCGCCGACCGGCTGCTCGATACCCCACATGCAACCCCACATGCAACCCCAGGAGAACTGACATGCAAAGACTCACCAGACTGATATGCGCGGCGCTGTTCGGCTTCGCGCTCGCCGGGGCGGCCGTCGCGGAGCAGGACGTCGACCTGCGACCGACCCTGCAGGAAGACATCGCGTATCTGCAAACCGAATGGGCGCGGGTCCGCTACCATGTGCCGGACGACGCCGGCAAGCTCAGCGAATATGCGAGGCTCGGGGAATATGCGGCCCGGGTCGGCCAGGTCTACCCCCATCATGCCGAGCCGAAGATCTGGGAGGCGATCATCCTGTCCTCCGACGCCGGCGTCAAGAAGGGCCTGTCCTCGCTGCGCAAGGTCATCCGGGCCAGGGAACTGCTCGAGGCCGCACTCGCGATCGACGAGGCCGCGCTCGACGGCTCGGCGCACACCTCGCTCGGATCGCTGTACTACCAGGTGCCGGGCTGGCCGATCGCATTCGGCAGCAACGACAAGGCCGAACAACACCTGAAGGCCGCGCTGGAGATCAACCCGGACGGGATTGACCCGAACTACTTCTACGGCGATTATCTGCTGAGCCGGAAGCAATACGACCAGGCGGCCGACGCGTTTCTGCACGCCCTCGAGGCTGCGCCCCGCCCCGGGCGGGAACTCGCCGATGCCGGCCGGCGCCA
>CAZJKV010000114.1:0-5654 GCA_964546765.1 uncultured Chromatiales bacterium
CTGCCTTCGACAGCGCCGGCCATCAGCCCGTGTTCCGCAATCAGCCGGCGTGCGGCCGGACTCGCTACGTCCCCGACGGCCGCCGGCGATGTCTCCGTCTGCGGGGTGCCCGTATTAGCGCCGTTGCCGGCATGCATGTTCGGCCGCGCGCCGGCCGTCGCCGCGACTTCCAGGGACGACTCGATCCTGCCGAGCAGCTGGCCCGAAGCGACCTTCGCACCCTCTTCGTGCAGCACCTCGGCAAGCCTGCCGTCGCCTGGCGCCGGAACCTCGAACACGACCTTGTCGGTCTCGATGTCGACCAGTGTCTCGTCGCGCCGCACTGCGTCACCCGGCTTCTTGCGCCAGGCCACGATGGTCCCGTCGGTCACCGATTCCGGGAATCCCGGCGCCTTGACGTCCGTCAGCATGTCGGCTTCCTGTCGTTCATCGCGTATTTCCCTTTAGGTCAGGCGCTCGAGTGGCCCGAAGGCGTCGTCGACCAGCGCACACAATTGTTTGATATGCAGCAGCGGATACCCGACCGCCGGCGCCGCAGACGGTGGTCGGCCGGCGTAGTATAGTTGTCCGCCCTTGATCGCGGCCTGCAGCTTGTGCCGCATCGGATACCAGGCCCCCTGGTTCTTGGGTTCCTCCTGGCACCAGACGAATTCGGTCGCATTGCGATAACGCGCCAGCATGTCGCGCAGCTCCCGGTACGGAAAGGGATAGAGTTGCTCGAGCCTGACCAGCACGACTTCGCGCCGCTCTTCCTCGCGCCGCTTCTCGATCAGGTCGAAATAGACCTTGCCGCAACACAGCACGACCCGGCGCACGCCGTCGGGATCGAGATCGTCGACCTCGTCAATGACGCGCCGGAATCCGCCTTCACCCAGCTCTTCGAGCGTGCTGATCGCGAGCTTGTGACGCAACAGGCTCTTCGGCGTCATGACAACCAGCGGCTTGCGGCAATCCATCAGCATCTGCCGGCGCAACAGGTGGAAGATCTGGGCCGGCGTCGTGGGTACGGCGATCTGGATATTGTGCTCGGCGCACAGCTGGAGATAGCGCTCGATCCTGGCCGAAGAGTGCTCCGGACCCTGTCCCTCGAAGCCGTGGGGCAGCAACATGACCAGACCGCTCATGCGGTTCCATTTCTGCTCGCCGGCGCTGATGAACTGGTCGATGACGACCTGGGCATTGTTCGCGAAGTCGCCGAATTGCGCCTCCCAGATCACCAGGGTGTTCGGATCAGTCGTCGAGTAGCCGTATTCGAATGCGAGCACGGCCTCTTCCGACAGCAGGGAATTCGTGACGAGGAAATTGCCCTGGGTCTCTGACAGGTTGCGCAGCGGGACCCAGGCGCTGTCGTCCTTCTGGCAGGAGACGACCGCGTGGCGGTGGAAGAAGGTACCGCGCGCGCTGTCCTGACCGGACAGGCGCACGCCCAAACCGGTGTCGACCAGACTTGCATAGGCGAGGTTCTCGGCATAGCCCCAGTCGACCGGCAGGGCGCCGGCTGCCATCTTGCGCCGGTTGTCGAAGACCCTCGCGACACTGGGATGCAGCTCGAATCCCTCCGGCAGCCGGCCGAGCCGTTCGGTCAGGTCCCGAATGGCCGCCAGCGACAGACCGGTGTCGACCTCGAGCGTACAACGGCCGTGCAGATACGGCGACCAGTCGACAGCGCCGCGAACGACTACGGCGTCGCCGGCGAGCAGCCCCGGCACGACACACTCGCCGGCATCGAGCGCGGCCTTGTAATCGTCGACGAACGCGTCGGCGGCCTGCGCATCGATGACGGCGGCTCCGATCAGCGTTTCCGCATAGGACTCGCGCACGGTCTTCATCTCCCGAATACGCCGGTACATCAGCGGCTGGGTGACGGATGGCTCGTCGGCCTCGCTGTGCCCGTGGCGGCGATAGCAGACCAGGTCAATGACCACGTCCTTGCGGAAGCGCATGCGATAGTCGAGCGCGATCCGCGCCGCAACCAGCACCGCTTCCGGATCGTCGCCGTTGACGTGCAGGATCGGCGCGGCGACCATCTTGGCGACGTCGGTGCAGTAGAGGGTCGAGCGCGCGTCCTTCTGGTTGCTGGTCGTGAATCCGATCTGGTTATTGATGACGACGTGGATCGTGCCCTTGGTCGAATAGCCGCGCGACTGCGACATGTTGATGGTCTCCATCAGCACGCCCTGGCCGGAAAACGCGGCGTCCCCGTGGATGATGATCGGTACGACCTCCGCGCCGTCACGGTCGCCGCGACGTTCCTGGCGCGCGCGCACCGAGCCCTCGACGACCGGCCCGACGATCTCCAGGTGCGAGGGATTGAACGCGAGCGAGATATGCACCGGGCCGCCCGGCGTATCGAGATTGGACGAAAATCCCATGTGATACTTGACGTCGCCCGAGCCCTCGCCTTCGCGTGCGGTCTTGCCTTCGAACTCGAGGAACAGCTCGGCGGGCGACTTGCCCATGATATTGACGAGGACATTCAGACGCCCGCGGTGCGCCATGCCGATGACGATCTCCCTTGCACCCTGGACACCGCCCTGCCCGATCAGTTCCTCGACGAGCGGGATCAGGGTCTCGGCGCCTTCGAGTGAAAAACGCTTCTGGCCGACGTAGCGCTTGTGCAGGTAACGCTCGAGCGCCTCGGCCGCAGAAATACGGGCGAGCAGGCGGCGCCGACTGTCGGCCGGCCAGTCTCCGGCGCCGAGGTCGGTCTCGAGCCGGTTGTACAGCCATCGCCGTTCGTCGGCGTCACTGACATGCGCGCACTCGCTGGCGAGAGTCCCGCAGTAGGTCGTCTTCAGGTCCGCGATGAGCTCGCGCAGCGTCGATGCACCGGCGATCGCGGACAGGCCGGACCCGACGGCGCTGTCGAGATCGCCGTCGTTGAGCCCGTGGAAGTGGTGATCCAGTTCGGCCGGCCTGGTGATCTCGCGCAGCTCCAGCGGATCGATCGCGGCGGCCAGGTGGCCGTACGCCCGGTAGGCGTCGATCAATTGGCGCATCCGGTCGTGTCGGAGGGCCGCTGACGCCTGCGATTCGTCTCGCCGCGGCGCGGCGGGCGCGATCGCGCTCCGTCCCCGCCCCGGACCGGTAAAGCCGCGACGAATCGCCGTGTGCGAAACCTCCGCTCGCGCGTCGTCCACCCTGGGCAGCGCGTCGAACCAGCGGCGCCAATGCGGATCGAGCGATGCCGGGTTCTCGAGATACTGATCGTAAAGCAGTTCCAGGTAGGGGGCATTGGCGACCGCCAGCGGCGATGATCGCCACCAGGCATGCAAGTCCTTATGTGCCGGATGTTCCGGGTGATTAGCCATGATGCCTGTCTGCCCGCCCCTGCTTCGCCGCCCTGCGGATGGACCCGCTCTGCGGGTAATTAGCAATATTGATGCCATGGCCCCGACATGCGCGTCGGGGGACTGCGTGACCACCGGAAACGCCCCGGCGGGTCAGTCCTGTGCCCGCGGGAAGTGCTCGGTCGATGTGACGGCCCGTGCCGCATCGCCGCCCGACTCACGTATCCGGAACAGCAGCTGGTGGGCGCGCGCATGATCGGGCTGCCGGGCGAGGATCTGTTCGCAATACCGCGCCGCAAGCTCGACATCGTTCTGGCGCAGAGTGAGATTGGCCAGGCCGAGCAATGCGTAGGGGTCGAAACCGACCACGAGGCTCCGGTGATAACAGCGCTCTGCGCCGGAGATATCCCCGCTGTTGAGCAGCGCATCTCCGAGGCGGGTCAGCACGCTCTGGTTGTCCGGTTCCTGCTCGAGGATCCGGCGCCACTGCACCATTGCCTCGTCATGACGGCGCAGGCCGCGCAGGCAGCCGGCAAGCCCGGTCAGCGCAATGATATTGTCCGGCTCGAGTTCGAGGGCGCGATTGAAATGGACCATGCCCTCGCTGAACGCCTTGCGCCGCTGGCACAGGTTCCCGAGCATGGTCAGCGCGGCGAGATTGTCTCGTTCGTGCTCGAGAAAACGGTGCAGCCAGTGCGTCGCCTGCTCGTCATCGCCTGTCTTGTAATAGAGATTGCCGAGTCCGAGGCAGGCGAACTTGTCATTGCCCCCGAGACTCAGGGTCTGGAGATAGATCGCTTCAGCAGCCTCGTGGTCGCCGAGCTTGCGCATAGAGTCGGCGAGACGCACCATCACCAGGCAGTCGCCCGGGTTGCAGCGCAGGTAGCGCTCCCAGTACGGGATCGATTTCTCGGGACTGCGCAGCCCGCGAAATGCGTTTCCGATGCCGCGCAGGGCGAATACGTTATCCGGGTCGATCTCGAGTATCCGGTTGTAATACTCGACTGCCTGCCTGAAGTTTTTCATCTTGCGGCAGATGTCACCGAGACCGACCAGGATATAGGCATTGGTGCTGTCGATGGCGTAGGCCTCGAGAAACACCTTCTCCGCCTCTCGATAGCGTCTCTGGCCCATCAGGAAATAGGCGCGTTTCGACAGCTTGATCAGATTCTTGTCGGACTCCGACATTTCCCTGCTCCCGAGCGTGCACGGACCGCGCCAGCATGATTATTCAGGAAATCCATGGGATTACATTTCGCTGTGTCGGCGCCGTCGGGCGCGCGATGATCCCGTTCGATTAGAGCAACTGACCTTCCAAATGTAAATAGCGGCGGCGGGCGGGTGACAATCGCGATGCGAAAATTTCCTGAACCTGTAGCGTAATGCTCTGTCAAAAATAGAGCGACAAGATGTACGCTCTTTGGTAATGCGCCCCGTTCCTGCCATACTGTCTCTACGCTCTTTATTCTCCGACTGACCCAAGACCGATCAGGACGCCCGGCAGGCGGCCAACCTGAGGGCCGGTCACGGTCAGGGCGCGCGCAGGCATGCAGTCACCGCAGGGGTTTGTTGGCACAGGTATTGCTAACTTTATGGACGAACGGCGTATATCAGGACGAGATTCCTCACAAACAAGCACAAAAAGGAGGCGGGAGAATCGTACGGGTGTCCGTTCCGGCAGCATGAGGCCTATTCAAGAGAGGGCATTGGCATGACCATATTCGATCACTATCAATCCCGCTTCGAGGAGTCCAGGGAAGAGGAATTCACCCTGCAGGAGTACCTCGATCTCTGCAAGAAGGAACCAGCCACCTACGCCACCGCCGCCGAGCGCATCCTGCTCGCGATCGGCGAGCCCGAGATGATCGACACCAAGAAGGATCCTCGTCTCAGCCGGCTGTTCTCGAACAAGATCATCAAAGTCTACCCCGCCTTCCGGGATTTCTACGGCATGGAGGAGACGATCGAGCGCATCGTGTCCTTCTTCAAGCATGCCGCCCAGGGGCTGGAGGAGAAAAAGCAGATCCTGTACCTGCTCGGCCCGGTCGGCGGCGGCAAGTCGTCACTGGCCGAGAAGCTCAAGAGCCTGATGGAAAAACAGCCCTTCTATGCAATCAAGGGCTCTCCGGTGCATGAATCCCCGCTGGTGCTGTTCAACGCCAACGAGGATGCAAGGATCCTCGAGGACGACTACGGCATCCCGCGCCGCTACCTGAACGGCATCATGTCGCCCTGGGCGGTCAAGCGCCTGCATGAATTCAACGGCGACATCACGCGTTTCCGCGTCGTCAGGATGCGCCCGTCGGTGCTGAAGCAGATCGGCATCGCGAAGACCGAACCGGGCGACGAAAACAACCAGGACAT
>CAZJKV010000115.1:0-5653 GCA_964546765.1 uncultured Chromatiales bacterium
GAACGCCGCGGCCTGCGCCCCGATCGGGATCACGAGGTCCGGGAGCGGTCCGTCGCCGCGTTTGCCGTCCGGCCCGGTCTCGCCGTCGCGCAGCGTGATGCGGTCGATCTCGAACGGGAGCGCCGGACCGGCGGATTGCAGCAGCGTCTCCCGGAAGCTCTCGTAGGTCTCGTGATAGGCCGTATCGTCGTCGCTCAGCACGACCGTCACGCGGTGCGCGGGCGCGGCCGCCGCGATGCACGGGATCGCGGCGATCGCCGCGATCAGCAGTCCCCATGCCGGCTTGAATCGCATCGTCGCGCTCAGGACTGCAACTTCAATTGCAGGAAGACGCGCCTGTCGAAGACATTCTCGCGGCGGAACTCCGAAAATTCCCGGTCGGCGAGATTGTGGACGATCAGGCTCAGGTCGCCGCGCGTCTCTCCGGTCCTGAAGCGCTTGCCGATGCGTGCGTCCCAGCGGTTGTAGCGCGGCAGGGACTGGCCGTCGCCGGCCCATTCCGTTTCGCTGACATGGAACCAGGCGACACTCGCGTGCCAGTCGCTGCGCAGGCGGTGATGGAGGAGGGCGCTGGCGGTATGTCTCGGCGTGCCGCGCGCGATGTCGTCTCCGATCCCGACCGCGACGGGCGCGCCGGTCACGAAGTCCTCGATGCTGTGGGTCGACTGGCCGTCGAGACTCGCGTACGCGTATTGCAGCGAGAGCAGGGTGCGCGGTCCGGGTTTCAGGCGAAGCTGCATTTCGGCGCCGTTGACATCGATGTTCCCGCTGTTCATCAGGATGAAGGCCCCGACGTCGCCGCCGGTCTGCCCGAACGTCGTCGTCAGGAACTCCGACAGGTAATCGGGGTAGGTCCGGTCCCGTGCATGGAAGATCAGGTCGCGCAGGCGCTCCCGGTACGCCTTGATGTCGATATCGACCCGGCCGTCCGCGAACAGTCCGCGGTAGCCGACCTCGTAGCTGTCGATGGTTTCTTCCATGAGGTCGGGATCGGAGACGTACAGCACCATGAAGATCTCGTCGTCGCTGAATCGAACGACGTTGAATTCCTTCGCTTCATAGAGGGACGGGAAGCGGACCGCGCGGGTCGCGATCGCGCGCAGCGTGTGGCCGGGCACGATGGTGAAGTTGCCGGCGAGGCGGGGGGAGTAGTGGGTGCCGGTATTGTCGTCGTCCTCCACCATCAGGCCGGCGTTGAAACCGAAGCGCCAGGACGGGGACCATTCGGCGTTGCCGAACAGGCGCCGCGTCATATCGTCCACACTACCTTCCTGGTCGAGTACCTGGAAGCTCTCGAAGGTATCCAGTCGCAAGCCGGCGCCCCAGACCATGCGCCAGCGATCACTGAATACCAGCGTCTGCTGCCATTCCAGGTCGCTGCGCGTACCCTTGCCGTGGAAGCGGCCGATCATGAAGGCCTGGTCGGGCTTGCCGAAAAACGGTTCGACCTGTTCGGGGGTGATCGGAATGCCGCGATCGTTGAACAGCGCCGAGATCGGGCCGGCCTCGTAGACGTTGTCCCAGTCGAGATAGTTATGATAGAGCTGCAGGTGTGCCTCGTTGCTCGGACTGAACACGCGCCGCCAGCGCAGGTAGGCATGGCCGCTGCGCGTCTCGATGCTGCGCTCGGGCGAGGTCACCGGATTCAGGCCCCAGGCGCCGATCGGGCCGTCCGTCAGGCCGAACTGGAGGTCGAGGCTGTTGCTCGCGTTCGGATCATAGACGCCGCGAAACGAGACCATGTGGAGATCGCGGTGATCGTTGACCCCTTCGAAACCTTCGTCGGCGCGGTGTCGCACCGTCAGCCGATAGTCGAATCTCTCGGCCCCGCCCGCGCCCCGGGCCATGATCTCGCGCGTCTCGATCGAACCCGCCACGGCCCGCGCCGACACGCCGCGCACGCCGAACGGTTGTTTCGTGATGATGTTGATCGTGGCGCGAAACGCGTTGGAGCCGTAGACCGGCGCGTTCGGGCCGCGAATCACCTCGATGCGCTCGATGTCGTCGATGTCGATGTCGAGGTGGTTCCAGGGCACGATCGAGAACAGCGGGTTGTATACCGAGCGGCCGTCCACCAGCACCTGCATGCGGTGCGACCAGGCGGTCTCGCCGCCGTGGTACATGACGGTGTAGAGATTGCCGTTGGCATAGGTCACCTGCATGCCGGGAACGAGCCGCAGCAGGTCCGGGATGTCGATCGCGGTCGACGCCTCGATCATCCTGCGGTCGATCACGGTGATCGAGGCCGGGGCCTTGTCCGGCGTCTGCAGCAGGCGCGAGGCGGTCACGACCAGTGGCACCTCGACGAAGTACTCGCGCTCGGTCGCGTACAGGACCTCGGCCGGCGCCGGTTGCGCGACGGCGCAGAGCGACAGCCATGCGGTGAGCACGGCGGCCGGTCGTGCGGCAGGGAAACTGCGCCACGATACCGGAAGGAGGCGCATCACTTTCTCGACAGGCCGAGCTTCTGGGCGACGAGCAGGGCCTGGGTCCGGTTCGACACCCGCAGCACCTTCAGGATCGCGGTGACGTGGACCTTGATCGTGTTCTCCGAGACCTCGAGCAGGCGGGAGATGTCCTTGTTGGTCTTGCCCTTGACGAGCAGGCGCAGCACCTGCTGCTGGCGCCGCGTCAGCTTCGACAGCACCGCCTTCGCGCCGGCCGACAGGGCCTGCTGATTCAGCGGGTGTGCCCAGGGATTCTGGCCGGCGGCGTCCTGCGTCGTGTCCTCGATATCGGGCGGGATATAGATGCCGCCCGACAGCACGAGGTTCAGCGCGTCTATGATCTGCTGCTGTTCGGTGGCCTTCGGAATGAAGCCCGCAACGCCGCGCTCCAGCGTCTTGTGGACCAGCAGCGGGTCGGTTGCGGCAGACAGGATCACGACCGGTACGTGGGGATAGCGGTCGCAGAGGGTGGACACGAGCGCGTATCCGTCGGTGCCCGGCATGAAGTAGTCGAGCAGGATCAGGTCGAGGTCCCCGCTGCCCGCCGCCCGCTCGAGGACCTGTCTGCCGTCGGCGGCCTCGATTACCTGAAGATTCCGGTAGGCGTTTTCCAGCGCATAGCGCAGCCCTTCCCGGATCAGTCCGTGATCATCGGCGATGAGAAACTTCAATAAACCCTCCCTGCATCGTCGTTATCGTTATGGGCGGGATGTTTTATCGGGCGCCGCCAGCAACCTTGCGTTGCCCTTTCTTTATTAACCGGATGGACGGATCGAGTCAATGGACGCCGTGGCAAAAATCCAGCAAATACGCCTATTTAATACTTAAGTATTAGAGTTGGGCTCAACGACGCGGATGCTCCGCCGGTCACATCGTCACTCCCCGCACGTAACTTCGCATAATGTATATTATGTTAAATCATATTTGGGGTCAGAGTAGACAGGCTCTACTCTGACCCCATTTGTCATTCGTGGCGAAGGGCTTCGATCGGGTCCAGGCGCGCCGCCCTGCGTGCCGGGAAGTAGCCGAACATCACGCCGACCGCGGCCGAGAACAGGAACGCGAGGACGATGATGCCGGGCTCTGGCGCGAACGGGATCGCCATGAAGCCGGTCAGCAGATAGGACGCGACCAGCGACAGCGCGATGCCGAGCAGCCCGCCGATCGACGACAGCACGACCGCCTCGACCAGGAACTGGGTCTGCACCTCCCGCTCCATCGCGCCGATCGCGAGCCGCGTGCCGATCTCGCGGGTGCGCTCGGTCACCGACACCAGCATGATGTTCATGATCCCGATCCCGCCGACCAGCAGGCTGACCGCGGCGACCGCACCGAGCAGCGCGGTCAGGACCTGGGTCGTGCCGGTCAGCGTCTCGGCGACGTCCTGCATGTCGAGGACGTTGAAATTGGGTTCGTCGCCGGGCCCGATGCGGCGGCGCTCGCGCATGACGGACTTGATGTCCTCGACGACCGCCTTCGTTTCAAAACCCTCGCGCGCGGTGACGTGGATCATGTGTACATGGGTGTTGCCTGCGATACGGCGCCAGTAGGTACGCAACGGCACGAGGACGATGTCGTCCTGGTCCATGCCGACGCCGCTCTGACCCTTTGCGCTCAGCACGCCGATGACGTCGCAGGAGAAGCGATGGACGCGGATACGGACGCCGAGCGGATCCGAGTCGCCGAACAGCGCGTGCCGGACCGACTCGCCGAGGATGCAGACCGCACCGCCGGCATGCAGCTCGGTGTCGCTGAATACGCGTCCGGAGGCGATGCTCCAGTTGCGCACGGTAAAGAACGCGTTATCGACGCCGTTGACCGACGTCACCAGGTTGACGTTGCCGGCGATGATCGAGAGGTTCTGGTTCGATGACGGCGCCGCCGCCTCGACCGAATCGAGCTCGATCTCGAGCGCCGCGGCGTCCCCCGGGTCCAGCTGCGGCCCCCACACGCGCTGCCCCGGCCCGCGCGCGAACCATGGACGCACGATCAGCAGGTTGCTGCCGAGGTTCGCGATCTGCTGAGACACCTGCTGGGTCGCGCCGCTGCCGATCGTGAACATCGTGATCACCGCGGCGACCCCGATGACGATGCCGAGCACCGTCAGCGTCGTGCGCAGCAGGTTGCGGCGGATCTCGCGCAGCGCGAGTACGAAGGCGTTCCAGAGCATCAGCCTGTCCCGACCTGTCCCCGGTGGTCGCCGTCGATGCGGCCGTCGAGGAAATGCACGACGCGGCTCGCGTGCGCGGCCATCTCGGCCTCGTGCGTGACCATGACGATGGTGATGCCGCGCTCGCGGTTCAGTACGTCGAGCAGGCCCATGATCTCGCGCGAGCGTTCGGTATCGAGGTTGCCGGTCGGCTCGTCGGCGAGCAGTACCGAAGGTTCGGTGACGATCGCGCGTGCGATCGCGACGCGCTGCTGCTGGCCGCCGGACAGCTGGTTCGGGGTGTGCGCTTCCCAGCCGCCGAGGCCGACGATCGTGAGCGCGCGCAGGGCCTGGCGCCTGCGCTCGCGCGCCGGCAGTCTGCGATAGACCAGCGGCAGCTCGACGTTCTCGAGCGCGGTGGTGCGGTTCAGCAGGTTGAAGCCCTGGAACACGAAGCCCATCGCATGGCGGCGCAACAGTGCCCGCTGGTCGCGCGTCATGCGCGCGACATCGAGCCCGTGGAACCGGTAGCCGCCGGTGGTCGGGGCGTCGAGACAGCCGAGGATGTTCATGCAGGTCGATTTGCCGGAGCCGCTCGGCCCCATCAGCGCGATGAACTCGCCCTCTGCGATGTCGAGGTCGACGCCGCGCAAGGCATGCACCGCGGCCTGGGCCATGCCGTAGATCTTCGTCACGCCGGCGAGACGGATCAGCGGCGCGGTGTGCGGGATCGCGGATGCGGCGGGGACGGCCATCACTTCGAACTGACGATCCCGGTGATCAGTGTCATGCCGGGGGCGATCTCGCCGTCGATGATCTCGGTGACGCGACCGTCGGTGACACCGATCCACACCGTGACCAGGACCGGCTCGCCCTGCTCCAGCACCCATAGCTCGCGCTCGTCACCGGGCATGTCGCGCACCGTGCGCTGCATCAAGCGCTGGCGCGGCGGGCGTATGAACAGTTCGGTCAGTACATTGCCGCCGGAGGACGCGCGCTCCGGCGGCGTATGAACAGTTCGGTCAGTACATTGCCGCCGGAGGACGCGCGCTCCGGC
>CAZJKV010000116.1:0-5489 GCA_964546765.1 uncultured Chromatiales bacterium
CACCTCGAAGCCCGCGCGCTCGCGCGTCAGGCCGCCCGGGCCCAGCGCCGAGACGCGGCGCTTGTGAGTGACTTCGGACAAGGGATTGTTCTGGTCCATGAACTGAGACAGCTGGCTCGAGCCGAAGAACTCCTTGATCACCGCGGTCACCGGCTTGGCGTTGATCATCTCCTGCGGCATAAGTCCTTCCGACTCCGCCAGCGCCAGGCGCTCGCGCACCGCGCGCTCGACACGCACCAGGCCGACCCGGAACTGGTTCTCAACCATTTCGCCGACGCAGCGGATGCGGCGGTTGCCGAGATGGTCGATGTCGTCGACGACGCCGGCGCCGTTCTTGATGCTGATCAGCTCCTTCAACGCGTCGATGATGTCGGAGCCATCGCCCATCTCCCCGACCATCCGTTTCGACGCCTCGTCGGTGCGGGTGGAGAAATAAGTTCTGTCATAGAGGATGCCGGGTCCGGTAATCATGTCGCGCTGAACGCGGCGGTTGAACTTCATGCGTCCTACCGCGGACAGGTCGTAACGGTCCGGATTGAAAAACAGGTTGAAGAAAAGCAACTCGGCCGCATCCTTGGTCGGCGGTTCGCCGGGACGCATCATGCGGTAGATATCGACCATCGCGTCGAGCTGGGTGCGGGTCTGGTCCACGCGCAGGGTGTCCGAGACATAAGGCCCGCGATCGAGTTCGTTGGTATAGAGGGTACGGATCTCCTTGACGCCCGTCTCGCGGATGCCGTCGATAAGATCCGGTCCGATCTCGGCGTTTGCCTCGGCGATGATCTCGCCGGTCGTGGTGTCGACGAGATCGTGCGCCAGCACCTTGCCGATCAGGTATTCGCCCGGTACCGGGATCGATGTCACCCCGAGGCTCTCCATCTCGCGCACATGGCGCGCGGTGATGCGCCGCCCGGCTTCGACGATGACCTTGCCCTTGGGCCCCTTGAGATCGAACAGCATGGTCTCGCCGCGAAGGCGCTCCGGCACGAGGTCCAGACGGATCCCGTCCTTCCCGAAGTGGAAGGTATTGAGGTCGAAAAACAGCTCCAGGATCTGCTGGTTCGAATAACCGAGCGCGCGCAGCAACACGGTGGCCGGAAGCTTGCGGCGCCTGTCGATGCGAACGAACACGCAATCGACCGGGTCGAATTCAAAGTCCAGCCAGGAACCGCGATAGGGGATGACCCTGGCGGAATAGAGTACCTTGCCGGAAGAATGGGTCTTGCCCTTGTCGTGGTCGTAAAACACGCCCGGCGAACGGTGCAGCTGGGATACGACGACGCGCTCGGTGCCGTTGATGACGAAGGTGCCGTTGGCGGTCATCAACGGGATCTCTCCCATGTAGACTTCCTGCTCCTTGATGTCCTTGACCGGCTTCGGTGCGGAGGACGGCGCATCCTTGTCGTAGATGACCAGTCGCACCCTGACCTTGAGCGGCGCGGAGTAGGTCACGCCCCGGAGCTGGCACTCCTTTACGTCGAAAACCGGCTCTCCGAATACATAACTGACGTATTCCAGCGCCGCGTTCCCCGAATAGCTGACGATCGGGAAGACCGAGCGGAACGCGGCCTCGAGTCCCTGGTCGGCGCGCTGGTCGGGCGCCGACTCGGCCTGCAGAAAGGCCCGGTAGGAATCGAGCTGAGTCGCGAGGAGATAAGGCACGTTCAGGACGCTGGGTCGCTTGCCAAAATCCTTGCGAATGCTTTTTTTCTCGGTGTAGGAATACGACATCGGAGATCCTCTGAGCTAATGATTAAAGAGCGGTTTCTCCAGCAGCACGGCGGCCCTGCTGCCCGACGAACGATGCTGACTGCGGGAAAAAAAGAGACCCCGCCCGGAAACAGTCGCTCCCGGGCGCGGGTCTTTCCCTTGAGACCGGCCAGTCAGCCGGAAGTTCGTTATTTGAGATCAACCGAGGCGCCCGCCTCCTCCAGCTGCTTTTTGATGTCTTCCGCATCTTTCTTCGAAGCCGCTTCCTTGACGGTCGACGGCGCGCCCTCGACCATGTCCTTGGCCTCCTTGAGGCCGAGGCCGGTGATCGCGCGCACGACCTTGATGACGCCGACCTTGTTTTCGCCGAAGGCCTTCAGGACGACATCGAATTCGGTCTGCTCTTCGGCAGCCGCAGCGGCGCCCCCGGCGGCCGGCATCGCTGCCTGCGCGACCGCGATCGCGGCCGAAACACCGAACTTGTCTTCCATCGCCTTGATCAGGTCGACGACTTCGAGCACGGTCATGTTGGAAATAGTGTCCAGTATCTCTGTGGTGCTGACAGCCATGGGTAATTACTCCTGGTTATTCCTTCAATTATGTCGTATCAGCCGGCCGCGTCTGGCGCGTCAGGCTGCCTCTTGCTTCTGATCGCGCACGGCGTCGATGGTGCGAGCCAGCTTGTTCGCCGGCTCGGCCAGCGTACGCACGAACTTCGCAATCGGCGCCTGCATTGCCGCCATCAGCAGGCTGATGGCCTCGTCGCGGGTCGGCATCTCGGCCAGACGCTTTGCATCCTCGGGCGCCAACAGCTTGCCGCGCAGCGCAACGAGCCGGATGACCAGCTTGCTGTGCTCCTTGGCGAAGTCCGTCATCACCCGGGCGGCCGCGGACGGATCGTCGATCGAGAACGCGAGCATCAGCGGGCCGGACAAGCCGTCCTGCATGCACGCGAATTCGGTCTCGGCGACGGCACGGCGTGCCAGCGTGTTCTTGACGACACGCATGTAGACGCCTGACTCGCGGGCCTTGCTGCGCAGACGGGTCATCTGGTCCACGGTCAGGCCGATATATTCGGCCGCGATCGCGGACTGTGCCGTGGCTGCGTGACTGGCGACATCGGCAACGATCACCTTCTTTTCATCTAGTGAAAGCAAACGTTCTCCTCCCTTATTACCCGCACATCCGGCACGCCGGAAGCCACGGGCTGGTTTCGATCCGGGACACCGGGGCGTCCCGCCTTACGGCGACCGTCACCAGGAACAACCTGTTTCGGGTAGCACCGTCTGCGCAGGCAGGCCGTCGTTGCCGGCTGCCGGATTAAGCGTTCACACCATCGAGCGGTGCTTGCGCGCCTGCGGTCTTCGACGACCCCCGCCGGCCGCAATGGCGCGGACGACAGGGATTGCCCAAAGTCCTTCATTTCATGTGCCGGCGTTATGCCGGTAGCGTCGACTGGTCGACCCGGATGCCGGGGCCCATCGTCGAGGAAACCGATATCTTCTGCATGTACACGCCTTTCGCGGTACTCGGCTTTGCCTTGTTCAGGGCAGAGATCAGCATGGCGAGATTTTCGCGCAGCGCCTCGACGGAGAAACTCACCTTGCCGATGCTGCAATGCACGATCCCCGCTTTGTCGGCCCGGTACTGGATCTGCCCCGCCTTCGCGTTCCTGACCGCGCCGGCAACGTCGGTCGTGACGGTGCCGACCTTCGGGTTCGGCATCAGGCCGCGCGGGCCGAGCACCTGACCGAGCTGACCGACCACCCGCATTGCGTCCGGGGTTGCGATCGCAACGTCGAAATCGATGGTCCCGCCCTTGATCGTCGCGGCGAGATCGTCGAAACCGACGATGTCCGCGCCGGCAGCCTTCGCGGCCTCGGCGTTGTCGCCCTGCGCGAACACCGCGACCCGCACCGTTTTGCCGGTGCCGTTGGGCAGCACGGTCGCGCCGCGCACGACCTGGTCCGACTTGCGCGTGTCTATGCCGAGGTTGACACTGACGTCGACCGACTCATCGAACTTGACGCTCGAGAGCTCCTTCAGCAGTGCAAGGGCCTCGTCTACCGAATAGTGCCGCGCCCGATCGAGCCGCGCGTCGATCTGCCTGAAACGTTTGCTGGCTCCGGCCATGGTCACACGCCCTCCGTCTCGATGCCCATGCTGCGCGCGCTGCCGGCGATGGTGCGTACGGCGGCATCCATGTCGGCGGCGGTCAGATCGGGCATCTTGGTGGTCGCGATCTCCTCGAGCTGGGCGCGGCTTACCTTGCCGACCTTCTTGGTATTCGGGTTCGAGCTGCCGCCGCTGATCCCGGCCGCCTTCCTCAGCAGCACTGACGCCGGCGGCGTCTTGGTGATAAATGTAAAGCTGCGGTCGCTGTAGACGGTGATGACCACCGGGAGCGGAAGACCTTGCTCCATGTTCTGCGTCTGGGCATTGAACGCCTTGCAGAATTCCATGATGTTCACGCCGCGCTGACCGAGCGCGGGACCGACCGGCGGGCTGGGATTGGCCTGCCCGGCCTTGACCTGAAGCTTGATATAAGCTTCGACTTTCTTCGCCATTTCTGCTCTCCCGGGTACAAGCGCCTCGCGGCTCCCCGTTGATAGGTATTAAGGAAACTAGCCCTTCTCGACCTGGGCAAACTCGAGCTCGACCGGCGTCGACCGGCCGAAGATCGTTACTGCAACCCGCAGCCTGCTCTTCTCGTAATTGACTTCCTCGACCACGCCGCTGAAGTCGGCGAACGGCCCGTCGATGACGCGCACGACCTCGCCAGGTTCGAACAGCACCTTCGGCCTCGGCTTTTCGACCCCTTCCTGGATGCGATTCATGATCGACATCGCTTCCTTCTCGGAGATCGGCGCCGGACGGTCGGACGTGCCGCCGATGAACCCCATGACCTTCGGAACCTCTTTCACGAGGTGCCAGGTCATGTCGTTCATTTCCATATTGATCAGCACATAGCCGGGAAAGAACTTGCGGTCGCTCCTGCGCTTCTGGCCGCCGCGCATCTCGACGACCTCTTCGGTCGGCACTAGGATGTCGCCGAATCTGTCGGCCATGTCGCTGTGCGATATGCGCTCTTTCAGGGACCGGATCGCCTGCTGCTCGTAACCCGAATAGACGTGCACGACATACCACCGCTTCTTTCCGGATTCGGTCTGCGTCGTTTCGGTGTCGGCCTTATCCATGCGCGTTCAGCCTCCCCGGCTCATTACCATCTTGACTATCCATGTCAGGATCGAGTCAAATATCCACAGTATCACCGCGATCAGCACCACCATCGCCATCACGATCAGGGTGGTCTGCACGGTCTCCTTCTTGGTCGGCCATACGACCTTGCGCACCTCGGTGCGGGCCTCGCCGATATAGGCCCAGGTCTGTCGTCCCGCGGCGGTCTGGAACAGCACCCCGGCGGCGACGCCCATTGCAGCCAGCAGACCGAGCACGCGCAAAAGCAGCGACTCGTCTCCATAATGATAAAAGCCCGCGATCGCACCGCCGATGATCAGCGCTGCGGCCACAAACTTGATCTTATCCAACATTCGTCAAATCGCCTATCGGGGACGGTATCGATCCCGCCCCCTGAATCTGCTGGCAGGCCAGGAGGGAATCGAACCCCCAACCTGCGGTTTTGGAGACCGCCGCTCTGCCAATTGAGCTACTGGCCTAAACTTATCAGCATGAGGACAGAATCCTGCCCTGTCCCCATTACTATTCGATGACCTTCGAAACCACTCCCGCGCCAACGGTGCGTCCGCCTTCGCGGATCG
>CAZJKV010000117.1:0-5456 GCA_964546765.1 uncultured Chromatiales bacterium
GCGCGTCTGCGAACTCGGATTCAACGAGAAGACGAACAAGGAACGGACCGAAATCACCGTCGACCAGATGCGCGAACTGGCCGACTACCTCGCCCTCAAGCCCCATTACGACGGGGCGCGGATCGTCATCATCGATCCGGCCGATCGCATGAACCTGAACGCCGCGAACGCCCTGTTGAAGACCCTCGAAGAGCCGCCGCCGGGGACGCTGCTGATCCTGGTCAGCGCGCGCCCCGCGACCCTGCCGGCGACGATACGGAGCCGCTGCCAGCGACTGTCCGTCACGCCCCCCCTCGACGGCCCGGATCGTACCGCCGCGCTGGCCTGGCTCGAGGCGCGGCTCGGTCCGGGACATGATGCCGGCCTGCTGCTGAACCTCGCCGGCGGCGCCCCGTTCACGGCCCTGGCGCTGGCCGCGGCAGGCGGTCTCGAACGCCGGACGGCGATGCTCGAAGATCTGCAGGGGCTCGCAAACGGGCGGAACGATCCGGTCCAGGTCGCTGAAAGCTGGCTAAAGTTCGGTCTCGAGGAATCGCTATACTGGTTATACGCCTGGCTCGCCGACATGGTGCGTCTGAAGGCCGACGACGAGCCGCCATTCATGAGCAATCCTGACCATCGACGTCCGCTTGCCGTGCTCGCGGCGAACCTGGATACACGCCGCCTGGTCGAGCAGTTGGAGCGGGTCTCCGGCGCCCTCCGGGATGCGGACGGCCAGGTCAGCCCGCAGCTCCTGATGGAGGACAGCCTGCTCGGTTGGGTATCAATTAATAAAACAAGATAAAACATATACCTTGGACAGGACGCGATGAGCACGGACACAGAAAATTCCGCCCGGTTCCCGGGCAACCAACACCAAGGTCCGCATCGCCAGGGCATCCTGTCGCTCGCGATCAAGGACAAGGGTTCGCTGTATTCCGCCTATATCCCGTTCCTGAAGGGGGGCGGGATATTCATCCCGACCGCCAAGGGTTATGCCCTCGGGGACGAGGTATTCATCCTGCTGACGCTGATGGAGGAGACCGAGAAGATGCCGGTCGTCGGCCGCGTCGTGTGGATCAACCCGGCGGACGCGCAGGGCCACTTCGTCGCCGGTATCGGTGTCCAGTTCACCGACAAGGACGGCGCCGCCGTCCGCAACAAGATCGAGACCTACCTCGCCGGCGCGCTGAAGTCGGACCGCATGACCCACACGATGTAAGAATCATGATACTTTTCCCCCGATGGACCTCGTCGATTCCCACTGTCACCTCGACCTGCTTGATCTGTCCGGTTTCGACGGCAAGCTCGATGGCGTCATCGACAACGCGCGCGCGCTCGGCGTCACGGAGATGCTGTGCGTGTCGATACGGCTCGAGTCGTTTCCGCGGATACTCGCGCTGACGCAGGCGTATCCGAACGTCTACGGTTCGGTAGGCGTGCACCCGAACGAACGCGAGGGCAGGGAGGCGACGGTCGAGGAGCTGGTGCGGCTCGCCCGATCCGGGGAACGGATCGTCGCGATCGGCGAGACCGGGCTCGATTATTTCCGCAGCAGCGGCGACAACGACTGGCAGCACGAGCGCTTCCGTCGCCACATCCAGGCGGCGCGCGAGACCGGTCTGGCGTTGATCGTGCACATGCGCGACGCGAACGAGGACACGCTGCGGATCATGAAAGCGGAGGGCGCCGACGAGGTCGGCGGTGTCATGCACTGTTTCACGGCCGACCGCGACACCGCGCTGGCCGCGATCGATCTCGGCTTCTATATCTCGTTCTCGGGCATTGTGACCTTCGGCAACGCGACCGACCTGAAACAGGTCGCCGCGACGCTGCCCGAAGACCGTATCCTCGTCGAGACCGACTGTCCCTACCTGACCCCGGCGCCCCATCGCGGCAGGCCGAACCAGCCCGGCTATACCCGGCACGTCGCCGAACATATCGCGGAACTGCGCGGTGTCCCCGTCACACAGATCGCCGAGGCGACCACCCGCAATTTCCGGCGCCTGTTCCTGGACCGGTTTTTGGACCGGCCGGCGGTTACGCCGGCGCGTCCGCGAGGCGCCGAAGGATCTGCTCCAGTTCCCTGATCGACTGCAACAGCGTTTCGTTACCGGCTGCTCCGCGGGCGAGGGCGTCCTCGAGCGCCTCGACCACGCGCAGGAGTTCTTCCAGCGCGAAGTAGCCGGCGATGCCCTTGAGCTCATGGATCCCCGCAGCGAGCGCCTCGCGGTCGTCCGCGGCGGCCGCGGTAGAGATGCGCTGCTGCAGATTCCGCAGTGAGGCGAGCAGCTTCGGCATCATGTTCGCACGGAAGTCCGCGTCGTCGATCGTGGCGGGTCGTTCCGGTCGCGGCGTTCCCCCCTCGCTCGCAGGCACCACGCACAGGGTGCGGATCGCCTCCCAAAGCCGCGCCTCCTCGAGCGGCTTCAGCAGGCAGGCGTCGATATCGCTCTCGCGCAGCTTGGCGGGATCGTTGAAGAAGACGTCGGCCGTCAGCGCGATGATCGGGACATGGCGCAGCGACGGGCGCACCCGCCGCAGTCGTCGCGTGGTCTCCGCGCCGTCCATGCCGGGCAGGTGCAGGTCCATGATCACGAGGTCGAAGTCCCGGGTACGGGCCTGCGCGAGCGCATCGTCGCCGGTCGCGGCCTGCGTAACCTCGACCCCTGACTGTTCGAGTACATGGGTAACGAGCGTCCGGTTGAATTCGTTGTCTTCAATGATCAGCGCGCGCAGCCCGCTGAAGACGTTGCCGTCATGCGCCATGTCCGCTTCCGGCCCGCTGGTCCCGCCCATGTGCCCCGCCCCCGCGCCGATCTCGATGCCGAGCAGGTTGCACAGCTTCCTGTGCAGGATGTCGCGTCGCACCGGCTTGATCGCGATCTTGAGACCGGCGTCGCTGAGGGATCGCCCGAGCAGGGGCGCGCGCCTGCAATTGACCATCAGCAGCATCGGGATGCCGTACTGCTGACGGATCAGGTCGGCCATGGCCCCCAGTTCGCTGTCGTCCTGCTCCGGGCCGATGCCGATCACGACCATCTCGAACGGCTCTCCGCCTTCCCGCGCCGCATGCAGCATCTCGCCAACCTGGTCGCGACGGCGTGCGATGAAGATATTGATGGACCAGCTGAGCAGCAGGTTGCGCACCGCACGGCGCGCGTCCGGGTTGTCGTCATAGAGCAGGATCTTGCGCTCAGCGAGCTGAGGCGCGGCGGCGTGATCGTCCTGGGATGCCTGCAACTCGCATTTGAACGTGAACCGGAAGGTCGAGCCGGCGCCGGGTTCACTCTCGACGCCGATTTCTCCACCCCAGAGCGCGACCAGGCGCGAGGCGATCGCGAGACCGAGACCGGTGCCGCCGTAGCGGCGCGAGATGCTCGCGTCGCCCTGGTGAAACGAGCCGAATATCCGGTCGATGACGTCCTGCTCGATGCCGATGCCGGTATCGACGACCTGAAGTTCGATCTCGACCTGGTTGTCGTCCATCGCCACGAGCCGGACCATGACGCTGACACCGCCGGCATCGGTAAACTTGATCGCGTTGTTCATCAGGTTGATCACGACCTGGCGAAATCGCACGGCGTCGCCGACCAGCTTGAGCGGCACATCGGAATCGATCAGCAGGACCAGTTCGATCTGCTTGTCGCGCGCCTCCGGGCCCAGCATGCAGAGCACGTCCTCGAGCACGTCGCGCAGGTCGAATCCGGAGCGGTCGAGCTGGACCGTCCCCGATTCCAGTTTCGAAAACGACAGGATGTCGTCGATGACCCGCAGCAGCTGTGTCGAGGCACAGCTGATCGTGCGTGCATACTCGTACTGGTCTGCGCTCAGTCCGGACTTTTCGAGCAGGGAGGTATAGCCGAGGATCGCGTTGATCGGGGTACGGATCTCGTGGCTCATATTCGCGAGGAAGCTGGCCTTTTCGTTGCCGGCGGCCAGGGCCTTTTCGCGCGCGGAGTCGAGTTCGGTGTTCTTCAGTTCCAGTTCGTCGATGGTCGCGCGCAGCTTGCCGGTTGCGTCCCGGATCTCGTTGTGCAGCCGGTGCTGCGACTGCTCCATGACCTCCGCCATGTCGTTGAATCCCTGCTCAAGCGCGCCGAGTTCGCCGCCGGTCGAAGGAGAAACGCGCGTCTCCAGCCGGCCCGTGCGCATGTCGTCGACCGCATGGCTCAGGCGGATGATCGGCCGCACGATGCCGCGACCCATCCAGAGCGCGATCATTATGCTGAACAGCGCCGTTACCGACGCGATCAGCACGATGTTGTAGATGATCGCCTGCTGGCGGTCGAGGGTGCTCTGGCGTGAAAGGTAGAGTTCGACCCAGCCGATGGCCATGGCGCGTGGATCGCTTTGCGCCGGGATGAACTCGTCATGGTCCGCGATGTCGATACTGGTGCGAAAGACCGGCGCGCTGAAGGTCATCAGCAGCGCATCCTCTGCACTGTCTCCGCCCGTCAGGTTGTATCGCCAATCGCCGTTGGTCACATGGACGAGGATCTGGCGATTTGCGTCGCGGAAGATGACTTCCTGTACATCATTACCCTGCAGTGACGCGTGCGCGATCTGCTCGAGCCGCGTCAAGTCCTCCGAGAACAGTGCGAACTCGCTTTCGGTCGCGAGGAAGCGCGCGACCGCCTCGCCGCGCTCCTGGAGCGCGGACTCGAGATCCTGGATCCTGGTCATCACCGTGTACTGTCCGAGTACCAGGCTGAAGACCAGCAGCGGCACCAGCGTCAGCAACAGGACTCGGATGCGTATCCCGATGTTGTTCATGGCCGTCCCTGCAATCGTCCGGGCGATCCGTTTCCAGGCGGCAGGTGGTCCGCGTGCCAGGTGTCCGTCTGCTCCATCTCCGCCAGCGCCCGCGCAAGCCGCTGATGATCGCGGATCCGGATCGCGAAATCGCGGGCGACGGCGCGGTTGACGGCGACGTTGAAATATCTCGGCCACGCCGGCGGGGGCAGGCGCCAGGTCTGGCCGGGTCGAGCGATCGCATCGAGCGCGATATCGATGACCTGTTCGGCAGCCTGGCGGCCGATTTGGTCCGGCGAGGTGTAGAGTGTCGCGAGGGCGCCGGCGTCGGCCAGCGCCCGCGAAAACCCGATGACCGGCACCTGTTTTTGATAGGCCATGTACAGCAGCCACTTGGCGCGGTTCGGCGTAATCACATCGGCATCGGGAAAGACGAGCACCGCGTCGCCGCGATCGAGCACTTCCCTGAAGGCCTCGACCGGGTTGCGATACGAGGCGTAGTCGACAATGTGCAGTGAGATGCCGCTGACGCGGGCGGCGGCGCGCAATTCCTTTTCCAGACCGCGGGATTGCCGGCCGAGCAGCACGCTGCTGCGACTGACGTCCGGCAGGGTCAGCCGGATCAGGCGGAACTGGCGGTCGAATGGCTGTTCGAGATAGAGCGCCGTGACCGGCGGGTCAGGCCGTGCGGCGGCGCCCGGCGCAGCCGCCCGCGGCCAGGT
>CAZJKV010000118.1:0-5456 GCA_964546765.1 uncultured Chromatiales bacterium
CGCCGGCGCGGCGCCGGCGGCTTCCACATCGACGGCGTCGGCAACCTGCTGACCCATGTCGCGAACTGCTGCAAGCCGGTGCCCGGCGATGACATCCGCGGCTACATTACGGCCGGCCGCGGCATCACCGTCCATCGCAGCGACTGCCCCAACGTACTGCGCTACCAGCGCCAGAGCCCGGAGCGGGTCATCGTCATCGACTGGGGTGGGCGCGACGAGCAGACCTTCCCGGTCGATGTCGAGATCTCGGCCTTCGACCGCAAGGGGTTGCTGAACGACGTGACCGCGATCCTTGCGAACGAAAGACTGAACCTGACCGCGATCAGCACCGCCTCCGATGACCTCGACCATACCGCGCGGATGCGCCTGACCGTGGAGGTGCCGGACATCGACACCCTGAGCCGGGTCCTGACCCGCATCGATCGCCTGCAGAATGTCCGCAAGGTGCGCCGCATCCTGCGGTGAGCTCTGTGCAACGCATTGAGAAATTTTCGTTTTTCGCATAGCATGGGATCAGGACGGCGCACCCTGGGCCAGGCAAGAAACCGGATCATAAAAAGACTATAATTCTCTGATTTCGATACACATCTGAGGTACAACACGATGAAACTGCCCCTGCAGATCACCACCCGGAACATCTCCCTGTCGGAAGCGGCGGAAAACACCATCCGCGAAAAGGCGGCCAAGCTCGAGACCTTCCACGACAATATCACCGCGTGCCGCGTGCTGGTCGAGGTGCCGCATCGCCACAAGCACCAGGGCATGTCCTACCATGTCAGCCTCGACATCACGGTCCCGGGCAACGAGATCGTCGTCAAGCGTGAACCGAACGAAGACCTCTATGTCGCGATTCGCGATTCGTTCGGTGCCGCGCGGCGGCAGCTGCAGGAGATTTCCGCGCGCCGGCGCGGCGACGTCAAGAACCACGACAACGGCAACGGCCGCTACGAAGAAGCGTCATCCCCGCTGGTCGAGGAGGCGGGCGAGCAGGGCGGCACCGGCAACTGACCGGCACCGGCCCGCGCCGATCCCCGCACGGGACAGACGATGACACGGCAGGCCTTCGATCCCGGCTGCCGCCGGTGTCCACGGCTGGCCGGGCACCTCGATGCCGTGCGCGAAGAATACCCGGACTATCATGCCGCGCCGGTGCCGGCCTTCGGCGACCCGGATGCGGCATTGCTGATCGTCGGACTCGCACCCGGCATGCACGGCGCCAACGCGACCGGCCGGCCGTTCACCGGCGACTACGCCGGTATCCTGCTTTACCAGACCCTGCATCGCTACGGTTACGGCAGCCACGCCGAATCGCGCGGGCGTGACGACGCGTTGCGGCTGCGCGGTTGCCGGATCACGAACGCGGTGAAATGCCTGCCGCCCGCGAACAAGCCGACGCCGGCCGAGATCCGCGCCTGCAACACCTTTCTCGCGGCCGAACTCGCGGCACTGCGCGACGATGCGATCATCCTCGCGCTCGGCGCCATCGCCCACCAGGGCGTGCTGCGCGCACTCGCGCTCAGGGCGCGCGACTACCCGTTCGGTCACGGCCACGAGCACCGCCTCCCCGACGGCCGCTGGCTGATCGACTCCTACCATTGCAGCCGCTACAACACCCAGACCCGCCGCCTGACCCCGCAGATGTTCGATGCCGTATTCGACGCGATCGCCGCCAGGACATCTACAACCTTTTCAAGATGAAAGCCGACACCGATGTGACGATCGACCGCGACGAGCAGCTGCGTACCCTGCCGACCCGGCCCGGGGTCTATCGCATGCTCGGCGCGAACGGGGAGGTGCTCTATGTCGGCAAGGCGCGCAACCTGAAGAACCGGGTGTCGAGCTACTTCGGCAAGTCCGGCGCGTCACCGAAGACGCGGCGCCTGGTCGAACAGATCGAGGACATCGCGGTCACGGTGACGCGCACCGAAGACGAGGCGCTGCTGCTCGAGAACAACCTGATCAAGGAAATCCGGCCGCGCTACAACATCCTGCTGCGCGACGACAAGAGCTATCCGTATATTCATCTGAGCAGCGACGACCGGTTTCCGCGCCTGAGCTTCTATCGCGGATCGCGCAAGGCGCCGGGGCGCTACTTCGGTCCCTATCCAGGCGCAGGCGCGGTGCGCGATGCGCTGAACCAGCTCCAGCGCCTGTTCAGGATCCGCCAGTGCGAGGACGCGTTCTTCCGTAACCGCACCCGGCCGTGCCTGCAATACCAGATCCAGCGCTGCACCGCGCCATGCGTCGGGCTGATCGACGAGGACGCCTACCGGGAAGACGTGCGGCACGCGGTGATGTTCCTCGAAGGCAGGAACCGCGAGGTCATCGACGAACTCGCCGCGCGCATGGACCGCGCCGCGGACCGGCTCGACTACGAACAGGCCGCGTACTATCGCGACCAGATCGCCGGCCTGCGCCGCATCGTCGAACAGCAGTCCGTCAGCCGCGACGGCGGCGACAGTGACGTCATCGCCGCGCGGATCCGCAGCGGGACCGGCTGTGTCGTCGTGTTCGTCATCCGCGGCGGGCACGTCCTCGGCAACAAGATCTTCTTCCCGCGCCACCCGCCCGAGGCCGACACGGCCGACCTGCTCGGTGCGTTCCTGCCGCAATACTATCTCGGGCGCGACATCCCGCCGGACATCGTCGTCAACGAACGATTCGAGGACCTCGGGCTGATCCGCGAGGTCCTCGAGGCCGACGCCGGCCACCGCGTCGCGATCCACAGCCGGGTGCGCGGCGATCGCGCGCGCCGCGTACAGATGGCGGTCGAGAACGCCGACCACGCGCTCGGCGCTCACCTCGCGAGCCGCGCGAGCCTGCTGCAGCGCTTCACCGAGTTGCAGGACGCGCTCGGCCTCGAGCAGCTGCCGGAGCGTCTCGAATGCTTCGACATCAGCCATACCATGGGCGAGGCGACGGTAGCGTCCTGCGTCGTGTTCGACCGCAACGGTCCGCTGAAGTCCGACTACCGCCGCTTCAACATCGAGGATATCACCCCCGGCGACGACTACGCGGCGATGCGCCAGGCCCTGATGCGGCGCTACCTGAAGCTGAAGAAGGGCGAGGGCAGGCTGCCGGACGTCCTGTTCATCGACGGCGGGAAGGGTCAGCTCAGACAGGCGGACGACGTGCTCGAGGAACTGCAGATCGACGGCATCACCGTGATCGGCGTCGCGAAGGGCAGGGAACGCAAACCCGGGATGGAGACCTTATTCCTGTCGGGACGCCGCGCGCCGGTGCGACTCGCGCAGGATTCACCGGCCCTGCAGCTGATCCAGCACATCCGCGACGAGGCCCATCGCTTCGCGTTGACCGGTCACCGCGGGCGGCGCGCGAAGGCGCGCAACCGCTCGCCGCTCGAGGACATCCCGGGCATCGGCGCGGTCCGGCGCCGCAACCTGCTGCGACAGTTCGGTGGACTGCAGGGACTCGCGCGCGCCGGCGTCGAGGACCTCGCGCGTATCCCGGGAATCAGCCGCGAACTGGCCGAACGCATATATAATACCCTGCACGAGACCGGCCAATCATGAGCGCGATGACGATACCTACCATCCTGACCCTGATCCGCATCGCGCTGATCCCGGTGCTCGTGGTCGTGTTCTACCTGCCGTGGGAATTCGCGCGCCCGGCGGCCGCAATCATCTTCACCGTCGCCGCGGTCACCGACTGGCTCGATGGCTACCTCGCGCGCCGGCTCGACCAGACCTCGGCCTTCGGCGCCTTCCTCGACCCGGTCGCCGACAAGCTGATGATCGCGATCGCGCTGGTCCTGATCGTCGAGGCCGCGCCGTCGCCCTGGCTCGCGGTCGCGGCCTCGATCATCATCGGACGCGAGATTGCGGTATCGGCGCTGCGCGAGCGCATGGCCGAACTCGGCAACAGCAAGAAGGTCGCGGTCAACATGATGGGCAAGTTCAAGACCGCGAGCCAGATGCTCGCGATCATCCTGCTGTTGTATCAGCGCCCCGTCTTCGGGTTTCCGACCGAAGACGCCGGATATGTCCTGCTGTACATCGCGGCGGGGCTGACGCTGTGGTCGATGATCATCTACCTGGCGCGCGCGTGGCCGATGCTGCAGCGATAGGACCACCAACTCAAGTGTGAGGGGTAGCCCTTTCGGGTAATTGACATCAGGAATCGTCTCGGGTTATATGCAGATGTACCTTCGCGTTAAAGCCGCGCACGAGACGCGGCATGCCAGCATTGTCCTGTACGAGCATGAATGAACGGTCGGCCGCTGCCCGGATGCCGCACGCTGTCGTCGTCAAAACGAAAACATAAACCATATAGTTTGGGGGTCTCACCATGTCGCGTCACCAGCCACATCATACCGCATTACTGTTGGTCATAGCCTTTGTTGCAGCGGCTGTGGGCCTCACGGCCTGTGGCGGAGGCGGGGGTGGTGGTGGCGGCGGTTCGACTCAACCCATCTTCACCGGCGTTACTACGGCTGCGATCATTGACGAAGACAATGCCGAAGAGGTCGGGACCAAGGCCATCGAAGCGGCGGCCCAGGCAATCAGCAATGATGCTGCCGACGGGACGTTGCCGACCGGCATCAGCATCTCCAGTAGCGCCTCCAGTAAGGACAACGCTGGTTTCGTGCATGACCTGAGCCAGCGTCTGATCGCAGGGGCTCAGGCCAATACCGTCATCGGCGCGACCTTCACGCCGAGCCAGGCGGAGCTGAACGAGATACCCGGTTACTGCGGCGGCAACTATGTCGTCACGTTCAACGGTAACGAAACAAATAACAACGGGAGAGTCGACTATAACAACCTGTGCATCGAGCACGACATTCTGGGAGATCCCGTTCAGTATACCTTCAACGGTCGATACAACTTTGCCACTGCCGGTGATAACTTCACCGCGACCTACGCGGTCACGATGTCGGGTTCCGACGGGAGTTCATCCACAACGAACTTTTCGATGACATGCTCGAACAACTTTTTCACATGCGAGCTGTTTTCGGACTATCTCGGCTCGGATGGCAAGACCTACCGGATATCCAATTATGCAGTCTCCGGCGACGCCAATTCAGGATTCGGTGTCGCGGGTACGTTCTATCACCCGGACCACGGCTATATCGAATTCACGATGAACGGCATCAAGTTCGAGTGCCAGGGTATTCCGCCGGAACTCCAGCCCAGCGAAGGCTCGTTTACGTTCAGTGCCGCTAACGGCAGCGGCACCGTCGGGTTCCTCGACTGCGAGGAATTTTCCTGGTCATTCGACAATGGCGTGACGGTGATCTCGGATATCGGCACCTGGCAATAATTGACTGGGCCAGGCCTTGCGTTACGGTCACGCACCGTAAAACGCAAGGCCTGGCCCTTTCCCGCGGCATGCGCCGCGCTTGACAAGCACCGCCCAAACCACAACAATATCACCCCTTTAGGGCGGGAATAGCTCAGTTGGTAGAGCACAACCTTGCCAAGGTTGGGGTCGCGAGT
>CAZJKV010000119.1:0-5447 GCA_964546765.1 uncultured Chromatiales bacterium
CTCGGGATCGAGGCGCCGGACGCCCTGAGCGATGCGTCGGAGCGCTTCGGGCAGCGCGGCCAGGCCGCCGTGTGGCTGGTCGAGGGCGACCGGGCCCTCGCGGCGTTCGCAATCGCCGACGCGATCCGGCCGGAATCGTTTGATGCGGTCAAACGGCTGCACGAGGAGGGCATCGAGGTCGTCATGCTGACCGGCGATTCGCGCGCGGTCGCCGACACGGTAGCGAAGGAACTCGGCATCGACGTCGTATTCGCCGAGGTGCTGCCGGAGGATAAGTCGCAGAAGATCCGGGAACTGCAGGCGCAGGGCAAGCGCGTTGCGATGGTCGGTGACGGCGTCAACGACGCCCCGGCATTGCTGACCGCTGACATCGGCATTGCGATCGGCGCCGGCACCGATGTCGCGGTCGAGGCCGGCGACGTCGTGCTGGTGCGCAGCGACCCGCGCGATGTATCGCGCATCGTGCGGCTGAGCCGCGCGAGCTACCGCAAGATGGTCCAGAACCTGTGGTGGGCGGCAGGTTACAATATCGTCGCGATCCCGCTCGCGGCCGGTGTGTTGTATGGCGCCGGGATCGTGCTCGCGCCGGCGGTCGGCGCGGTGCTGATGTCGGCGAGCACGGTGATCGTCGCGATGAACGCGCAGTTGTTGCGGCGCGTTGCGTTATAAACCATGAGGAAGACAATTATGGTCAGGATCTTGTGGCTGTGCATGTTGTGCGGGCTGGTAATCGGTTGTTCCGGAGGTGGTAATGACACGAGTGAGGCGAGGGAAAATGTGTTCAGCGCCCAGACCAGGGCCATCGACAAGGCCAGGGACGCCGAACGGAAGATAGAGGATGCCGCCGCGAAGCAGCGGCAGGCGATCGAGGAACAGGGCAGGTAAGGAGGCGACATAACATCAGGAATCAACATGAGCAACTTGCCCAAATGCCCGCAGTGCGGGTCGGAATACACCTATGAAGACGGGGCGATGTATGTCTGCCCCGAATGCGCGCATGAGTGGTCACGGGAGTCGGCGACGGAGGAGGCGGCGCAGCAGCGCATCGTACGCGACGCCCATGGCAACGTGCTGCAGGATGGCGATACGGTCACGGTGATCAAGGACCTGAAGGTCAGGGGCTCATCGTCGGTGGTCAAGATCGGGACGAAGGTCAGGAATATCCGTCTCGTCGAGGGCGACCACGACATTGATTGCAGGATCGACGGTATCGGTGCGATGCAGCTGAAATCGGAATTCGTCAAAAAGGCGTAAGCCGGGATAAACTCTCCGGCAACATACGCGCCCACGAATTCTACCGCCTGCTGGGTTTCTGCTTCGTCGGACGGCGACGCTCCGGCGCCGACGGATGCGACGTCCATGTCCTGCGCCTGCGCGCGGCCGGGCTTCGTTGAACTCAGTCTTCGAGCTCGATCTCCGACGGGTTGGTGATAGTCGGCGGCTCGGGTGTGAAGACGCCTTCATCGACCTGCACCGGTCGACCGGGGCTCAGCCGGGCAAAGAACTCGGCCTGGCTGATCACCTCGTCGTCATCCTTGAATACCGGCGTGCCCTGCAGGTTGATCTGCACGCCGAGGATGCTGAAGTTCGGGTTCGAGAAACCCGGATCGACGGGGCCGCGCAGACGCAGGTCGCGGTCGCCCGGCTCATCACGGTCCTCGATCTCGGTCGCATAGACCGAGCCGTCCCGGTCGACGAAGCCGCGCATGCGCACGTCCCTGGCCGGCTGGCCGCCGCCGAAGAAATTGTCGTCATCCTCGGTGGTCGGCAAGCGGTGGAACGTGATGCCGAGCAAGGTCAGTGTGCCTGCGCCGGAGTTCACATCCTGTGGCTGCAGCGTGGCCTCGATACGCACCCGGGTCTCGCGGAACGAAACCCTCGATGCGGTCAGGACACCGGTCGTCGCGTTGAACTGTCCGGTGATCTCGACCTTGACGCCGATGCCGAGGTCGACGCGGGTGCCGCCGCTGAAGGTCGTGGCAGGCGTCAGCTGCACGATCTGACCCGCGACGCCGGTCCCGCCGATCGTCAGCGCGCCGCCGGTGCCGAGGATGTCGCCGCTGGTTGCACTGATAAACCCCTGGATGCGCCGCAGGTTTACGCCACTGGCATCGAGGTCGCCGCTGGGGCCCCGCGCCTTGCACTCGACGTCGCTGGCAACCAGCGGGTTACCGGCAGTGAAGCCGGGCACGGGCACAGCCTTGACCTCGACGAAGCTGCCGACCGGGGGCACGGGTGCACCGCAATCCCGGGCATTGACGCCGCCGCTCAGCGAGACGGTCTGCGTCGCCACCGTGAACGAATCCACCGTGCTCGAGTTCACGAAGCCGGTGAGTTTCCATTCGTCCAGACCGCCGGCCTTGTACTGGATGCGGGTCGCGAGCAGGTTGTTGCCCTGGTCGGTGAAGCCGCTGACCTCGACCGTATCGCCGGTCTGGAGTTGCGTGATGTCGGCCAGATCCGCCAGGACGGTGGTCCCGGTCACGACGAGGGGCTGACCCAGCACGCTCAGCGGATTGACGCTGGTGACGGGGCCTTTGACCGCAGTGCGCGCATCGACGCGTAGCGCCGTGCCTGCCGTGAAGGTGTCATTGATGTCGTCGCCCACCTCGACGATGGCGATCGCGCCGATGGCATCGTCGCTGCCGCCCAATGCCGCCTTGAACGCGGCCTCGTCGTCGAACTGCACGCCATCGATGAAGAACTCGGTGCGATCATCGGTCTGGAACACACTGTCGTCATTGAAGCGGATGCTGCCGAATCCGGTGATCTCGCCGTAACCGACACCACTCCCGGTCCCGCCGATGCCGCCGCCAGCGACCTGGTCGCTACTGCTTATACAGGCTACCAGACCCGTAGCAAGCAATAGCCCTGCCGCAACAATGCAAACCTTACCGAGCCATTGATTGCTCATGACTTGTTCTCCTCGTCGAGAGAGTTATCGAGCGTTTCCTCGAAATAGAATATTCCGACGCCGGTGCGTACCCTTCCGTGACCCTTGATTCTCGGGTTGGCGTCACGGTCGAGGCGGGACAGCCGGCCATCCAGGGATTCCAGAAAGCCTTGTGACTGTTCGGCGGCAAGGGCCCGCCATTTCTCCACCAGTTCCAGCGGCACGTTGTCGTAACTGACTTTCTGCTGAAAGAATGTCATGTCCTGATGCAGAAGGTTATGGTCGATGGTCTCAATCAGGTCACTGACGTCAGTCCCGAAGATATGCAGCATCTGGGCGTCATCTCCCCTGGGGGTGTAGCCGCGCTGGATCAGGATCGCGTGGTCGTCATCGATATGTACCGAGCCGACGCGCACCAGCTCATCCAGGATTGCCCGTGCCGGTATGTCGCCGCTGTGCCGGCGCACCAGCGCGGGAAAGCCATTTTCCGGGTCTTCAAGAGACAGCGCGCGCGGCTTGCCGAAGGCATCACAGTAGTCCGGGTCACGCAGCCAGCCCGTCAGGACACGGGCGGCTCGGTTGTAGCGCTGTTCCTCGTCGAGGCTGATTTCGAGCGGAGATTCCAGCAGCCGCTTGACCTCCTTCCTGCTGAGATCGACGACCATGGCGACCCGCGAGACCGTCGGTTTACGTCCTTCGATGGGGAAGTCCTCCCAGGCAGTCTGGACGTAGACACGCCGCGCGTATTCGGAGAACTCGGAGTAGGTGATCCCGTTGCGCAGCAAGACCCGGATCAGGCGCCGGAGTATGCGCAAGAGTGCGTGGACCAGGGTTTTATGAGCATTTGTTGTCATGATATGGGACTAATGTCCCAATAAATGTAAGGAATTGCAAGGACGATCTTGTCCAGGGGATTATGTTTCCAGGTGCCAGCGGCCTTGATCAGCCGGTGAAGGAGGGAGGGCAAACGCCCTCCCTCGATCGCGGTATGCCTATCGTGGATATGCATGGACCTGTAGCGGCGACAGAGAGATCTCTGTCAGGACACGTAGGGCATGAACAGGATGACGGTCACAAGCGTCAACGTCACCACGGCCCAGCCAGATTGAATCACTACCGAGCGCTCGCGCTCTGCTTCCATTGTCTTGTACTGCTTCATCTCGAAATTTGCGTTCATGCTGCACCTCATCAGTGTTGGTTTAGGGATATCGGGTGTTGATACCCATTCCGTTCATCGCGTCGAATGATCTTGCCAATCAAATAATCGTTCTGCTGCTTGGCTTAAAATGGGATTATAGTCCCATATTCTTGCATGTCAATAGCCGTACCAAAAGATCTTGTACAAGCTGTCAGGAAGGCATCTCGTCAGGACACGTAGGGCATGAACAGGATGACAGTCACAAGCGTCAACGTCACTACGGCCCAGGCTGATTGAATCACTACCGAGCGCTCGCGCTCTGCTTCCATTGCCTTTTCCTGCTTCTTTTCGAAATTTGCGTTCATGCTGCACCTCATCTGTGTTGGTTTATGGATGTCGGAGTATTGATACTCGTTTCGGTCATTGCGTCGAACGAATTTGCCAGTCGAGTGAAATCGTTCTGCTGCTAGTTGACAATATGGGATTATAGTCCCAAATATTATCTTGTCAATAGCGGGGATCAATAAAATCTTGTACTGACCTATCACTATAAAAATATTCGTTGATACAGCTAGTTGCAGTTGGATCCCGGTGTCCTGGCTGGTGTCGCGCACCTCGAGGCCGTCAGAGGGAGGGTTATCGGGTCGATGTTCGAGGCCTCGATGTAACGATCTTCCCCGGTTCCCGCCTGCTGGCGCCAAGAGCGAACAGCGAACGCACCAGCAGATCAATCGACAAGGTCGATTCACCGACCTCCAACTTGGCCACTCGTGAATGACTCGAACCTGAAGTATCGCGTCACGGAGATGGTTTGCCAGGTGACGATGTTCAAGGAAATAGTTGCGCGTCGGTAGCGATGCAATCCACCGATGTCGTCGGCATGCTCGTTGCGTTTCCGATGTGGGTCGACGAGAATTATCGAAATCCGGATCCTGTCCTTGCGCCTTATGCCATGCTTGAGGTAGAGCGGAGTTTTTATATCTGCGGCATGGCGGTCGAGGCCGGGTCAACCGATGAGGCATTAACAACGAGAGGGCATTGAAATGGCAAAGGGAATGGACAAGAAAAAAGAGTCCAAGAAGAAGCCGGCAAAGACGAAGAAGGAAAAGCGGGCAGAAAAGGCCGCCAAGAAGCGCTAGCAGCGCGTCGTGTACGATGCAGTTAGCGAGGACGAGTGCCATATCTACCGCTTGCGGCGCGAGGATTGCACGGGGCCCATGCGCGCGGCGACCCCGTCGATCTTGCCTGGATGAGACCTTCCTGCCTCCCGATTGACGAAGCGATCCCCGAACTGCGCGCCGCGCTCGCGGACAGCCGCGCGGTCGTCCTGCAGGCTCCGCCCGGCGCCGGCAAGACCACTGGCGTCCCGCCGGCGCTGCTCGAGGAGTGATGGCTCGTCGGCAAGGCCATCCTGAT
>CAZJKV010000120.1:0-5290 GCA_964546765.1 uncultured Chromatiales bacterium
GGCCCGGGCGCGGCTCGAGGCGGCCGAGGCCGAGCTCGAAAACCGTCAGTCCCAGCACCGCCTCGCGCAGACCGAATACGAACGCGTCAGGACCCTGCACGAACGCGGCCTCGTCGCCGTCGAAGAGCGCGACCGGCGGCAGAGCCAGCGCGATTCCGCGCGCTCGGCCGAGCACGCGGCCAGACATGCCGTCGATGTCGCCCGCTTCGAACTCGAGGCGGCGCGCGCCGTGCTGCAGATCGCCGACGGCGAGCGATCCTCGAGTGATCAGCCGACGCTCGCGGTCCACGCACCGATCTCCGGCACCGTGACCCGGCGCCATCGCTGTTGCGAAGGCCCAGCCCAGGCCGGCGAGCAGATCCTCGAGATCGGCGATCTCGCCGGCGATCTCGAAATCCAGGTCGACCTGCTGTCGGTCGAGGCTGTCCGCGTGCGCCCCGGCATGCGCGTCGTCATCGAGCGCTGGGGCGGCGGCGACGATCTCGAGGGCCGGGTGCGGCGCGTCGAGCCGTCCGGGTTCACCCGGGTCTCGGCGCTCGGCGTCGACGAACAGCGCGTGCCGGTGCTGGTCGAGATCACGTCGCCGCGCGAGCAATGGGAAAATCTCGGCGACGGATTCCGCATCGAGGCGCGCTTCATCCTGTGGGAGGGCGATGACGTCACCCATATTCCGACCAGCGCGCTGTTTCGCAGCAACAATCAGTGGTCGGTCTATGTCGTCGAGAACGACCGCGCGGCGCAGCGCGCGGTCACGATCGGGCGCAGGAGCGGGCTGCGGACACAAGTCGTCGAGGGGCTGCGGGCGGGGGAGACCATCATCACGCATCCGGGGGACCGGATAGGGGATGGGGTGAGGGTGGCGGTAGACAGGTAGCAGCAGAACATTTCCGAACATCGCGCTGGAGATCCGGCCACGCAGCAGAGCAGTGCGGTTGGCGTACTTAATACCAATGAACTACGTCATGCGAACAATGATAGGCGGATGCGGCATATCTCGGCCGGGTGATCACGGCAGGGGGAGATTCGTGGGGTGCTCACCTTGTCGTGATTCTATAAGGACTTTTCTCTGCGGAAGCAGAGGGGTATCTCTCAGCGATCTACGTCGCCGCTTGACAAGTGTAGTATATGTTATGGCAAAGACTTCATCCAAGATCAGGTTAAAGACAAAGACGGTTCCCTATGACGTTGCGGATCAATTACGCACGCCGGAAGAAATGGCTGCATATCTGGATGCATGGCTGACCGAAGCGCCAGATGATGTGGCCGGAATAGCACGGACGCTGGGTGACATTGCACGTGCTAAGGGCATGTCGAAAGTGGCGCGAGATGCAGGCCTCAGCAGGGAGAGTCTGTACAAGGCGCTAAGTGAGGATGGTAATCCGAGTCTTGCGACGGTATTGAAGGTAGCTAAGGCACTCGGCTTACAGTTGCATGCCAAAGCAGCATAGCTCTGGCGCCCAGAGACAAAACCGAACAATGTGCTTCAGACGACTCTTGACTGCTCCTTCTCTTCGCTGCTGCTCAGGTCGATCGCCGTCAAGCGTGTCTGAGCATTGGCGTTGGTGACCGAGAAAGGTGTGACCAGTGGCATCGATTCGTTGTTTCCAACAAGCTGACCGTCAGGCCCTTTCCGATCTTGTGATGCAATTGCATGAATCCCTTCGCCCATTTGATGTCGACCTTGCGCCTACTGATCTGATCATCGAGCAGCACTTCAACGAGTTGATGTCACGGGTGGAGCAGACAGCAGGGGCGATTTTCGTCGCTGAGGACGATGGCTGCCTAATCGGATATGTGTGCCTTTGGGGGTTCATAACGCCTGATGACCTGGACGAGAGAACAGATCCGTACAGTTTTATGGCAGAACTTTTCGTCCAGCCAAAGTATCGGAGTCTCGGGATCGGTCGTATGCTTGTTGAAAAAGCGGAACGTCATGCCGCCGACTGCGGGACGTACAAGTTGGAGTTGAAGGTGCTTGCGCGTAACGAATCAGCAATACAGTTCTATGAGGTGCTTGGCTATGCACCTCGTGTGGTGATCATGGACAAGCGAATATCGACGGACGATCGTGAAGGGGGGCTGATGTTCGATGAATAACGCGGTCCGTGCACAACGGCACGGATAAATGGTGCCGACCCATCTATTTATTTATTATTATCGTGACACCTATTTTCAGCTGTTCTTATGCGGTTATTATATATATTTCATATAAATCCCGTCACTTGCGCACGATTGTGCGTGGTGCGTATATTTCGTTCATCAGGTGATGACATGCGATCCAGCGATTTGCAGAATGGCGACATGACAGGAACGTCAACCTACGTATGAGGAAATCACAATGCAAATGGACACGCCGAGCAAGTTAAGCAGTACCACCGTAATCCTGCACTGGCTGGTCACCATCGCCGTGATCGGAATGCTGACGATCGGAATCTACATGACCCAGACCGAGACCTTTGCGCTGTATCCGTGGCACAAGTCGTTCGGTTTGTTGGTATTCGTGCTCGTCGTTGCGCGGGCCCTGTGGCGGATCAAAAACGGCTGGCCCGAGCCGGTCGGCAACTATCCGAGTTACGAGCGGATGCTGGCGAAGACTGTCCATTGGGTCCTGGTCGTCGGCCCCGTGCTGATGCCGATCTCTGGTTTTCTGATGTCCTCGCTCGGTGGCACCGGCGTCTCGTTGTTCGGCCTCGAAATCGTTGCGCGCAATCCGGACCCGGTCGATCCTCAGAAGGTAATACCGCACAATGAGGGGTTGGCCGGTTTCTTCCGCAGCATCCATGGCATTGTCGCCTGGGCGCTGGTGATCGGCATTCTGCTGCACATCGCCGGCGCGCTCAAGCATCATGTGGTCGACAAGGACGGCACGATGCGGCGCATGTTCGGCGCCAGGGTCTAGGCCCGCCACCATGTCGTGATACATGCAGACGAAAGTCGAATCGTTGCGGGGGCAGACTGCCCACAACGGCGCGGATACAGGTGGGTGATCAATGATTATCTGGGTCGACGCCGACGCCTGTCCCGCGGTGGTCAAGGATATCCTGTTCCGTGCCGCCGAACGCACCCGCGTCCCGGTGACGCTGGTTGCGAACCAGCCCTTGCGTATCCCGCGCTCGCCATTGGTCCGCATCATCCAGGTCAATGCCGGTTTCGACGTCGCCGATCAGGAGATCGTCAGTCGCGTCAGCGCCGGCGACCTCGTCATCACCAGTGACATCCCGCTGGCGGCGGAGGTGCTCGCCAAGGGCGCCGAGGCGCTGAGCCCGCGAGGCGAGCTGCACACCGCAGACACCATTCGCGACCGGCTGGTGATGCGCGACTTCATGGACACGCTGCGTGCCAGCGGCATTCAGACCGGTGGACCGGCGACGATGAGTCAGAGCGATCGCAAGGCATTTGCCGATCAACTGGATCGGATCCTGACGCGTCATCAGAACAATATGTGAATCATCATGATGCATCGCGCGCAGGTTGATTTTCGCCGCGATGTCAGGCATTTTCTGGACATTTCTCCTGCTTTTTGCTATGTTTCCTCCCATAATTTCAATACCTTACCGATAATCAAGCACATTCAGGGGTATTCCATGTCTGATTCCTGGAAAGACAAGAAGGGTGGCGAATGGGGCTGGGACCTGCCGGAGGGCATGGACCCGATGAAGGTGATGCAGATGGCCTCCGCCTACTGGGATTCCTGCGTTCTGCACGCCGCGAATCGCCTCAACATCTTCAGCCTGCTCGATGACAAGAGCAAGGATCTCGATACGCTGACCCGCGAGACCGAGGCCGACCGCCGTTGTCTCGGTGCGTTGCTGAGCGCGCTGGTGACGCTGGGCTTCCTCGACCGCGATGGCGACGTGTTCCGCAATTCGCCGTTGAGCAGGACCTTCCTCGCCGAGTCGAGCAAGTTCTACCAGGGCGGCATCGTCTACATGTTCGAGAACTGGTACGAGGCCTGGGGCAAGCTCTACGACGTCGTGAAGACCGGCAAGCCGTCCGCACTGATGCACCAGGCCTACAGCGACGAAGAGACCCGCAACTACATGATGGGCATGCACAACCGCGCGCTGTCGCAGTCCGACGTGCTGACCTCGATGTTCGATCTCACCGGCAAGAAGCAACTGATGGACGTCGGCTGCGGCCCGGCGACTTTCGCGGTGAAGTTCTGCGAGCGCTATCCCGGACTCAACGCGGTTGCGATGGATCGTGAGCAGACCCTGATGATCGCCAAAGAGATCGTAGACATGTACAACATGCACGATCGCGTCAAGCTGCTGCCGGGCGACTACAACACCGACAGTCTTGGAACCGGTAACGACGCGATGCTACTGTCGTCGATGACGAACCAGGAGTCGCCGGAGAACATCAAGAAGCTGCTCAAGAAGTGCTACGACTCGATGAACAAGGACGGTGTCATCATGATCCAGGAGCAGCTCTTGTGGGGCGACAAGAAAGGCCCGAAGCTCGCCGCGCTGATCGGCGTCAACCAGATCATCAACACCGTCGGCGGCTCGTCATATTCGACGACCGAGATGGAGGACATCCTGCGCGAGGTCGGTTTCACCGACATCAAGTCAGAGCAGATGGACCCGCCGAGCCCGTTCATCATGGTCAGCGGCTACAAGCGCTGAGGGCTCGCGCAATCAAGACGTAACGCGCCTGCAGGCATGATTGCTGGCACGCCTTCCTGCATACCGGCACGGTTAACAGGGAAAGTCATGAGAAGGCTTGGGCTCCTGGGTCTGTTGCTGCTGTCGCTGTCGGCCTTCCCCTGTCTGGCGCAGGCGCAGTGGGCGTATGCCTCCGTCAATATCCACCTGCGCGCCGGCCCGTCGACGATCTATCCGGTGATCACGATCGTCCCCGCCGGCTATGAGCTCTCCGTGATCGCCTGTCTGGACGATTACAGCTGGTGTGACGTCCGGGTGGGCGCATACCGCGGCTGGATGTATGCGGAGTATATCCGCCATCCCTATGAAGGCGCCGACGTGCCGGTGTTGAGTTTCGGCGCCCGCATCGGCATCACGGTCGTCAGCTTCGTTCTGCTCGATTACTGGCACGATCATTACCGGACCCGCCCGTTCTACCGGCAGCGCAACGAGTGGATACACCGGCCCCTGCCGCCGCGTCCGGTCAGGCCGGGTGTGCATCCGCCTCCACCCCGGCACGCCCCGCCACCCCTTCACTGCCGTGATCTTGTAGTGCTGTACCTGACATTGACAAAGACGGGAATCCTGCTGTGCACAAGTGCAAGATCGGCGGGGGCGGCGGGGGGGGGGGGGGGGGCGGGGGG
>CAZJKV010000121.1:0-5239 GCA_964546765.1 uncultured Chromatiales bacterium
GTTATCCGCGCGGATAATCGTATTGCACGATCAGATAATCGCCGCCGGCAGCGTGAATGAAAACTCGCTGCCCTTGCCGGGCTCGCTGTGGACCTGAATCCGTCCGCCGTGCATCTCGATGATGTTTCGCGCGATGAACAGTCCGAGGCCCGCGCCCTTCGGTATCGTCGAGGTCTCCTGCGAGACACGATAAAAACGATCGAAGATCGCACCCAGCTCTTCGGGCGGAATACCGATGCCGGTATCCCGGACGATCACCTTGAACAATCGCGCCTCCCGTTGCAGTGCCACCGTCACGCTGCCCGCCTGATCCGTAAACTTGATCGCATTGTCGATGAGCTGACTGATGGCCTGGTCGAGCCTGTCTGCATCGCCCGAGATCCTGCTGTCGCCCTCGAGCTTCTCGACGTGCATCCCGATTCGTTTTTTCCCGGCGATCGGCCGGAACCGGTCGACGACGCGATCGATCAGATCCTGCAGGTCGAGCATGTCGGGCACGATCGACAGCAGGCCGGATTCCATGCTGGAAATATCCAGAAGGTTGTTGACCATCCGCAACAGCTCGTCGGAGCCTCTCGACATGCGGTCGAGATACGCCATCTGCTTGCCGCTCATCTTTCCCGCAATGCCATCCCGCAGATTGTCGATTGAGCCCATGATCGTGGTCAGCGGGGTCCTCAGCTCATGGGATACCTGCGAGACGAACTCCGATTTCAGACGATCGACTTCCTTGATCGTCGTGATGTCGTGCAATACCGCGGCCTTGCCAAGCAGTTCGCCTTGCTCGTCCCGCAGCGGCACCGCCGAGACCCTGAGTATCCTCGGCGTCGCGCGCCCCGGTTGCCGGACGTCGATTTCATCGGTAAACGGCCGCGTTGCGTTCTGGAATACCTCGCGCAGCCGCGACGCATGACGATCGATCACGGATAGATTCCAGGGTATGGCCTCCCCCTCGATCGCAAGCAGCCTCCGCGCGGCCGGATTGATCAGCAAGATCCCGCCGTGCTCGTCGATGACGACGATGCCATCGGCGATCTCGTCGATGATCCGCTCCGACTTCTGTTTCTCGTAACGGACCTCCCGCAGCACGCGCTCGAGTTCCCGGGTTCTGGCCTTGACCTGTCCTTCGAGGTCCGCATTCAGCTGATCAAGTCTTGCGTTTGCCTGCCGAATCTCCTCCTCGCGCAGCTTCGCATCGGTGATATCCGTCGCAACCCCCGCGATGCGATAGATCACGCCTCTTGCATCACGGACCGGGAAGGCACGGTCGCGTATCCAGCGGACGGTCCCGTCGCGGCGCACGATCCGGTACTCCTCGTCATACTCGCCGCGTACTTGTTTTTCCTCCGCGGCCGTCATGACACGCACGCGGTCATCCGGGTGAATCGAGTCCAGCCAGGACTGCGGACGATCGTACAGGCTCCTGATGGTCCTGCCCCAGACCTGCTCGTAGCCCGGGCTGATATAGATCATCCGGTCCTTCTCCGGCGACGACATCCAGAACACCTCGTCGATGCTTTCGGCCATCTGACGCAGGCGTTCCTCGCTGTCGCGCAAAACCTCCTTCTCGTGCCTGCGGGCGGTCGCGTCGCTCAGGGTCACGACCGCCCCGACGATCGCGCCATGCCTGCGGATCGGATTGCAGACCAGATCAACAGGGATCGTCGTCCCGTCGCGGCGGGCCACGACCTTGTTGTCACACTGGCAGGCGCCTCCGTCGCGTGACTTGACGATCGGATCGAAACGGCATTCGGGCGGGGTGTCGGTTCCATTATTCAGGAACTCGTCGATGCGTCGACCGACGAGCTCGTCGCGTGAATAGCCCGTCATTTGTGCCAGCATCGCATTCGCGAAGGTGATACGCCGGTCTAGATCGACGCCGGTGATCCCCTCGCCCGCCGAGTTCATGACCAGCTCGGCGCGCGTCCGCATGCGCTCGCTGATGTTCCAAAAGACGATCAGGGCGATCGCCTGGAAGGAGATCAGCGTCGCGTGGATGAATCCCCACTGCCAGGGATGGGCGATCGCGTGCTCGTGGTTGTAGACCGTGGCCGGAAACAGCTGGCCGCCGAGCCCATGCTGGACCAGCACAAAGAGGACGGCTAACAGGAACGGGATCCAGTCCTCGTACATCGCGATGACGACCAGCACGATGAAGTAGTGAAAATGTGCCTCGATATAGCCGCCCGAGAAGTGAACGAAGACTGCTGAGGCCGTGATCAGGCCGAAGCTGGCGAGCGCCGACCGCGTCCGTCGGCTGAATATCTGCAACACTGCCGCAACGCCGAAGGCGGCGATCAGCGCGCCCTCGCAGACGGGCAGCAGGATCCCGTAGCCCTTGTAGAGTCCGTATAATGAAAGTCCGACGGCATGCAGCCACAGCAGCGCGAGGATCATGCGATGCCGGACCCGCCACTCCCGTTCAGCGAGGGTCCGCCCTTCCGGGACATTCCCCCGGAGACCCTCCCAAAGCCGACGCGGTGAAACAGCGAGTGTCGGAATCTTGAAGGTGATCAAACCATACCCTTTATCGTTCATGCCCCGAACTCTCGCTGTGTGCCCACGACCGGCGCCGCGCCGGCCCAACCAATGCAGGGACCATCAGCAGTGGAGCGCTTTGCTTATGACATGGTCGAGATCCTCGAAAGAGAAAGGTTTCGTGACGAAATCGAACGCCCCCTCCCGCGTCGCCTCCAGCGCCCTGTCCCGGCTACCGAAGGCGGTGATGATGACGACCGCAAACCCGAAGCGGCCCTTGAGCTTCCGCAGCACTTGCATGCCGTCCATGACCGGCATCTGCAGATCGAGCAGCATCAGCGCAGGCGTTTCCTGGCCGACCATATCCAGGGCCTCCTGGCCATTGGCCGCCGTGACCACGCGGTAATTCTTCGCCGCGAGGCGATCTTCCAGGATTTGTCTGATATCGGGGTCATCATCGACGACCATGATGGTTGTTTTATTCAAACTCATGCGTACATGGCCTTTGTCGCGCAGCTGTCACATTTCACTATCAGCAAATCCCGTACCAGCAAGACACGTATCTATAGCCACCGATAACTCATTGGACTGCCGGGAGTAAAAACTGCCGAGGGAATTTGCGGGTCGTGCCCAGTTATCCAAAAAGATACCCGGCGTTATCCGTACGGATAACGCCGATCTGGTTCCCCGAGGGGACAGCGGATTTCCAGACTTGAACTGTCTCAGAACGGGGGGAGCGTATTCCGCTCAACCACCCGGCGCCCCCGCAAGTCGTTGTGTTACGAGATCGAGTCCTTCCAGAATCGGTCCTGCGATCGGCTCCGGGAACTCCGCGGGAAGTTCCGCCGCAACCCTGGCGATCACCTCGGGTGTCGCGGCGATCACATCATTCACGAGCGCTTTCCCCATTGCCTCGAAGCCGCATGCCCTGGCAGTGGACTCGAGGTGCCGTCGCTGGAGCTCGGCCCACCTGTAATGCCGATTCCTGCCGGACAGCGCCATCGCCATTTTCACCTTTTTCCCCTGCAGGCGACCGGGCCCCTTGCCCTGCACCGGCCAAGCGGACAGGACGTCATAGCGTGGCGTCAACCTGTAATCCCCGCGAGGCTCCAGGAAGATGCTGAAGTTCTTCGCATGACCGTCGATGGCGCATAACAACCAGAATACTATCTGGGTCTTGAAAAAATCTGCGCGGTCGGCTTCCGCGTTGGCGGAGCCGAGCAACAGATCCATGAGGGACTGAACACCGGGCCCTCCCTGCTGTTCGTACTTCATGTCCGCGGACAGCCCCATGGCCTGGCACATATCTTCCTGCGGCAGGCGCATGAGCCAGGTTCCGTCCGGCGACAATCGGCGATCGAAGCGTTCGACCACAAGGACCTTCTGTTCGCCAAAGACCTCTGGCCAGCACTTCGCAGTCCTGATTCCATAGGCCTCCAGGATCCTGGTGCAGAGCCATTCGTTTTCGACCGACAAGGCGAGGTCAATGCCATGGTCTCCGTGATGGCCGATGGGCAGCTTCAGGATATGCGTAGTCGGGGTCGCGCCCCGAGGCTTCATCCACCTGCCCTCGTGAAACAGCAACGCCGTCTTCTCCTGCGCGCCCGCGATCGAGATGCGAAAGTCGTCATCGTCCTGATGCCTGCCAGAGACGGGCGTATTGACGAGAATCCGCTCAATGTCCTCCACGCTCACCGCCTCGGCATCGATGCGCCTGACGTCGCCGGGCGCTTCGCCCTCCGGCAGAAGTTGCAGGGCGCCGACGCAATCGCGGCCGGTCTCGGCGAGCAGATCGAAGGGGGACTGCGATGGCGTCGAAAATCGCTGCTGGATGCGCGCGCGTATCCTGTCGTTGTCGGGCAGCAGGTTGTCGAAGTAATTCCCGACGACCGTGCCCTTGTACAGGCGCCCCGCCCGACCCATCGGCATCGAAAGGGAGATCGACCGGCCATAGGCCGATGAGACCCACGTCTCGGCATACTCGAACTCGTCCTCGCCCCGTGCGTTGACGGTCCAACGACCGACGTACTCGCCGTTCATCCAGGCCCCGAGGGTATGCGACTTCGGGCGTCTACCCATCGTCACCACTCCGGGCCGTCAGCCTGCCTTGACCCGCCCTTCTCCCGCACGACCAGTTCAAGATCAAGCGCCGACAGCAACCGGAACAGGCTTTCGATAGTGCTGCCCTCCGGCTTCAGCTCGAGCGCGGAGATTGTTTTGGGCAGCAGGCCGACGTCTTTTCCGGCCAGATGCTGAGTCAATTGCTTCCGTTTGCGATGCGCCCGCAGAACCTGGGAAAGCTGCCGGGGCGTCCGGATGATGTCTCCCATTTGATATCCCCTATAAGGTGTATTCAATCGATATACCCCAAAGGGTACGTCAGGAATATATCCCCTGCAAGGTATATTTACAAGATATACCCTACAGGGTTTGGTGGCTATGGGGGATTACCGAATAACGCCGATCAGATCTCGCGCGAAGCGGCGCGGTCGCCCGAGCGTACACCAGCCTATGCAGCCTTCCGATACTCACCATCCACGACCGGCCGGGGTGGCGGCTCGACCTGCCGCTTCCTGACGATCCGGAGCTGTTGCTCGACTGCCGGGCGGGGTGGTTCCGGCTGAAGGTCACGCTGTCCGCCGATGATCGTGATCGTCGCGCCGACGAAGTCGAAGCCGAGGATCGCGGTCATCGAGGCGTAGAAATTGACGAGTGTGAGTATGAACAGCCAGCCGGCGGTCAGACCGGGGGCGAAGAAGAT
>CAZJKV010000122.1:0-5176 GCA_964546765.1 uncultured Chromatiales bacterium
CGGCACGATCGAGGATGTCATCGAGCCGTTCCTGATACAGGAAGGCTACCTGGTCCGCACCGCGCGCGGCCGCATGGTCACGCGCTCGACCTGGCGCCACATCGGGCTGGCGCCGCCGGACAGCGCCACGGGCGCGGGCGTGCGGGATCTATTCGAATGACGGCAGGCGCGCGATTCTCCGGAACCGGCACCATGTCATAGTAATAACAAACGAATTATTCTAATATTGCCCGCTATTGTCCTGCGCCTGCGGACTTCCTGATGTTCTACTGGCCTGTACGCGTTTATTACGAAGACACAGACAGCGGTGGCGTTGTCTATTACGCCAATTACCTGAAATTCATGGAGCGGGCGCGCAGCGAGTGGCTGCGGAACTTTGGCTTCGAGCAGGACGTCCTAGACAGGGATTACGGGATCATCTTCGCCGTACGTTCCGTTTCGATCGAGTTCCTGCGCCCGGGCAGGTTTAATGATGTGCTGGCGGTCGGCGTGCGGCTCGCGGGGCAGCGCGCCGCCAGCCTGGTGTTCTCGCAGGAGATTACGCGTTCCCCCGATGGGACCCCGGCTGGCGGGCTCGGGGAGCTGTTGTGCACGGCGCAGGTACAGGTGGCCTGCCTCGACAGGGCGGGACTCAGGCCTCGCCGCATACCCGATTTCATGAAGGCGGAGATTGCACGTGCAAGTTGACATGTCATTGTTTCATCTCGTCGCGAGTGCCAGTTTCCTGGTTCAGATGGTGATGCTGATCCTGATGCTGGCCTCGGTGGTTTCGTGGACGCTGATCTTTCGCAAGTGGAAGGAGCTGAAGTCGGCGCGCGAGTCGATGGACCGCTTCGAGGCGCGATTCTGGTCAGGCGGGGATCTTTCAGAATTGCATCAAAGCGTTACCAGATCCGGTCGGACCGTCAAGGGGCCCGAGCATATCTTCGATACCGGTTTCAGCAGCTTTCTGCGCCTGAGCCAGAAGCACGGCACGGGTCGCGGCGAGGTACTCGACGGCACGCGCCGGGCGATGCGCGTCACGCTGAATCGCGAGGCCGACGTCCTCGAGCATCACCTGCCCTTTCTCGCGACCGTCGGCGCGATCAGCCCGTTCATCGGGCTGTTCGGGACCGTCTGGGGCATCATGAATTCGTTTCGCGCGCTCGGCAACGTCAGCCAGGCGACGATATCGATGATCGCGCCCGGCATCGCGGAGGCGCTGATCGCGACCGCGATGGGCCTGTTCGCGGCGATCCCGGCCGTGATCGCCTACAACCGCTATGTCAGCGATGTCGAAAAGCTGATCAACCGCTACGACAACTTCCTCGAGGAGTTCACGGCGGTGCTGCAGCGCCAGACGCCGGAACCCCGGGCGAAACAGGCGGGGTGATCTTGCGATGCTGAGGCGCGTGCGCAGGCGGCCGATGTCCGAAATCAACATCGTACCCTATATCGACGTGATGCTGGTCCTGCTGGTCGTCTTCATGATCGCGGCGCCGCTGCTGAGCCAGGGCGTCAGCGTCGAGTTGCCGCAGGCTGAGGCCGAGATCATTGAGAGCGAGCAGCGCGAGCCTCTGATCGCGAGCGTCGATGCCGGCGGCCGGGTATTCCTCAATGTCGGTGACGATCCCGACGCGCCGATAGAGGCGGAGGTCCTGGTCCAGCGTGTCGCAGCGGTGTTGCGCCATCAGCCGGGGACGCCGGTGCTGGTGCGCGGCGACGCATCCGCGGACTATGGCGCGGTCGTGACGGTAATGACCCTGTTGCAGCGGGCGGGGGCGCCCAGCGTAGGCCTGATGACCGAGCCGCCCGAACCGGCCGCACGGCGGCGCTGATGGCGCGAAGGTCGGCCATCGGGGAAGTCGCGACGAGTCTGCGGGCAGCGATCGGCATCCTGACCGCGGAGCCCCGTTACCTGGTCTATGCGCTGCTCGTCCATGCGGGGTTCCTGCTGATGTTCGTGTTGAGTATCGAATGGACCTCGAAGCCGATCGCATCACAGCCGCAGGTCGACGTGGTGCAGGCGGTTGTCGTCGACGAGACCGAGGTGCAGAAGGAGATCGATCGTCTGCGCGAGGCCGAGACGCGCAAGCAGGCCGAGGAAGAGGCTCGCCTGCGCCGCCAGCGCGAAGAGGCGCAGCGGGCCGAGCAGCAGCGCAATCAGGCCGAGGAGCAGCGTCGCAAGGCCGAGGAGGCGCGCAAGCGCGAGGAGCAGCGCCTCGCCGAGACGAAGAAGCAGGAAGAGCAGGTGCGGCGCCAGGCCGAGCAGCAGCGCAAGGAGGCTGAGCAGCAGCGCCAGGCCGAGGAGAAACGACGCCAGGAGGAGGCCCGCAAGGAGGCCGAGCGGCGTGCGGAAGAACAGAAGCGGCGCGAGGAAGAGGCGCGCCGGGTCGAGGAGCAGAAACGACAGGAGGAAGCGGCGCGTGCCGCCGAGGAGCAGCGGCGGCGCGATGAAGCGGCCGCGGCAGAACGCGCGCGGCGCGAGCAGTCGGAGGTCGAGCGCTATGTCGAGGTCATCCGCCAGCAGGTCGAGCGCAACTGGAACAAGCCGGCGAACTGGACCACCGGCGTCAGGTGTACCGTGCATGTCAAGCTCATACCGGGCGGCGACGTCGTCGACGTCCGCATCGTCAGAAGTTGCGGCGACCCGGTGTTCGACAGTTCGGTGGAGCGCGCCGTCTACCGCGCGTCGCCGCTCCGGGTGCCGCCGGCCGACAGCGGCCTGTTCGATCGCTTCCGTGACCTTGAATTCGTATTCAACCCGCAGGGCTAGGCATGAAGATACTGTATAGAAGCATTTTCCTGGCATTCTGCCTGCTATGTTCGATGAACGCGCAGGCGGTGCTGACGATCGAGATCACCCAGGGCGTGCAGGGCGCGCTGCCTATCGCGATCGTGCCCTTCGAATGGGCGGCGGCGGGCAACCCACCGGAGAACGTCGCGGCGGTGATCACCGCCGACCTGCACCGCAGTGGCCGTTTCTCGCCGCTCGCCGAGCGCGACATGCTGTCGCGGCCCCATGAAGGATCGCAGATAAACTTCCGCGATTGGCGCATCCTCGGCGTCGACAGCGTCGTCGTCGGCCGGATCCAGCCCACCGGCGACGGCTATGATGTGCGCTTCCAGCTGTTCGACGTTTTGCGCCAGACCCAGTTGACCGGCTTCACGATCCGCACCGATCTCGCCGGGATGCGCCGGACCGCGCACCAGATAGCCGACATGATCTACGAGACCCTGCTCGGCGAACCGGGGGCCTTCGCGACCCGGATCGCCTATGTCACCGAAATACAGGATCCGGGCGGGGTGCGCCGTTATTCGCTCGAGGTCGCCGATTCGGACGGCCACAATCCGCGCCCGGTGCTGCGTTCAGAGCAGCCGCTGATGTCGCCGTCGTGGTCACCCGACGGCAACCGGCTTGCCTATGTGTCGTTCGAGGCCGGGAACGCGGCGATCTATATCCAGAACGTCAATACCGGCGCGCGCGAAATGGTGTCCGGCGGCCGCGGCCTGAACGGCGCCCCGACCTGGTCGCCGGACGGCAGAAAACTGGCGTTCGTGCTGTCCCGGGACGGGAGTCCGAACATCTATGTGCTGGATGTCGGGAGCCGGCATCTGACACAGCTGACCCGAAGCTTCGCGATCGATACCGAGCCGGTCTGGAGCCCTGACGGCCGTTCGATCGTGTTCACGTCCGACCGCGGCGGCCGGCCGCAGATCTACCGGGTCAGGATCGACGGCGGGCAAACCGAGCGCCTGACCTTCGAAGGGAGTTATAATGCCCGCGCCACGCTGTCCCCGAACGGCAAGTATATGGCGCTGGTGCACAACAGCGGACGGGGATTCAATATCGCGGTGATGGAGCTCGAGACCGGGGCGCTCAGGGTACTGACCGAGTCGGGTCGCGATGAGTCGCCAAGCTTTGCGCCCAATGGTAGCATGATAATCTATGCCACCAAGGAAGGCGCGCGCGGGCTGCTGTCCGTCGTATCCGTCGACGGGCGGGTGCGTCAGCGGCTGGTGTTCGAGGGTGGGCAGGCCCGGGAGCCCGCGTGGTCACCTTATATGAGGTAGAGGCGAGTTATAAGGAGTGAGAGAAGGATCACGGACACTGCTGTGAGTTAGGGCCACAGTTGCGGCCTGTAGGGATATATCAATAACAATCGAGAGCATACTTAGGAGATGGCAATGAACTTTCTTTCCAGACTGGGCCTGGTCGTGCTGATGGCCGCACTGATGGCCGCCTGCGCGACGACGCAGGAAGAGGTGGACATGGATACGACGCCTGAAGTGCAGACGCGCCCGGAACCCCGGGATACCCGCACCGGTGCCGAGACGCTGCGCGCGCCCGACGACGGCAGATTCGTCGGCAGTCCGCTCGACGACCCCAGCAGCCTGCTGTCGAAGCGGGTGATCTATTTCGATTTCGACCGTGCCGAGATCAAGGGCGAGTTTCGCGACATCATTCGCGCGCACGCCGAGTATCTCTCCAGGAATTCGAACACGCGTATCGTGCTCGAAGGCCATACCGACGAGCGTGGCACCCGCGAGTACAACATGGGCCTTGGCGAGCGTCGTGCAAACGCCGTTCGTTCGATGATGACCCTGCAGGGCGTCTCGTCGGCCCAGATCGAGTCCGTCAGCTACGGCGAGGAGCGTCCGGTCGCGCTCGGTCATGACGAAGAGTCCTGGCGCCTGAACCGACGGGTCGAGATCGTATATCGTTGATCGATGACGCCTGACGGGAAACAGCCCGGCCGCACGCGGGCGTGGACGGCGGGCAGGCGCATCGCGGCGGCCGCGGCCGTCATCGTCCTACCCCTGTGCGCATACGCGGCCGCGCCGCCGCCGATCGTCGAGTCCCGTCCGCTGGATGTCCAGGGCGGGCAGACTGCTGCCCGGGGCGGCGCTGCACCCGGGAGCCTCGAGGACAGGGTGACCAGGCTGGAACGCCAGGCGGAGAACCAGGTGTTGCTCGAGATGCTGGCCCACCTCGAGGCGCTGCAGCGGGAAGTCCAGGAACTGCGCGGCCAGGTCGAGGTCCAGGACCACAAGCTCATCGGCGTCGAACAGCGCCAGCGCGATCTCTATATCGATATCGATCGCCGGATGCGCCAGCTGGAAGACGGCGCCGCTGCCGGACGGGACGCGCAGGCACCGGCACCGGGCGGCGCGACGTTGACGCCGCCCGCTGTCG
>CAZJKV010000123.1:0-5158 GCA_964546765.1 uncultured Chromatiales bacterium
GACGGCGGCCTGCGCACTGGCCGCGACGTCGTGGTCGGCGCCCTGCTCGGCGCCGACGAGTTCGGCTTTTCGACCGCGCCGCTGATCGTCGAGGGCTGCATCATGATGCGCAAGTGCCATCTGAATACCTGCCCGGTCGGCGTTGCGACCCAGGATCCGGTATTGCGCAAGCGCTTTACCGGCAAGCCCGAGCATGTCGTCAACTTTTTCTTCATGATCGCCGAGGAGGCGCGCAGGCTGATGGCGAAGCTCGGCTTCCGCACCTTCGACGAGATGATCGGGCGTTCCGACCGGCTCGACATGCGCAAGGCGATCGGCCACTGGAAGGCGAAAGGCCTGGACTTCACGCGACTCCTGCACAAGCCCGAGGCCGGACCCGGGGTGGCTGTATACAACTGCGAGAGCCAGGATCACGGGCTCGACAAGGCCCTCGATCGCAAGCTGATCGAGCAGGCAAAACCCGCGCTGGAACGGGGCGAGGCGGTGCGCATTGAGACGCCGATCGCGAACTCGAACCGGACCTTCGGGGCGATGCTTTCCGGCCGGATCGCCGAGCGTTACGGGCACAAGGGACTCCCGGACGACACCATTCATATCGCCGCGCGCGGGACCGCCGGTCAGAGCCTCGGCGCCTGGCTGGCCCATGGCGTGACGATCGACCTGGTCGGCGAGGCCAACGACTACGTCGGCAAGGGGCTGTCGGGCGGCCGCATCGTCGTTCGCCCCGCGGACGACTGCCCGATCGTCCCGGAACAGAATATCATCGTCGGCAACACCGTGCTCTATGGCGCGATCGGCGGCGAGTGTTACTTCCGCGGCGTAGCCGGCGAGCGTTTCGCGGTCAGGAATTCGGGTGCGATCGCCGTCGTCGAGGGTGTCGGCGATCACGGTTGCGAGTACATGACCGGCGGCGTCGTTGTCGTGCTCGGCGGGACCGGCCGCAACTTCGCCGCCGGCATGAGCGGCGGTATCGCCTATGTGCTCGACGAGGACGGCAGATTCGAGAGCCGCTGCAACCTGATGATGGTCGAACTCGAGCCTGTGACCGAGGAAGACGATGCGCTTGAGCGCACCCAGCATCTCGGCGGCGACCTCGAGACCCACGGTCTGGTGGACCTGATGCACGACCTGACCCGCTTCGACGCCCGGCGTCTGCGCGGATTGATCGAGAAGCACTCGCACTACACCGGCAGCACTCCGGCGCGGCGCATCCTCGATCATTGGGACGCGATGTTGCCGAATTTCGTCAAGGTCATGCCGGTCGACTACCGGCGGGCGCTGGAGCAGATCAAGGCAGCGCGCGCGCAGCATGCCCCGGTCGCTGCGACGACCGCTAAGGGAGGACACTGAGCGATGGGCAAGCCCACCGGATTCCTCGAGTACGATCGCAAGGACACCAGCTACCAGCCGGTCGAGAAACGCATCAGGCATTTCTCCGAATTCCTGCAGCCGCTTGCCGACGACGAGCTTTCACGCCAGGGCGCGCGTTGCATGGATTGCGGCATCCCGTTCTGCCACCAGGGCTGCCCGGTTAACAACATCATCCCGGACTGGAACGACCTGGTGTATCGCAAGGACTGGCGCAAGGCGCTGGAAGTGTTGCACTCGACGAACAACTTCCCGGAGTTCACCGGCCGCATCTGTCCCGCCCCGTGCGAGGAGGCGTGCACGCTGAACATCGACGACAACCCGGTCGCGATCAAGTCGATCGAGTGCGCGATCGCGGACCGTGGCTGGGACGAAGGCTGGATCACGCCGCAACCGCCCGAACACAAGACCGGCAAGCGCGTCGCGATCGTCGGCTCCGGACCCGCCGGCCTCGCCTGCGCGCAACAGCTTGCGCGCGCCGGTCATGAGGTCACGGTTTTCGAAAAGGCGGACCGGATCGGCGGCCTGATGCGTTACGGCATCCCGGATTTCAAGATGGAAAAACGGAGTATCGACCGGCGTATCGCCCAGATGGAGGCCGAGGGCGTGACCTTCCGCGCCGGCGCTCATGTCGGACACGATCTGCCCGCGAAGCAGCTGCTCGACGAGTACGACGCCCTCGTGCTCGCCGGCGGCTCGGAACAGCCGCGTGATCTCGAGGTGCCGGGGCGCGATCTCGAAGGCGTCCACTTCGCGATGGAGTTTCTGCCCCAGCAGAACCGCCGCGTCGCCGGCGACGTCGTGTCGCCGGAGGTCTCGATCACCGCCGAGGGCAAGCATGTCGTTGTCGTCGGCGGCGGCGACACCGGTTCCGACTGCATAGGCACGTCGATACGCCAGGGCGCGAAGTCGGTGACTCAAATCGAGATCCTGCCGAAACCGCCGGAAAAGCCAGACAAGGGCCTGACCTGGCCTTACTGGCCGAACCGGCTGCGCACTTCGAGTTCGCAGGCCGAAGGCGTCACGCGCGAATGGAGCGTGCTGACCAAGGAACTGATCGGCGAGAACGGCCGGGTCAAGGCGCTGAAGGCGGTGCGCGTGCAGTGGGCACAGGACGCGAACGGGCGCTGGCAGATGAAGGAAAGTCCGGATGATACCGTCGAACTGAAGGCCGACCTGGTGCTGCTTGCAATGGGTTTCGTGCACCCGTTCCGCGAGGGGATGCTCGAGGAGCTTGGTGTCGGTCTTGACGCTCGCGGCAATGTCGCGGCCGACACCGACCGTTACCACACCTCACTGCCGAAGGTCTTCGCGGCCGGCGACATGCGCCGCGGTCAGTCGCTGGTCGTGTGGGCGATCCGCGAGGGCCGCCAGGCCGCGCGCGCCGTCGACGAATTCCTGATGGGCAAGACCGATCTGCCGCGGTAAAACGGACATCTCCGGATTTGCCGCGCGTCCGCACGCGCGCATCTGCAGATATGGAAAGACAGGAAAGTGACTGAACTCAAGAATGACAGGCTGCTGCGCGCGCTGCAGCGACAGTCGGTCGATGTGACCCCGGTATGGATGATGCGCCAGGCCGGACGCTATCTGCCGGAATACCGCGCGACCCGGGAACGGGCGGGCAGCTTCATGGACCTGTGCGGAAACCCGGAGCTCGCCTGCGAGGTCACGCTGCAGCCGCTGGAGCGCTATCCGCTCGACGCGGCGATCCTGTTCTCGGATATCCTGACCGTCCCCGATGCGATGGGGCTCGGCCTGTATTTCACGAGCGGAGAGGGTCCGCGCTTCGAACGCCCGATCCGCACGGCCGCCGATGTCAACGCACTCGGCGTGCCGGACCCGGAACAGCAGTTGCGTTATGTCATGGACGCGGTGCGCCTGATCCGTCGCGAACTCGCCGGTCGGGTCCCGCTGATCGGTTTCTCCGGCAGCCCGTGGACGCTCGCGACCTACATGGTGGAGGGCGGATCGAGCAAGAACTACGGCCGGGTCAAGGGCATGATGTTCGACGAACCGGCGCTGATGCATCGCCTGCTGGACACCCTCGCGCGTGCGGTCACCGAATACCTCAACGCCCAGATCCGGGCCGGGGCGCAGGCGGTCATGGTGTTCGACACCTGGGGCGGCGTGTTGACGCCGCGCGACTACCGGGCGTTCTCGCTCGATTACATGGCACGGATCCTGGACGGACTCGTGCGCGAGCACGACGGACGGCGGGTGCCGGCGATACTGTTCACCAAGGGCGGCGCCAGCTGGCTCGAGGCGATGGCCGATGCCGGTCCCGATGCGCTCGGCATCGACTGGACCATCGATCTCGCCGATGCCCGCCGCCGCGTCGGCGACCGCGTCGCGCTGCAGGGCAACATGGACCCGTGTATCCTGTATACCTCGCCGGGACGCGTTCGCGCCGAAGTCGAGGCCGTGCTGTCGAGTTACGGCAGCGGCCCGGGACACGTGTTCAATCTCGGCCACGGCATCCATCCCGAAATCGATCCCGAGAACGTGCGCGTGTTCATCGAGTCGGTGCACGAACTCAGTGCGCGCTTCCACCGCTAGCCGCGAAAACCACCGTGAGACAGGAATGAAAGAACCGGCCGACATCAGCAGCATACCGCCGCAGTTCCGCAAGCTGCAGCACATGGAGAAGTTTTCCGAGGAAATGTTCAATCGCATCGTCGAATTCCAGGAGCATCTGCATCCCGCCTGGAATCCTGCGCTGCCGTTCGCAGAGCGCATCGCGGGCCTGCCGCTGCACGCGCTGATCTTCAGCAATCCCGATCGCGATCCCGCAGTCCATGCGCATACGGTCGCCGCGTTCTATCCCCTGCGCGCCGAGATGCGCCAGATCGTCCACTGCGCGCGTCAGGTCGCCGATGTGCCGGTGATCTGCGATATCCACGGTCGCAACGGCTTCATTGGCAGCCTGCTCGCGCGCGAGGGCGTCGAGGTGATCGGGCTCGCGGATCCGGCCGACAAGCCGAACCAGATCGAGGACTTTTCAGATCCCGAGTGCTACGCGCGCACCGCCGAGACGCTTGATACGCTGGACCGGCCCTTCGATGTCGCGCTGTCGGCGTGGATGCCGTCCGGCGTCAACCGAACGCCGGCGATCGTCTTGCGTCGCCCCAAGCTGATCGTCTTCGTGCATACCGACCATGTCGACACCTCGAGTGGGCGGCGCCAGACCGGAACCGCGGAGGCCTATCGCGATCTGCCCGCTCACTACCGGATGATCGCCGAATGGTCGATCATCCGGCCCGAGAACCTGTTGCACGAGATCTGGCCGGAGCTGACACCCTGTATCGAGGAGACCCGACAGGTCAGGATCTTCGCCGACAAGCCTTGGCATGACATCCATGTCCATCGCGAACTCGATGCGGTCGATCCCTACGACTGGGAGAAGGATCTGGACATGGCGCTGACTGCCTACGAGGCGAAGATCGCGCTGCGCGAAAAAGGCTTCAATGTCTGAGTGATTCCATCCTGCGATCGAAGCTGCGATAGCCGATCGCCTCGCCGAGATGCGCAGTCGTGATGCGGTCCGCCGCTTCGAGGTCGGCGATCGTGCGCGCGACCTTGAGAATCCGGTGATGTGCGCGCGCCGACAGACCGAGGCGTTCTCCGACCCGTTCGAGCAGCGCCTGTCCTGCGGCATCCAGCAGGCATCGGACACCGATCTCCTTCAGTGACAACTCCTGGGCCGGCTTGCCGTCTCGGGCGAGCTGGCGTTCCCGTGCGCGCGTGACGCGTTCGCGGATCATTGCGCTGGTCGCTGCGCCGGCCGGCG
>CAZJKV010000124.1:0-5098 GCA_964546765.1 uncultured Chromatiales bacterium
GGCCTCGCCTGCGCGCGGGCGCTGTCGCAGGCTACCTGCTGACGGCCTCGAGGCGGAGCCTGCCGCTGAAGCCCTTCTTCGAAGCCAGCGGGATATAATAGCCCCGGTCGTCCTGTTCGACGGCGCTGCGCGCGTTTTCGCTCCAGGCGTCGTCGGCGAGGTTGTAGTACAGACGCCAACCGCCGTCGGCGGGCGTCGCGCGGATCGTCACGGTGTTGCGGAACAGGTATTCACCGGGGATATGACGCTTGAACCACAGCCGTCCGTCGACCTCGTAGCCGGTCGTCGACACGCCGAGATCGGCCGTGAACACGATCGATGCACCGGCCGCGATGCGGCCGGTGTCGAGGAACAGCGAGAACAGATGCGGATGCCGCGGCGCGGCCAGCCCGGCGCGCTTCGGCTGCAGCAGTTCATCGAAGCCGCGCAGCACGGCGGAATAGGTCTCGGTGCGGCGCTCGGTCAGCTTGTAGGTCAGCGCGCCGCGCGGCGACACGGTCGCCTCGAAATAGTAGGACGCGCGCACCTTGCCGCCGGCGTCGAGCGCCTTTTGTACCGACGGTGGCAACGGCAATGCCTCGACCTCGAGCACGCCGTCGACGCGGAGGTCGCCGAACAGGAAGCGCACGAGGTTCTGGTAGCCCTCTTCGGAGTTCACGATGCCGTAGGGTCCACTGTGACTGCGGTAAACAAAGGCACGCGGCGCGCCGGCAACCGCCGCGTTCTCGATCTTGACGAGGCCATCACTCATCTCGCCGGCGAGCCGGCGCGACACGCCAATCACCGCGTCGTAGTCACGGTGATTGGTCCCGACCAGGCAGAAGAAGCGTTGCGCATCGAACTTGCCGTTGAGCGAGTCGACGCGCTCCGAACTTGCCGGCAGTCCCAGAGTGCCGGCCATGGTGTGCCGGTTGAAATTGTTGATGTCCCACAGGCCGAAGATCGACGGCACATTGATGCCGGCCACCTCGATGCCGTTGTGAGGTGTCGCGTAGGTGAAGACCTTGTCGACGAGTCCGCGCTCTGCCTTCGAGGCGACCGTGTCGTTCTGCAGGAAACAGCGGCAGACCAGGCCGCCCATCGAATGCGCAACCAGGTAGACGCGAAAGACCTTGAGCGCGGCCGCGTCGTCGCTGCAGACCTGTTCGCGCAGTCGCAGGATCAGCTCGCGCAAGCCGCGCGCCGCGTCGACGATCGACGGCGTCTCGCCGCCACCGAGGTCTCGGTCGGCCTGCTCGTAGTAACGGTGGATGACGATGCTGCGGGCCGGGATGCGACCGGCGTGTTCGGCGCCGTCCTGGTACCAGTCCTGGTACTGGTAGTCCTTCATCAGCCGCACCAGCGGCGATTCGAAGATATGGCGCACGACGCCGCCCTGCCAGTCCTGGCGCACCTTCGTCGAGCCGAGGTTGAAGCCCATGTACGGCGTCGAGACGGTCGCGTCGATCTCGGATGGCGTCATTGCGTAGCCGCGGACGTAGATGATCGGGTGATAAGGCGGGGTGATGATCTGTTTTGTCATGAGCGCCTCGGGTTGGTGGTGGAATCGGGTGGCCTTCACGTTACGGGACACGCTGTGAATACGTCCCTGTACGCTCGGCCGCCGCATCCCTGCGGCGGACGGTCCCGTAACGCGAAGGCCACCCGCTTCAGTGGATTTCAATGGTACCGGCAGGCGCGGGGGCATCAAAGGGCCGCAAGTGTGCCGGATTAGAGGTCGGATCGCAGGCTTGTCGCCTCTTCGAGGGTGGTGAGGCCGGCGCGGGCGAGTTCGATGGCGTGCGCGTGCAGCGTGGTCATGCCGGCCGCGGCGGCCTGTGACGCGATTTCTTCGATCGGGGCATTGCGTCCGATCAGGCGCGCGATGTCCGGTGTCACCGTCAGCAGTTCGCAGACGATCGCGCGGCCGGAATAACCGGTGTGGCCGCAGGCCGCGCAGCCGCGGTCGCGCGCGGCGCATTGTGTGCACACCAGGCGCACGAGGCGCTGCGCCAGGATACCGAGCAGCGTCGACGCGAGGATGCACGGTTCGACGCCCATGCCGGTCAGTCGCGTGACGGCGCCCGGCGCGTCGTTGGTATGGAGCGTACTGAGCACGAAGTGTCCGGTCAGCGCGGCCTGGCACGCGATCGCGGCGGTCTCCCGGTCGCGGATCTCGCCGACCATGATGATATCGGGGTCGTGACGCAGGAAGCGCCGCAACACCTCGGCGAAGTCGAGCCCGATGCGTTCGTTGGTTCCGACCTGTTCGATGCCTTCCATTGCATATTCGACCGGGTCCTCGACCGTCAGGATATGCGCGCCGCCGCGACGCAAATCGTTCAGCACCGCGTACAGGGTCGTCGACTTGCCGGAGCCGGTCGGTCCGGTCACGAGGAACAGCCCGTGCGGGCGCGCGACGATTCCGCGCAACGCATCGAGCGCGGCGTCCGGCAGGCCGAGCGCGTCGAGCGGCTTGAGCCCGGTCGCGCGGTCGAGGATGCGAACGACGACGCTCTCGCCGTGGACGGTCGGGATCACCGAGACACGCAGGTCGACTTCACGCCCGTTATGGGCCAGGCGCGCGTGCCCTTCCTGGGGCAGCCGGCGCTCGGCGATGTTCATGCGGGCGATGATCTTGATCCGGCTGACCAGCGCCGGCAGCAGCGCGCGGTCGAGGCTGCGGATGCGATGCATCACGCCGTCGATGCGATACCAGACCGAGATGTGCCCGTGCTCCGGACGGATGTTGATGTCGGAGGCGCGCCGCAGCACGCCCTGCAGAAGGATCGCGTTCAGCAGGCGCACGATCGGCTTGCGGTGCGCCTCGGCCTCTCCATGGGCAAGGTCCCCGGCGCGACCGGCGCCGGCCGACGGCGCCGACTGCGTGCTTTCGATCGCAGCGTCCGCGTCGATGCCGGAATACAGGCGTGATTGCGCGAGGATGATCTGCTGCGCCTGCGCCTGTACCGGGATCACCGGATCGATGCCGTTGAAGCGCAGGGCCTCCGCGACCGCGGTGTCGAATGGATTATCCATTGCGACGACCAGCGCGCCGTCGATCTCGGCGAGCGGCATTACGCCATGCTGCCGGGCAAGCGCCTCGGGTATCGTCGCGAGCACCCGCGGCGCGATCTCGATCCCGTCGAGGCGGACGCACGGGATGCCGAACTTGGTCGCGAGCGCCGCATGGACTTGGCCGGGATCGACGTAGCCGCTTTCGACGAGGATGCGGCCGAGGTGCCGCGTGCGTTCGCTGCCCTGCCGCCGCAGTGCCTGTTCGAGTTGGCGGCGGTCGATCAGCGCCGCGTCTAGCAGGATCTCGCCGAGCCGCCGGTCCGGGTGGCTGCGGCCGCGCTGCGCGAGCGTGCGTCTCAGGTCCTCGTCGCCGCGAATGACGACCGCTTCCATCGCTCCCTCCGCTGTCCCCCGCGATCGATGTTAGCCGCCGCCCCGGGCTGGTCAATCAGTGTTCGTCTGATTCCACTCGGGGGCATGCCCCGAGGATGTCCGCGAGGCCGATATTGTTGCCTGTAATTCAAGGGGTTGACGGAACCACCCGGGTATGACGAAAAATTGACAAGCGATTCAACAGGTTCATATTCCCTTTGTTACGGGTCTATGATACTACTGGCTGGTCGATTCATTTATCAGAGTACGCCACGCTGCCCGGTTGCCTTGGGGGTGGCCTGACGACCGGTTATGGCACGGTCATTGCAGTTATTCGGGCAGGAATTCGCTTGAGGAAGAAAAGCATGCCCATGGGTCAAGGGAGTCAGACTGTCAACGAGGCATACGACGTCGGCAATCTCGCGCTGATGTCCCATGCGCTCGAGACACAGGGCGGAATCCCCGGCGGCAGCCGCAAGGCGCTGCAGCTCGCGAGCGTACTGCAGACCACGCTCGATATCGACCACCTGATCTCGGTGTTTTCCCGCGAGATCCAGAACCTGGTCCCGCACAGCAGCATCGCCTTCGTGAACAAGTCCATCGACCTCTCGGTCGCCGGCGGCAAGCCGGAGAAGGCCTCCTGTTCCTATCAGCTGGTCGTCGCCGCGCAGACCCTCGGCCATCTGACGATCACGCGCCGCAAGAAATTCTCCGACAACGAGGCCATACTGTTCGAGCACCTGCTGTGCTGCCTGGTCTACCCGCTGCGCAACGCGATCCTCTACAAGATCGCGGTCACCGCGGCGCTCAAGGATCCCCTGACCGGTGTCAATAACCGCACTGCGATGAACAGCGCACTGATCCGCGAGACCGAGCTCGCACGCCGCCACGGCACGCCGCTGTCGCTGATCGCGCTCGATATCGACTGCTTCAAGGAGATCAACGACAGCTTCGGCCACCTGGCCGGCGATCTGGTGCTGAAGGGCGTCGCCGAGGCCATCGTCGACTGCACCCGTAGCTCCGACATCCTGTTCCGTTCCGGCGGCGAGGAGTTTCTGGTGCTGCTCAGCAACACCGGCAGGGACGGCGCGCTGCTGCTCGCCGAGCGCATCCGCCAGAACATCGAGGGCAACGAGTATTACCATGGCGACAACGTGATCACGGTCACGGCGAGCCTCGGCGTCTCCTGCTTCGGCAAGGGCGACAACAGCGAGGGCCTGTTCGAAAAGGCCGACATGGCGCTGTATGCGGCCAAGACCGCCGGGCGGAACTGCGTCAAATTTGTCGAATAGTCCCCTTCCCTGACACCCGGCAGGGGTGAATTCCCCACGGTGACGGCCGATATCCCTGTGGACCACCTGCAGGAGAGAGTCATGCGCCGCATTTCATGTTTACCCGCCGCCGCCTGTTGCCTGATAATGGGACTCATCGGCAATCCCGCGGATGCCGCGTCTGTGGCCCCGACGAAGGGGATGACGATGGACAAGGTGGCGCAGATCCATGGCCAGCCCCGGACAGTCCGGGACGCGATCGGCGATCCCCCGATCACACGCTGGGTCTATGATGAATACACGGTCTATTTCGAGCACAAGCATGTCATTCACAGCGTAATCACCCGTGATGACATCGCAGCGACAGTACCGACCGCGACGCCCGCGGACGACCCGCCCGCCACCGAGTAACCCCTGCCCGGCCGGGCCGGCGTGCGCACGGCAATGAGCGCGCCCGC
>CAZJKV010000125.1:0-5096 GCA_964546765.1 uncultured Chromatiales bacterium
CGACCTGCAGCATTCCGCCGGCGTCGATGCGCGCGATCGAGCCGCCGCCGGCGCCGATGGTGTGCATGTCGACCATCGGCACCGCGACCGGCCACGGTCCGATACGGCCTTCGACAGTCAGCAGCGGATCGCCGTCGATCAGCGCGACGTCGGTCGATGTGCCGCCCATGTCGAAACTGAGCAGGCGCTCGTGGCCGGCTGCACGGGCGACGTAGCGCGCACCGGCGAGACCGCCTGCCGGGCCCGACAACAGCAGGCGAACCGCGTGGCCGCCGGCCTGCTCCGCGGAGACGGTGCCGCCCGAACTCTGCATCACCGAGACGCGGTTGTTGCCGAGGCCCGCGGCGAGACGCCCGATGTAACCTTCGACGATCGGTCCCAGCCATGCGTTGAGCCAGGTCGCGACGCCACGTTCGTATTCGCGATATTCGGGCAGCACCGCGGATGAGCGCGCGATGAACAGCTCCCCGGGCAAGGCCTGCTCGATCTCCTGTTCGAAGCGATCATCGAGGAACGAGAACAGCAGGTTGATCGCGACCGATCGCGGCGCAAGCGCGTCGACACCGGAACGCAATTCCTCGAGATCGCCGGCCGTCAGCGGTTCCACGACCCGGCCCGCAGCGTCGAGCCGTCCGCCGGTCTCCAGGCACAGCTCGCGCGGGACCGGCGGCGGCGTCAGCGGCGGTTGCAGGTCATAGAGCGACGCGCGCGCCTGCCGTCCGATCGCCAGCAGGTCGCCGAGTCCGCGATTGCCGATGTAGACCGTGCGCACGCCCTTGCCTTCGAGCGCCGCATTGGTCGCGACCGTGGAGCCATGGACAACATGCAGATCCTCCCGCTCGCCGAGACCGAGCTCGCGTATGCCCTGAAGGATCGCACGCTCCGGCGCATCGGGCGTGGACAGTACCTTGTGCAGTGTGATGCGGCTTCCGTCCAGGCAGACGAAATCGGTAAAGGTACCGCCGGTATCGACACCGACGAGCGTCATCGACGGAGCCCGCCGCCGCTGCGGCCTGTAACCCGGGTGATGGTTTCCATCTCTGATGACAGCGGGCAAACCTGCGTATAATGTGCGCCAATGAACAGGGACAGCCTGGTAAATGTGGAGCGCCTGAGCCGATATTATGGCCGCTTGTGCGCCGTCAACGATATCAGCTTTGAAATCAGGCGGGGAGAGGTACTGGGTTTTCTCGGACCGAACGGGGCCGGAAAATCCACGACCATGCAGGTGATCAGCGGCAACCTGGCGCCGAGCGCCGGGCGCGTGCTGATCAACGGGATCGACCTCCTCGACGAGCCCGCGGCCGCGAAGGCGGGGCTCGGCTACCTGCCCGAGCAACCTCCGCTCTATCGCGAGCTGAGCGTCGACGAATACCTGCGCTATTGCGCCCGGCTCAATCGCATCCCGCGCGGGCGCATGCGCACGGCGGTCGCCGACGCGAAGGATCGCTGCGGCCTGGGCGATGTCGGCGCCCGCCTGATCGGCAATCTCTCCAAGGGGTACCAGCAGCGCGTCGGCATCGCCCAGGCGATCATCCATGCGCCGGAGGTCGTGATCCTCGACGAACCGACGGTCGGTCTCGACCCGATCCAGATCCGCGAGATACGCGCCCTGATCCGGGAGCTTGGCGGCGATCACAGCGTGATACTGTCCACGCACATCCTGCCCGAGGTCCAGGCGGTATGCGACCGCGTGCAGATCATTCATCGCGGCGAGCTCGTCTTCAACGACACGATCGAGGGACTGCAGCGACAGATGCTCGTCGCCTGTCTGTCGATCGGGTTTCATCAACCGCCCTCGTGCGCGGAGCTCGAGTCCGTCATCGGCGTCATCGGTGTCGAGGTGCTCGGCGATGGGCGCTTCCGCCTGCAGTATGCGCCGGAGGCCGAGGACACCGCCGAGCGCCTGGTCGAGCTGTCGGTACAGCGCGGCTGGCGGCTTTATGAACTGACGCAGGAGCGCAGGTCGCTGGAGGAGATCTTCGTCGACATCACCCGCAGCGAACCGGCCGCGGCGCCGGTGGAGGGGGCCGCGGCATGATGGTGCTGGCGATCGCCGGGCGTGAACTGCGCAGCCTGTTCCTGTCGCCGCTAGCCTGGACCCTGCTGGCCGTGACGCAGGTAGTGCTCGGTTACATGTTCTCGGCGCAGGTCGACTTCTTCCTGCAGATACAGGCGCGCCTGGCCGCGATGCCCGGCGCGCCGGGCGTCACCGAACTCGTCGTCGCGCCGCTGTTCGGCAACGCGGCGTTCATTCTGTTGCTGATAGTGCCGCTGGTCACGATGCGTCTGATCAGCGACGAGCTGCGCAACCGCACCCTGACGCTGCTGTTCTCCGCGCCGGTGTCGATGACCGAGATCGTGCTCGGCAAGTATCTCGGGGTGCTCGGCTTCCTCGCGGTGTTGCTGGCGCTGATCGCGCTGATGCCTGCGTCGCTGCTGCTCGCCGGCGCGCTTGATCCCGGTCTCGTCGCATCCGGGCTGCTCGGCCTGTTCCTGCTGCTGGCGTCCTTCGCCGCGGTCGGCCTGTTCATGTCGACCCTGACCAGCCAGCCGACGATCGCGGCGGTGGCCGGTTTCGGCGCGCTGCTGCTGCTGTGGATCATAGACTGGGGCGCGGGCACGGCGGGGAGCGGGGACAACGTGCTGACCCACCTGTCGTTGCTGCGTCACTACGAGCCGCTGTTGCGCGGCGCGGTCAGCAGCGCCGACGTGAGCTATTACCTGCTGGTGATCCTGACCTTCCTGGCGTTCAGCATACGGCGCCTCGACACCTACCGCATGCAGCACTGACCCGATGAAGGTGACGGCGCGGACACGGCGGATGTTGCGGCTGCAAACGGCGGTATTCGTCGTGCTGTTCCTGCTCGTCATCGGCCTGCTCGGCTGGCTCGGCACGCGTTACGTCTACGAGGCGGACTGGACCGCGAGCGGCCGCAACACCCTGTCGGAGGCGAGCGTCGCGCTGTTGCGCGAATTGCCGGGCGAACTTCACATCACCGCGTGGGTGCGCGAGACGCCCGTGCTGCGCAAAGGCATCACGGACATTGTCGCGCGCTACCAGCGCCACAATCCCGGCATCCGGCTGGTGTTCGTCAATCCGGATCGCGAGCCGCAGCTCGCGCGCGAGCTGGGCATCGCCGACGGTGAGCTGATCCTGGAATACGAGGGGCGCGAGGAACGCCTGCGGGACATCTCGGAAAGCGCCCTCAGCAACGCGATGCAGCGGCTCGCGCGTGCCGGCGATCGCCGGCTGCTGTTTCTCGCCGGCCACGGCGAACGCAACCCGGACGGGCGCGCGGATCACGACTATCTCGGCTGGGCCGAACAGTTGCGCAGCAAGGGCATCGCTGTCGGGCGCATCAACCTGGTCGAGTCGCCGGAGATCCCGCCGGAGGCGGCGGCGCTGGTGATCGCGGCGCCGCAGTCCGACTTGCTGCCCGGCGAGACTGCCCTCATCGCGGATCATGTCGATCGGGGCGGCAACCTGTTGTGGCTGGTCGAACCCGGCGCCGGACTTCACGGGCTGGAGGCGCTCGCGGAGTCCCTCGGCGTCCGCCTCAAGCAGGGTATCGTCGTCGACCCGACGGTGTCCGCGGTGGGCCGGATGCTGTTCGGCATCGACGATCCGCGCGTCGCGCTGGTCGCGAGCTATCCGCGTCACGAGCTGACGCGGGAATTCGACCGCAATACGCTGTTCCCGATCGCGGGCGCCCTCGCGATCGATGCGCCCGCCGGCTGGGATGCCGTCCCGGTCCTGGAGACCCTGTCCGGGGCCTGGCTCGAAACCGGCGAGGTCATCGGCGCCGTGAGCTTCGATGAAGGCGAGGACATCCCGGGCCCGCTGACCCTCGGTGTCGCGCTGTCGCGCGCGACCGGGGACGACCCGGAATCCCCGGTCCAGCGCGTGTTCATCGCCGCCGACAGCGATTTCCTGTCGAACGCGTTCCTCGGACTGGCCGGCAACCAGCAGCTCGGGATGAACCTCGCGAACTGGCTCGCGAGCGACGACCGCTTTCTCGACATCCCGGTGCGCTCCGCGCCCGACAGCTCGCTGGAGTTCACCCCGCTGACGACCGCGATCATCGGCTTCGGCTTCCTGCTGGTACTGCCGTCCCTGTTGCTCGGCAGCGGGCTGCTCATCTGGTACCGGCGGCGCCGGCGCTGACACGGTGGGCACGCGCGCACTGCTCAACCTGGGTCTTGCCGTGCTGGTGCTGGTGCTGGTGCTGGTGATCTGGCTCGATCCCGGCAGTGAGGGCGAGGCGCCCCGTCTCACCGGACTCGCGGCCGGTGCCGTCACGCGCATCGTGATCCGGCATGGCGGCGATGACGAGATCCGGATCGAGCGCAGCAACGGACGGTGGCGCATGAGCGCGCCGCTGCAGGCCGCCGCCAACGAATTCCGGATCGAGCCGCTGCTGCGCGTCGTCGAGGCGACGAGTCACGCACGCTTCGAGGCCGTCGCCGGCGATCTGGCCCGCTACGGCCTGGACCCGCCGCGCACCGTGCTGCGCGCCGACGACATCGAGATCGCCTTCGGCGACACCGAGCCGATCGACCACCGGCGCTACATGCAGGTCGGCGCCACGGTCCACCTGGTCGAGGATCATTACCTGCATCGTCTGCAGGCCGGCTATCCGGCCTTCGTGTCGAACCGCCTGCTGCCTGACGGGGGGCGGCCCGTGCGGGTGGAACTGCCGCGGTTCACGATCGCGCAGGACGCGCTCGGCCGCTGGACAATCGAACCGGAAAGCGATGTCCCGATCGATGCGCTCGACCGCCTCGTCGACGCCTGGGCTGAAGCGCGCGCGATCATCGTCGACCGCTACCACGGCGACGCGGCGCAGGAAACGGTTCGCGTGACACTCGAGGGTGAAGCGCAGGCGCTCGAGTTTCTCGTCATGGAATCGGAGGTCGATCTCGTTCTGGCGCTGCCCGGGACCGGCCTCGTCTACCACCTCGGTTCGGAGCAGGGCGCCCGCATGATGGACCTGGCGCCCGACCCGCCGCTGCCGTGACCGTGCCTCCCTGACCATGCCCGAACTGCCGGAGGTCGAGACCACGCGGCGTGGCATCGCGCCGGCGCTGACGGG
>CAZJKV010000126.1:0-5029 GCA_964546765.1 uncultured Chromatiales bacterium
GATGGACGGCCGCGTCGGCGCGATCCGCGCGGCGCTGGAATCGGCCGGCCACCGCAACACGCGTATCCTCGCCTATGCGGCGAAATATGCGTCGAGCTTCTACGGCCCGTTCCGCGACGCGGTCGGCTCGGCGGCGAACCTCGGCGCCGGCGACAAAACCACCTATCAGATGGACCCGGCGAACGCGGCCGAGGCCCTGCGCGAGGTCGCGCTCGACATCGACGAGGGCGCCGACATGGTCATGATCAAGCCCGGCCTGCCGTATCTCGACATCGTCCATCGCGTCAAGCAGCGCTTCGGCATCCCGACCTTCGTCTACCAGGTCAGCGGCGAGTACGCGATGCTGAAGGCCGCGGCCGAGCGCGGCTGGCTCGACGAGCGCGCGACCGTGCTTGAAAGCCTGATGTCGATCAAGCGCGCCGGCGCCGACGCGATCCTGACCTATTACGCGAAGGACGTCGCCGGGTGGCTGAAAGAAACTGATCCCTGAAGGCTGATGTCCTCGCTGTTCGATTTCGACGCACCACCCGACCGCTACGCGGTCATCGGCAATCCGGTCGCGCACAGCCTGTCGCCGCAGATTCACGCCGCGTTCGCGCGCCAGACCGGGCAGCGCATGGTCTATGACGCTATCCAGGTCGACGCGGGAGGCTTTCCGCAGGCGGTCGGGAATTTCCAGGCCGCCGGCGGCAAGGGGCTCAACATCACGCTGCCGTTCAAGCGCGAGGCCTGGCGTCTCGCCGACAGCCGCAGCCCGCGCGCCGAGCTGGCGGGCGCGGTCAACACGATGCTGTTCAGCGACGGCCGCATCCATGGTGACAATACCGACGGCATCGGCCTGGTGCGCGACCTGACCGTGAACCTCGGCATCGCGATCACCGGTCGTCGCGTGCTCCTCGTCGGCGCCGGCGGCGCGGGACGCGGCGCGCTCGGTCCGTTGCTCGAACAGCGGCCGGCGGAACTCGTGATCGTCAATCGCACCGTCGACCGCGCGCTCGAGCTGGCCGGGCTGTTCCCGGCGCATGGCGCGAAGGTCAGGGGTTGCGGCTTCGACGACATGCGCGACCACGCCTTCGACGTGATCGTCAACGGCACTTCGGCGAGCCTGCACGGCGAGGACTTGCCGCTGCCGCCGTCGGTCCTCGCGCCCGGCTGCTGGTGCTACGACATGATGTATGACCGGGACCCGACCCCGTTTCTGCGCTGGGCCGCACGGCATGGTGCGCCGGGCCGCGCGGACGGCCTCGGTATGCTGGTAGAACAGGCCGCGGAATCCTTTCTGTTGTGGCGCGGTGTGCGTCCCGACACCGTGCCGGTGCGGGCGCAAATGCGTTCAGCGCTCAATCACTGACTGCGTACCGCGATCTCGCGCGCGAGCGCCTCGATATGCTGCTCGTTCTCGAGCTTGCGGCGCCAGTGCGCAGGCAGGGCGTCGACGCCGAGGAAGGCCCCGCTGATCGCCCCCGCCATCGTCCCGAGCGTCCGCCGGTCGCCGCCGTGCAGGACCGCGCACAGCAGGCATTCGATGAACTCGTGCGGGTGCACCAGGAAGCTGTACAGCGCGAACGGCACCGATTCGTGGACCGCGGTGCTGTGGCCGAGCGTATCCGCGGCCTCGGCCGGATAGTCGCCGCGGTCGAGCAGCGATCGGAGCAAGGTGAGCCGCGCACGGAATTCCTCGCTGCGGGCCACGGGGCCGAGCATGTCGAGAAAGGCGTGCGGCGAGAACGGGCGCTGCGGATTGATCGCGACCGCGGCGAGCACCGCGGCGGCCTGCACGCGGGCGCCGTCGATCGCGACTGGGTGGGCGTGTGTGATACTCGACGCGGTCGCGATGCGATCGTCCAGCCGGTCCGAATTGCGGAAATACATCGCGACCGGCGCGACCCGCATCGCCGCGCCGTTGCCGAAGGATCCGTCGCCGCCGTAGAGCCGGCTTGCCGCGTCGATGTAGCCGATGCCCTCGTTCTTGACCAGCGCGTAGATATTCTGGATGCTTTCGCTGTAACCGCGCCACGGTTCCCTGTGATAGCGTTCCTGGAACAGGTTGCCGAGGATCTGCGGTTCGATGTCCCCGAACTCGATCAGCGTCTCGGCAACCGCGATCGACATCACGGTATCATCGGAGTAGCGCAATAGTTCGGCGAGTTCGACTTGCGCGAGTACGGCCTCGCGCCCGGGGTTGCGGCATGCAAGGTCACCGACTGCGTCGCCGATAGCGGCGCCGATCATGGCGCCCAGATACTTGGACTGGAGCAGGTCGGACATGGTGTGGCGACTATTAGACATGGAATGGCGGGCATGATCAAGCGGCGGGCGACGGCGGCAGGGCGTGGCGCATGTGGCTGACTGTATTGCTGATCGTGCTCGCGGTGATCGCCGCCGTCTACGCGCTGATCGTGCTGCGCGTTTGTATCGGTGAATCGCGACGCGTCTACAAGCCGCTGCGCGATCTGGTCGATGTGCCGGACGCGCACGGCTTCGCCTGCGAGGACATCCGTTTCCAAAGCGAGGACGGTGTCGAACTGCACGGGTGGTTCGTGCCGAAACCCGGCGCCGATCATGTGCTGCTGTTCTTCCACGGCAATACACGCAACATCTCGCACAGCGTCGGTTCCATCGCGCTGTTTCATGAACTCGGCTTCAGCGTGATGCTGTTCGATTATCGCGGCTACGGCCAGAGCGGCGGCCGTCCGGGAGAGCAGGGGATCTATCGCGACGCCGAGGCCGCATGGCGCTACCTGGTCGAGTCCCGCGGGATCCCGTCGGACAGGATCGTACTGCACGGCCGTTCGCTCGGCGCGGCGATCGCGACCCGGGTCGCGTCACGGCATACGCCCGCCGCGCTGGTGATCGAATCGACCTTCACGTCGATGCCGGAGGTCGCGGCCGAACTCTATCCGCTGCTGCCGGTGCGCCAGTTGATGCGCAATCACTTTCCGACGCTGGAGTACCTCAAGCAGGTGCGCTGCCCGGTGCTGGTCGTGCACGGACGCGAGGACGAACTGATCCCGTACCGGCACGGGCAGGCGCTGTTCGAGGCCGCGAATGAGCCAAAAGTCTTCATGGACATCGAAGGGAAGCACTACGACGGCCATGTCTCGAGCGGACGGAATTACTTTGAGGGCCTCGCGGCATTCTACGAGCGCTATCTGAAATGACACCTTGCTATTTCAGATGTCTGTCCTTGAGTTCGATGTAATGCCGCGCCGAGAACGCGAGGTAATCGAGTTCCTGGTCGCTGAGCTTGCGAGCTTTCCTCGCCGGGCTGCCCAGATACAGGTGACCGCTTTCCAGCGTCTTGCCCGGCGCGACGAGGCTGCCGGCGGCGATCATCGTGCGCGTCGGGATGACCGCGCCGTCGAGGATCGTCGAGCCCATGCCGACCAGCACCAGATCCTCGACGGTGCAGGCATGGAGGATGACGCCATGGCCGACCGTGACGTTCGCCCCGATGCTCAAGGCATAGCCGCCCGGATTGAAGCGATTGTCGGCGGTGACGTGCAGCACCGAGCCGTCCTGGATGTTGGTGCCGGCGCCGATCGTGATCCGGTGCACGTCACCACGCGCGACCGCCATCGGCCACAGCGACGCGTCGGCGCCGATCGTCACATCACCGACGACCAGCGCGTGGTCGTCTACGTAGACGCGATCACCGATCTTCGGTGACTTTCCTTCGAAGTCGCGTATGGCCATTCGCAAGATCTCCTCAGCGCAGACCTATCAGTTCCTCGGCGCCCGTCGGATGGATCGCAACGGTGTCGTCGAGATCCTTTTTTGTCGCGCCCATTCGGATCGCGACCGCGAAACCCTGCATCATCTCGTCGGCACCCGGGCCGAAGACGTGGCAACCGACGATCCGCTGTTCCGCCCCGGTTGTGATCAGCTTGACGGCCGAGCGCGTCTTGCGGGTCGTCAACGCATGATAAAGCGGCGTGTAGCGCGATTGCCAGACCTGCACCGCGTCGCCGAAGCGCGCGCGGGCCTCGTCCTCGGTCAGTCCGATGGTCGCGAGCGGCGGGTGGCTGAAGATCACGGTCGGGATCAATTCGTAGTCGAGGCGGCTGTCGGGGCGGCCGCCGAACAGGCGATCGGCGAGGCGGCGGCCGGCGGCGATCGCGACCGGGGTCAGCGCGATGCGGCCGGTGACGTCGCCGATCGCGTAGATCCCGGGCACGCGGGTATTCTGCCAGTCGTCGGTCAGGATATGGCCGGACGCGTCGGCCTCGAGGCCGGCGGCGGCGATATCGAGCGATGCGCTGTCCGAGATGCGGCCGATGGCCCAGATCAGGGTGTCGTAGCCGCCAAGCCGTAGCCGGTCCCCGCAATCGAGGATCAGCAGGCCGTCGGCGCCGCGGCTGACCGCGCGGATCGGAGTGTCGGCAACGACGGTGACGCCGCTCGCCGTCATGGCTTCGCGCAGCGCGTTACGCAGCATCGCATCGAAGCTGCCGAGCAGATGCCGGCCGCGCAGCAGCACCGTGACCTCGCTGCCGAGCGCGCGGAAGATGCCGGTGAGTTCGCTCGCGACATAACCCGAGCCGACGATTGCGACATGGCGCGGCTGTTGCGCGAGAGCGAAGAAGCCGTCCGAGGTGATACCGAGTTCAGCGCCGGGCGTCACCGGCACCCGCGGTCGGCCACCGGTCGCAATGACGACATGTCCGGCCTCGATCGTCCGGTCGCCGACCGCGACGCGATGCGGCGCGACGAAGCGGGCGGCGTCCTCGATCAGCGTTACGCCGGCATCGGCGAGGTTGTCGCGATAGATGCTGTTCAGGCGTTCGATATAGCGGTCGCGAGCGTCCTTGAGCTGCGCCCAGTCGGTCCGGCTCAGTGCGGCGTCGAAGCCGTAGTCGGGCGCGTCGTGCAGCGCCTCGGCGATCCCGGCGGCGTGCCACATGACCTTTTTCGGCACGCAACCCAGGTTGACGCAGGTGCCGCCGAGCCGGGCGGCCTCGATCAGCGTGACGCGTGCGCCGTGACGCGCCGCGCGAATCGCCGTCGCAATCCCGCCGCTGCCGCCGCC
>CAZJKV010000127.1:0-3209 GCA_964546765.1 uncultured Chromatiales bacterium
GATTTCGCGACGCCTTCCAGCAGCGGGATCATCTCGCGGATATTCGAGATCTTCTTGTCGCACAGCAGCACCAGCGGGTTGTCGAGCTCGGCCGACATGCTCTGCTGGTTGTTGATGAAGTACGGGGACAGGTAGCCGCGGTCGAACTGCATGCCCTCGACGACCTCGAGCTCGTTGCCGAGGCCCGTGCCTTCCTCTACGGTGATGACGCCTTCCTTGCCGACCTTCGACATTGCATCGGCGATGATGCGGCCGATGACCTCGTCGGCATTCGCCGAGATCGCGCCGACCTGGGCGATCGACTTGTCATCGGTGCAGGGCTTGGACAGCTTCTTCAGCTCGGCGACGGCGGCGATCACGGCCTTGTCGATGCCGCGCTTCAGGTCCATCGGGTTCATGCCGGCGGTGACTGCCTTGATGCCTTCCTTCAGGATGGACTGCGCCAGCACGGTCGCGGTCGTGGTGCCGTCACCGGCGATGTCCGAGGTCTGCGACGCGACTTCCTTGACCATCTGCGCGCCCATGTTCTCGAACTTGTCCTCGAGCTCGATCTCCTTCGCGACCGACACTCCGTCCTTCGTGATCGTCGGGGCGCCGTAGCTCTTTTCCAGGACGACATTGCGGCCCTTCGGACCGAGGGTGACCTTCACCGCATCGGCCAGGACGTTGACGCCATGCAGCAGACGCTGATGGGCGTCGGTGCTGAACTTGATTTCTTTTGCTGACATTGCTTGCTCCTTGTACTTGTTTCCTGAAATACGGGTGTGCGCGGACGATCAGCCTGTGATCACGGCCATGATGTCGTCTTCGCGCATGACGACCAGTTCCTGGCCGTCGATCTTGATCTCGGTGCCGGCGTACTTGCCGAACAGGACCTTGTCGCCGACCTTGACGTCCATCGGGCGGACCTCGCCGTTGTCGAGGACCTTGCCCTTGCCGATCGCGATAACCTCGCCACGGACCGGTTTTTCGGCCGCGGAATCCGGGATCACGATGCCGCCCGGGGTGGTGCGATCCTCGTCGAGGCGCTTGACGACCGCCCGATCATGCAGGGGTTTGATGTTCATTTCTACAGACCTCCATTTCAAACGTTTGATTTTTCTGGGATAAAAGGCTTACCGCGGCAACGATTAGCACTCATGGGCCGCGAGTGCCACCTAGTATAGGGGCAACGGCGGGAGTTTCAAGGGGTAAAGGGGTAAATCGAACGCTATCGATCCCGGCGGTCCTTTTCCCGCCAGAACTCCCCCTCGATCGTCCGCGGCCCCTGGCGTCGCTCGTCTCCGGGCGGGGGGCGATTGACGACCAGGCTGCGCGCGACCAGCCACAGCACCAGCCGGCGGCGCAGCGGCGGGATCATCAGCAGGAATCCGATCGCGTCGGTGAAGAAGCCCGGGGTCAGCAGCAGCGCCCCGCAAAACAGCAGCACGACGCCTTCCAGCAGTTCGAGCGCCGGCGGCTCGCCCTGCGCCATCATCCGGCGCGCCCGGTTCAGGATCCCGAAGCCCTGCCAGCGCAACATCAGCGCCCCGAGCACCGCGGTGAACACGACGAGCGCGATCGTCGGGATCGCCCCGATCCACCCGCCGACCTCGATCAACAGCCAGATCTCGATCAGCGGCACGGCGAAGAACAGGATGAGCAGCAGCCAGGCCATTGCTGGCGACTATACCATTACAGGTATCAAGGGTCAGACCCCGGCGGGGTCTGACCCTTCAGGCATCGAATGGTGTACCCTTGCCCACATGGACAAGGACTGCTACCTGGTGCTGTGTACCTGTCCCGACCGGGAGGCGGCCCGCGCGATCGCCGCCGCACTGGTCGAGCAGCAATCCGCGGCATGCGTCAATATCCTGCCTGGCGTGTCCTCGGTCTATCGCTGGCAGGGCCGGATCGAGCAGGACGAAGAGATCCTGCTCCTGATCAAGACCACGCGCGAGCGCTACCCGGACCTCGAACGCGACCTCCGCGCGCGCCATCCCTACGAGGTCCCGGAGATCATCGCCGTCCCGATCGACCGTGGCCTGCCCGACTACCTGCGCTGGATCGCCGAAAGTGTAAATGGGGTCAGAGACGTATTTTGATAAACGTGCGCGCACTAATGCTGATATTCGCCGCCGTGCTGGCGCCCGCGGTTTTCGCGCTCGCGCCGGCTGAGGCCAACGGGTTTCGCGACGCGGTGTCTTCGTTCGGACAGAAGCTCGGGATCTTCCAGTCGCCGGAGCAGCACCCGTTCCTCGAGCCTGAAGAGGCCTTCATGCTCAGCGCCGAGGCCGTCGGCGGCGACCGGATCACGGTGCACTTCCGCGTCGCCGAAGGCTATTACCTGTATCGCGACATGCTCGGATTCCGGCTCGCGGAGGCCGGCGGACCCGCGCCGGGCGAGGTCACGCTCGGCGATGCCGAGATGCCGACCGGCAGGTTCAAGGAAGACGAATTCTTCGGCCGCATGGAGGTCTATTACGACGCCTTCGACGCCCACCTCCCGTTGACCCGCAGCGCCGGCGCGCGCGGCCGCGTGCCGGTGGCGATCGTCGCGTCGTTCCAGGGGTGCGCCGAGGCCGGTTACTGCTATCCCCCGATGACGCGCACCGTCGAACTGATCCTGCCGCCCGCCGACAACCGTTGACAGGGCGTCAGTGCCCGGACGCGGCCTGACCCCGCGGAACACCTATGAAACAGAGACTCTATCAAATCGCCTTCATCATCTTTGCGATCATCGCGCTGTCGCTGCTCGTCAACGCGATCCTGCACCTGCAGGATGAACATGTCTCGACCGGGCCGCCGATGGAGGAACTCGACCGCATCGACACTGCGGACCTGATCGGGAGGCCGCGTCCCGAATTCCGTCTCGAGGACCACACCGGCCGGCCGTACCAGGTCAGCGACTGGGACGGCCGGGTGCTGGTCGTGAACTTCTGGGCGACCTGGTGCGTGCCGTGCCGGCGCGAGATCCCGGCCTTCGTCGCGCTGCAGGAGAGCTATCGCGAGCAGGGCCTGCAATTCGTCGGCATCGCGCTCGACACCCGCGGCGAGGTCGCGCGTTTCGTCGACGAACTCGCGCTGGCGGTCAACTACCCGCTGCTGATCGCCGCCGGCGACGCCGGCATCGCGCTCGCGACCGACTACGGCAACCGCTTCGGCATCCTGCCTTACACCGTCCTCGTCGATCGCGCCGGCACGATCAGCTTCGTCCAGTACGGCGAGAT
>CAZJKV010000127.1:3309-4824 GCA_964546765.1 uncultured Chromatiales bacterium
ATTGGCGCAGGCCGGACGATCGCTGCAGATTTATGGACAATCGCCGGAGATCCGGGCAGAATACCGCGCATGGCGACCCTGCTCGTGCTCAACGGCCCCAACCTGAACCTCCTCGGCGCGCGGGAACCGGCGCACTACGGCACCGACACACTCGACGCGATCCAGCGCAGACTCGAGGACCAGGCGCTCGCGGCGGGACACAAGGTATTGTTTTTCCAGAGCAATGCCGAGCACGAGCTGGTAGAGCGGGTACAGCAGGCGCGCAAGGAGCAGGTCGCGTTCCTGATCCTGAACCCGGCGGCCTTCACCCACACCAGCGTCGCGCTGCGCGACGCGATCAGCGCGACCGGGATCCCGTTCATCGAGGTCCACCTGTCGAACATCCACGCACGCGAGGCCTTTCGCCGGAAATCCTACTTCTCCGACCTCGCACTCGGCGTCATAAGCGGCCTCGGCGCGATCGGCTACGAACTCGCGCTGCAAGCGGCCCTGCGCCACCTTAAATCGGGGTCAGAGTAGATACGGTCACCTCTGACACCAAACAATTGAACGGAAACACGATCATGGACATACGAAAAATAAAGAAACTGATCGAGATGCTGGAGGAGTCGGACCTCGCGGAGATCGAGGTCCAGGAAGGCGAGGAGTCGGTCCGCATCAGTCGTCACGGCAAGCAGGTACAGGCGATGTTCGCGCCGCCGCAGTATGCGCCGCCGCCGGCGGGCGCTGTGCCTTCCGCGCCGGCAAGCGCACTGCCCGAGGTCTCGGACGCGACGCCGGCCGGTCATGTCATCACCTCGCCGATCGTCGGCAGCTTCTATCGCGCGCCGTCTCCCGGCGCGCCGCCGTTCGTCGAGGTCGGCCAGAAGGTCAAGTCCGGCGACACGCTGTGCATCATCGAGGCGATGAAGATGCTGAACCAGATCGAGTCCGACAAGGACGGCGTGGTCGCGGCGATACTCGTCGAAAATGGACAGCCGGTCGAGTACGGTCAGCCGATGTTCGTCATCGAGTAGTCCCATGTTCGACAAGATCGTCATTGCCAACCGGGGTGAGATCGGCCTGCGCATCCTGCGCGCCTGCAACGAACTCGGCATCGCGACCGTCGCCGTGCATTCCGCGGCCGACCGCGACCTGATCCACGTACGCCTCGCCGACGAATCGGTCTGCATCGGACCCGCGCCGTCCGCCGAGAGCTATCTCAACATCCCCGCGCTGATCAGCGCCGCCGAGGTCACCGACGCGGTCGCGATCCATCCGGGCTACGGCTTCCTGTCCGAGAATGCCGATTTCGCCGACCGCGTCGAGCAGAGCGGCTTCGTGTTCATCGGCCCGCGCGCCGAGACCATCCGCCGCATGGGCGACAAGATCGAGGCGATCAAGGTCATGCAGGCCGCCGGCATCCCGTGCATCCCCGGCTCGAACGGCGCGCTCGGCGACGACGCGAAGGCCAACCAGGAGATCGCGCGCCGCATCGGCTACCCGGTGCTGATCAAGGCCGCCGGCGGCGGCGGC
>CAZJKV010000128.1:0-4774 GCA_964546765.1 uncultured Chromatiales bacterium
GGCTGGCCGAGGCGGATCCCGCCGGGCTGCGGCTCGTGCTGGACCCGCGCGCCGGCGCCGGACCAGCTGCCCTCGGCGCGCGACCGGATGAGGTCGTACTGCTCGTCGGGCCGGAAGGCGGACTCAGTGACGCCGAGATCGCGGCGTCGCGTGCCGCCGGGTACACCGGGCTGCGACTCGGTCCGCGCATCCTGCGGACGGAGACGGCGGGGATGGCCGCGCTGGCGGCGCTGCAGGTGTCGTGGGGAGACCTCGGCTGACGGGAGACGCGGCGCCGCGTCCCGGGTGCGCTACGAAAGCGGTTGCAGTGATTCCTGCGCGGGGGGGATCACGGTCATCAGGCGCTCGGCGAGTTGCTCCGGGTCCGCGCTGAAGGTGACCCGGCAGGCGTCACGAATCGCCGCGGGCAGACTGCCGTGTTCGCAACTGGCCGGTTCCTGCACCCAGAGCGTGCCGCCCAGGCGGGTGACCTTCATGCAGCCCCTGACACCCTCGGCGCCGATGCCGCTCAGGACGATGACGCCCGCCTTGTCCCTGTAGCGTTCCGCGACGGCGTCCAGTACCTCGTCGATGGTCCGCGACGGCATCGCGCCGCGCGCGGCGGGATCGGACGCTGCACCGTCGACCGGGAGGACGATGATGTCCTGCGGATACAGGGTGCGCTCAAGACCCGCGGCGTGGACACGAAACGGCGTCGCCCTGGCGAGCAGTCGGGTGACCAGCGGCACGCCGTCATTCGCAATCCGCAATGCAACGATGTACGCCAGCGAACGGTCCGGCGCAACCCGGCCCAGCAGCCGCGTCGCCGCGGTCATCGCCCCGATCGAGCCGGTCAGGACCCGGATATGCTCCGCCGGACGCCTCGATTCGGTCGGGGTGCCGGACGACCCGCTCGACTCCGGCCGGGAAACGTCCCGAAACATCAGCCTGTCCCCTGCCGCGACCACGAGACCCCGGGCATGAAACCGGTGCGACAGGTCCGCGAATGCGCCCTGGTCGTCGATGTGTCCTGCGAAAACAAGCTGGCAACCGCCCCGGAAGATCTCGATGTCGCTCGATCTTAGCAGGAAACCGGGGCAGGGCAAGCCGCCGTGTCAGAAACGTCGGCCGGCCCCGATCATCGCAACCCACGGGTCGATATCGACATCGATCGTGCCGAGCCCGTCACCGAGCGTCGCGGTCGTGTCGATCGCGATATACCAGAGTTGGGCACTGGCGAACCAGTCCTGATTCAGATCGAAGTCGATCCCGGCCTCGACCGCCCAGCCCCAGGAATCGTCGAGGCTGATGCTCGCGCCGCCGAGCCCACGGGTCTTTTCGCTGAAGAAGGTCGTGTAATTGATGCCGGCGCCGACAAAGGGGCGGGCGGCGCCTGCCGGATTGAAGTGATACTGCAGCGTCACGGTCGGCGGCAGATGTTTGACCTCCGCGATCTTGCCGGCCCCCGAGAGCGCACCCTCGCCCTTGATATCGTGCTTGAACGGCCACGCGCCGAGCACACCGATCCCGACGTTGTCGGTCGCCATCCAGGCGATGGTAATGCCGAGGCTGGTCGCGCTGTCGACCGAAACCTCGGCGCCGGCGACGCCGCTCAGCTCGCCGCTGTCGTCATTCGGGCTGACATGGGCCACCCCGACCCGGACAATCCAGTCGCCCTCCGCGGCCACCGCGCCGCCGCCCCCCAAGACCAGTGCGCCGCACACCGCGCCCAGCGCCAGTTTCCTGCAAACTTGCATCCCCATCCCCATTCTCGTTCTCCTGCTGATTGTATGTACAAGGCAGGGTCACTATGCCGGGTCTCGGCGGGGACGACATTGACGCAGATCAATGAAACGGCTTCAGCGCTCTTCTATCCTCCGGGACAGGCGATCCGGATCAAGGATACGGACGAGGCGGCGCTCGACCGACAACAGGCCCTCGGCCTGCAGGCGAGTGAACACGCGGCTGACGGTCTCGACCGCGAGGCCGAGATAGCTGCCGATCTCGCCGCGCGACATGCTGAGCCGGAAGGCCTGCGATGAAAACCCGCGCTGGCCGAAGCGGGCGGCGAGGTTGCACAGCAGCGCGGCAAGGCGCTGCTCTGCCGGCCTGCCGCCGAGCAGGGTCATCATCTGCTGATCCTGTGCGATCTCGCGGCTCATCGTGCGCATCAGCTGCCGCTGCAGCCCGCTGATCTTCAGTGACAGCGTCGCGAGGTCCTCCCAGTCGACCTCGCAGACGCTGCTGGTCTCGAGCGCGCGCGCGGTCGTCGGATAGACGCCGGCGCCGATCGCGTCGAGGGCGACCAGTTCGCCGGGGAGATAGAAGCCGGTGACCTGCTCGCGGCCGTCGCCGGAATCGGTGAAGGTCTTCAGCGATCCCGAGCGCACCGCGTAGACCGTACGGAACGGCTCCCCGGCGCGATACAGGCAGTCGCCACGGCGTAGCGGCCTGCGCTGCCGCACGATGTCGTCGAGGCGGGGCAGGTCCTCGGCGCCGAGGCCGACCGGCAGGCACAGCCGGTCGAGACCGCAGTCGCTGCAGGCGACGCTGTCGCGGCGGTGCGCGGTGCCGAGTTCAGGACGATCCGGGTTCATGCGGGCATGTTCATGGTTTTTGTCGACTGATTTGATCAGATTCGCCGCTCGGGAGCAATCGCCCCCGCTGCCGTCGACTGTATAACACCAGGCAATTCAGTTACCATGGAAGGCCCACCAGCGATGGACAGATACGCATGAGTATCCCGCAGTTTCAACCGGTTCCGCACCTGACGACGGTGCTGAACGGCCCGCTGCTGATGATCGAGCATCGCCTCCTCGAGCGCCAGGCGGCGATCGAGACCTGGTTCCGGCGCCAGTGGCTGAAGACCCAGGCGCCGTTCTACGCGTCGGTCGACCTGCGCAATGCCGGCTTCAAGCTGGCCCCGGTCGACACCAACCTGTTTCCGGCCGGCTACAACAACCTGAACCCGGCCTTCCTGCCGCTGTGCATCCAGGCGATCCAGTCCGCGGTCGAGCATATCTGCCCGACCGCCGGGCAGATCATCATCGTGCCCGAGAACCATACCCGCAACTCCTTCTATATGGAGAGTCTCGCGACGCTGCAGGAGATCCTGCGCATGGCCGGCTTCGAGGTGCGCATCGGCTCCCTGCTCCCGGAGTCCGAACTGCCGCTGACACAGACCCTGCCGTCCGGACGCGAGCTGCGGCTCGAACGGCTCGAGCGCAGTGGCGACAAGGTCCATATCGGGGCTTTCAGCCCGTGCATGGTGCTGCTGAACAACGACCTCGCGTCCGGCCGTCCCCCGATCCTCGAGGGCCTGAAGCAGCCGGTCGCACCGCCGCTCGCGCTCGGCTGGTCCAACCGGCTCAAGTCGGATCACTTCCAGCTGTACAAGCAGGTCGCCGAGGAATTCGCCGGGCTTGTCGACCTCGATCCGTGGCTGATCAATCCGCAGTTCCTGAAATGCGGCGAGATCAATTTCATGAAACGCGAGGGCGAGGAATGCCTGGTCGCGAACGTCGATTCGCTGCTGATGTCGATCCAGCGCAAGTATGACGAATACGGCGTCGACCGCCGGCCCTTCGTCGTCGTCAAGGCCGACGCCGGCACCTACGGTATGGGGATCATGATGGTGCACTCGGCCGAGGACGTGCGCGCGCTGAATCGCAAGGAACGCACCCGGATGGCCGCGTCGAAGGGCGGCATCGAGACGACCAAGGTCCTGGTCCAGGAAGGGGTCTACACCTTCGAGACCTGGGGCGAGACCCAGGCGGTCAGCGAGCCGGTCGTCTACATGATCGACCACTTCGTCGTCGGCGGATTTTACCGCGTGCATACGCGGCGCGGCGCGGACGAGAACCTGAACGCCCCCGGCATGCACTTCGAATCGCTGGCCTTCGCCGACTGCTGCACGCAGCCCGACCACCACCTCGCGCCGGATGCCGAGCCCAACCGCTTCTATGCCTACGGCGTCATCGCCCGGCTCGCGCTGCTCGCCGCGGCGCGCGAGATCGCGACGGACACGGTCACGGGCGAGGCGGAGGCCGCCGCACTGCCACTCTGAAGCCCGCGATGATCCAGCTCGGCGTCGTCATGGACCCGATCGCCGCGATCAAGCCGGCGAAGGACAGCACGCTCGCCATGCTGCTCGAGGCCCAGTCGCGCGGCTACGCGCTGTGGTACATGGAGCAGTCCGACCTGTCTTTGCGCGGCGCCGAGGTCAGCGCGCGGATGCGGGCGCTGACGGTGCGCGACACTGCGCAAGACTGGTTCACGTTCGGCGAGACGCGCAGCGCGCCGCTCGCCGCGCTCGATGTGATCCTGATGCGCAAGGACCCGCCATTCGACATCGAGTATGTCTACGCGACCCAGCTGCTCGAGCTTGCCGAGCGGGCCGGGGTGCTGGTCGTCAACAAGCCGGCCGCGCTGCGCGACACCAACGAGAAGCTGGCGGTCGCGTGGTTCCCCGAGTGCAGCGCGCCGACGCTGGTCACGCGCCGGGCCGACGACCTGCTCGCGTTCCTTACCGAGCACGGCGACATCATCATCAAGCCGCTGCAGGCGATGGGCGGCGAATCGGTGTTCCGCGTCACCGAGGGCAACCCGAACATCAACGTCATCATCGAGGTCATGACCGCGCGCGGTCAGGTCCTGACGATGGCGCAGCGTTACCTGCCGGAAATCAGGGACGGCGACAAGCGCATCCTGCTCGTCGACGGGGAGCCGGTGCCGTATGCGCTCGCGCGCCTGCCGGCGCCCGGCGAGACGCGCGCAAATCTCGCGGCGGGCGGCC
>CAZJKV010000129.1:0-4761 GCA_964546765.1 uncultured Chromatiales bacterium
CCGGCGGCGACCAGGCGGTCGGCCTCGTCGTCTTGCCCGCACCCGCGCCGGAGCGCGGGTCCATGCTGCTCGTATCGGCCGTGGTCGAGCATGTGCGGGCCGGCACGCTGCACCTCGGCTCGGTCGACGGCCCGCCGCTCACGCTGCGTGACCTGCCCGTCCTGAAGGCCGGCGAGGACGCCTGAGCCGCCGCGCGCTCCCGGCTAAACAATCAGCCGAGACATGTCGATAGCAATACATCCCCCACCGGACGCGACGGCTGAATTATGGCTTCTACCCAGGTCGAACAGTTCTGGCAAGATCTGGTCAACGACATCCGCACCAATCGCCTGGTCCTGCCGGCATTGCCGGATATCGCGCTCCGCACCCGCAAGCTGCTCGACAATCCGAAATCGACCGCGACCCAGATCGCCCGCGCGATCGGCGCGGACGCCGTGCTGACGACACGTCTGCTGCGCCTGGTCAACAGCCCGCTCTATCGCACCCAGTCCCAGATCGACGATGTCAGGCTCGCGGTGACGCGGCTGGGCAACGCGAACGTGCGCAGCATGGTGACCAGTCTCGCGATGGAACAGATCTATCAGAACAAGCTCTCGTCACCGTTCAAGAAGCGATATCTCGCGAGAAGCTGGGAACACGGGGTCATGGTCGCTGCGCTGAGCTACGTCATCAGCGACCGCTATACCGGACTCAACCCGGACGAGGCGATGCTGGCCGGGCTGATCCATGACATAGGGAAACTGCCGATCATCGAATATTCCGAACTGTTGTCCGATTTCAACGAAGACGAGGCGCAGCTCAACCGCCTGCTCGAATTGCTGCATCCGCGCGTCGGGTCGCTGGTACTGCACGCATGGAAGTTCCCGCCGGAAATGATCGAGGTCGCCGCCGGGCACGAAGACCTCGAACGCGCGCCGGAGACCGACGCGGACCTGACCGATGTCGTCATCGTCGCGAACCTGCTGAGCCACATCGGCTCGGACCATCCCCATACCCGCCTCGACTGGTCCATGATCCCGGCCTTCGAACGCCTCGCGCTGACGCCCGAGGAAAGCATCGACGTCCTGAAGAACGCGCGCGAACAGATCAACGAGATCAAGCGGCTGCTGGCGGGCTGACTACTCCGGCCGCATATGCGGGAACAGCAGCACATCACGGATCGACGGTGAATCGGTGAACAGCATGACCAGTCGGTCAATGCCGATGCCCTCGCCCGCCGTCGGCGGCATACCGTGTTCCAGGGCGCGGATGTAATCGGCGTCGAAGTGCATCGCCTCCTCGTCGCCGGACTCCCGCGCCGCGAGCTGTTCGCGGAAACGTGCGGCCTGGTCCTCGGCGTCGTTCAGCTCGGTGAATCCGTTCGCGATCTCGCGCCCGCCGATGAACAGCTCGAAGCGGTCGGTGATGTCGGGATCCTCGTCGTTACGCCGCGCCAGTGGCGACACTTCGGTTGGATACGCGGTGATGAAGGTCGGATCGAGCAGCCGCTCCTCGACCGTCTTCTCGAACAGTTCGATCTGCATCTTGCCGATCCCCCAGCCGTCCCTGACCACAATGCCGCGTGCCCGGGCGAGGCCGGCCAGCGCCGCCTTGTCGCGCATGATCGCGGCGTCGATGTCCGGATTGAACTCGAGGATCGATTCTGCGACCGTCATGCGCCGGAACGACCGGCCGAAATCGATGGCCTGCCCCTGGTATTCCAGCGCCGTCGATCCATGGATCTGCACGGCCAGTTCGCGGAGCATCGCCTCCGTCATGTCCATCAGGTCGCGATAATCGGCATAGGCCTGGTAAAACTCGACCATCGTGAACTCGGGATTGTGCCGGGTCGACAGGCCTTCGTTGCGGAAATTGCGATTGATCTCGAAGACCCGCTCGAAACCGCCGACGACGAGCCGTTTCAGATAGAGCTCGGGCGCGATGCGCAAGTAGAGCGGGATATCGAGCGCGTGGTGATGGGTCCTGAACGGCCGCGCGGTCGCGCCGCCGGGGATCACCTGCATCATCGGCGTCTCGACCTCGAGAAAACCGCGATCGATCAGGAAGCGCCGGATGAAATCGATGATCGCGACGCGGCGGCGGAAGATCTCGCGCGCCGGCTCGTTCATGATCAGGTCGAGATAGCGCTGGCGATAGCGCAGCTCCAGGTCGACGACGCCGTGAAACTTGTCCGGCAGCGGGCGCAGCGACTTGGTCAGCAGTCGTATCGATTCGACACGCAGCGACAGCTCGCCGGTCCTGGTCCGGAACAGCACGCCCTCCGCCCCGAGGATGTCGCCAATGTCCCAGCGCTTGAATTCAACATAGGCTTCGTCCCCGATCGCATCGCGCTGGACGTAGAGCTGCAGCTGGCCGGACATGTCCTGCAGGTGCACGAATGCCGCCTTGCCCATGACGCGCCGCGTCATCATCCGTCCGGCGATGCTGGCCCGGCGCGGCTCGGCCTCCAGCCGCCCGGCGTCGACCTCGCCGTACTCCGCGCGCAGTTCACCGGCCATGACATTGCGGCGGAAGTCGACCGGAAACGCGTTTCCGCGCAGCCTGAGCGCCTTCAGCTTCTCGCGCCGCTGCGCGATCTGTTCCTGCTCGTCCTGTTCTTCGCTCATGGTTCTTATAATCCCTGCTTCAGGCTTGCCTCGATGAAGCGGTCGATATCGCCGTCCAGCACCGCCTGGGTGTTGCCGGTCTCGACACCGGTGCGCAGATCCTTGATCCGCGACTGGTCGAGCACATAGGAGCGGATCTGGCTGCCCCAGCCGATGTCGCTCTTGCTGTCCTCCAGCGCCTGCTGTTCGGAACGGCGCTTGCTCATCTCGAGCTCGTAGAGCTTCGACTTGAGCTGGGACATCGCGGTCGCGCGGTTCTTGTGCTGCGAACGGTCACTCTGGCAGGCGACGACGATGCCGCTCGGCTCATGGGTGATCCGGATCGCCGACTCGGTCCGGTTGACATGCTGGCCGCCGGCGCCGCTCGCGCGATAGGTGTCGATCCTGAGATCCGCCGGATTGATGTCGATCTCGATCTCGTCGTCGATCTCCGGCGAAACGAACACCGACGCAAACGAGGTATGGCGGCGATTGCCGGAATCGAACGGCGACTTCCGGACCAGCCGGTGCACGCCGGTCTCGGTGCGCAGCCAGCCGTAGGCATAGGGCCCCTCGAACCTGACCGTCGCGCTCTTGATGCCGGCGACCTCCCCTGCCGAGGCCTCGATGATCTCGGTCTTGTAGTTGTGGTCCTCGCCCCAGCGCAGGTACATTCGCAGCAGCATCTCGGCCCAGTCCTGGGCCTCGGTGCCTCCGGACCCGGCCTGGATATCGACAAAGGCGTTGTTCGGATCGACCTCGCCGGAGAACATGCGTTGGAACTCGATGCCGGCGAGTACCTTCTCCAGCGCATCGAGGTCCTTCGTGACCGCCTCGGCCGTCTCGGCGTCGTCCTCGGCCTCGACCAGCTCGAGCAGCCCGGCGGCGTCACGGAGCCCGTCGTCGAGCCGATTGAATCCCTCGACGAACTCCTCGAGCCGCGCACGCTCGCGGCCGAGTTCCTGGGCCCGCTTCGGATCGTCCCAGATCGACGGCTCCTCGAGTTCGCGCCGGACCTCGGTCAGCCTTTCGTTCTTTATATCGTAGTCAAAGATACCCCCTAAGGTCATCGAGACGGGCTCGCATGTCCTTGATCCGGGTATTCAACGCATTCAGTTCGAGCATCTTGTCCGCCGCCGGCGCGCTGTCATGAAATCGGAACACAGGATTGTACTACAGATCCATCGAGTCCGATCGCACCGGCAGGTATACTGGCACGATACGGATTCGCCAGTCATTGAACGGAGGACGCTCATGCAAGTTCGCGCCGCGGTCGCTCATCGGGCCGGGAGCCCTCTGACCATAGAGACCGTCGATCTCGCGGGCCCGAAGACCGGCGAGGTGCTGGTCGAGATCAAGGCCACCGGGATCTGTCACACCGACGCCTACACCCTGTCCGGCGCCGATCCCGAGGGACTGTTTCCGGCGATCCTCGGGCACGAGGGCGCCGGCGTCGTCGTCGACGTCGGACAGGGTGTCAGGACACTGAAGAAAGGCGACCACGTGATCCCGCTCTATACCCCCGAGTGCCGCGAGTGCGAATACTGCCTGAACCCGAAGACCAACCTGTGCCAGGCCATCCGCGCAACCCAGGGCAAGGGCGTGATGCCGGACGGCACGAGCCGCTTCTCTCTCGGCGGTGAGCCGCTGTATCACTACATGGGCACATCGACGTTCTCCAATTACATCGTCGTCCCCGAGATTGCGCTGGCGAAGATCCGCGAGGACGCGCCGTTTGACAAGGTCTGTTACATCGGATGCGGAGTGACGACCGGTATCGGCGCGGTGATCTGGACCGCGAAGGTCGAACCCGGCGCGCGCGTCGTCGTGTTCGGACTCGGTGGCATCGGGCTGAACGTGATCCAGGGCGCACGTCTCGCCGGCGCCGCGCAGATCGTCGGCGTCGACATCAACCCGGCGCGGCGCGCGCTCGCGACGAGGTTCGGCATGACCGACTTCGTCGATCCGAACGAGGTCGGCGGCGATCTCGTTCCGTATCTGGTCGATCTCACCAGGGGCGGCGCCGACTACAGTTTCGAATGCATCGGCAACGTCGACGTGATGCGCCAGGCGCTCGAGTGCTGCCACAAGGGCTGGGGCACCTCGGTGATCATCGGCGTGGCGCCGGCGGGCGCCGAGATCAGCACGCGGCCGTTCCAGCTGGTGACCGGGCGGG
>CAZJKV010000130.1:0-1952 GCA_964546765.1 uncultured Chromatiales bacterium
GGGGTACCGGGGGCCGGCGGACTGCACTTTCGGGGCGCTGGGCTTCGACTGATCCGCGGCGGCCGCGCAGCTCGTCCAAGCTAGCACCACTGGGCCAAGGCCGTGACCTTCGATACCATATCGCAACCAATATGGTTCTACGACCATCGACGAGATCGAGGCCGCCATCGACCGGGAGCGCCGGTGATCGTCGTCGATACCAATGTCATCACCTACCTGTTCGTGGCGGGCGATCGGTCGAATGCGGCGGAAGCCTTGTGTCGCCGTGCTCCGGAATGGGCGGCGCCCCTCCAGTGGCGCCGCTGGAGTTCGCCGTCGACTCCAGCGCAGTGCTGGAGCTGGCAGCGACATCCGGATGTTCCGCCTATGACTGCGAGTTCGTCGCCCTGGCGGAATATCTGGACGTCCCGCTGGTCAGCGCCGGTCGGAAGCTCAAGAAACGTTTCGGCACGCGGGTGAAGCTGCTGGCCTGATTGCCTACAGTCCCGTCGTAAACGCGGAAGTCGTGCCCGGTCTGCGGCCGCAGTTCAGCGGTACCTTGCCGCGTCGCTATCGGGCGGAACGATCCTGATCGCGGCAAGGCGTTCGGGGCCAAGGCCGGCCTCCTCCCGCAGCGCAAGCCAGCGCGGGTCGTCTTGGAGGTTCCGAAAGAAGGGATTCCAGATCACCCTTGTGGCAAGCCAGAAAAAATCGGGGCTTTCGGGATCGAGGTATCGATCCAGATATTCGAATGCCGTGTCGATATTGCCCATCCAGGCATGGACCCGGGCGATCTCCAGATATGCATCGACATTGTCGATTTTCCCAAGTTCGTCCAGAGCTCCCAGGTAACCAGCCTCGTCACCGAGTTCGTACAGCGCGATCGCGCGGGCGCCGAGCCAGCCGAAACGCGGTTCTTTCTGACGGTCGTAACTCTCCAGCGCCTCTTGCACTTCGCCCTTGAAAAAATGGATGTTCCCCCGGCTGATCCAGCCGCCCGAGGCAATGCGCATGCGGCGCTCGGAGGCGGCCAGCGCTTCGTCGAGACGGCCGCTGCGAAAATAGTTCTGCATGACAACATACAGGCAAGGATTGCACAGGGGATCGCGGGCGAGCGCCGCTTCCAGCAAAGTAATCGCGTCTTCATGTCGACCCAGGTAGCCACTCATCGTTCCCGCGTAAAACAACGTGAGTTCGTCATGCGGGTCATATTCCAGCGCCCGGTTGAGGTAACGGACCCCGGTTTCCAGGTCGTTCTGATAAAAGAGCGCCATCCAGGCACGGTGCGCGTTAGCCCTGCCGTCCTCCGGATCGATCGCCAGCGCGCGGTCGACGTATCCTCGCATCAGGGGAATGCCCTCTTCCCAGGAATACTTGCTGTTGGGTGCATCGCCCGTAAGAGTGGACGTGACGTGAACCATCGTGGTCAGGGCCGGCACATAGTTCGGGTCGCGCTCGAGAACCTGCTCGAGCAATCGCTCGGTGGCTTCCGAGTAATCCTGTAAAACGTACATAGCGTGGTGCGCCTGAAGGTAGAGCGCATAGGTCTCCGGGTCCGTCCGCTGGACCTTCGGCCCCTCGCCCAGCAAAGTGATTTCCAGTTCATCCACGATCGAGCGGGCGATGTCGTCCTGAATCGCAAAGACGTCGCCAAACTCGCGGTCGTAGGTCTCCGACCACAGGTGCGCGTCGGCCCGGGCGTCGATGAGCTGCGCCGTGATCCGTATGCGGCTGCCGGCCTTGCGTACCGAGCCCTCCAGCACGTAGGACACGTTCAGTTCCTCGGCCACCGCCGGAATATGGACGTCGTCGCCGCGGTACTTGAAGGCCGACGAGCGCGAGATCACCCGCAGCTCACTCACCCTGGCGAGCAGGTTGAGGACTTCCTCGGCGATGCCGTCGGAGAAATAGGCCTGGTCCCCGCCCGCGCTCAGGTCGGCGAACGGCAGGACGGCGATCGACTTGTCGCCATA
>CAZJKV010000130.1:2052-4738 GCA_964546765.1 uncultured Chromatiales bacterium
GTGAGGTAGCCGATGGCTGCCCGCACGACGTTCCGACGCTTGAGTTCGGAAATGAACGACATGGTGTCCGGCCGGAGCTTTCATTGCACTCCGGTCGATGCCGACTTTAGCACGTCGCTCGGCGCACGACGTGCTCGGCGACGCCGATGGACTGTCGCCGAGCACATCGGTGTGGTGCTACGGACTGGGCAGCGGGCAGATAACCGGGTCCGGCCCGTCGGCGAGAATGGTCAGCGGGCCGCCAGGCGGCACGCCGAGGAAAGTCGCGTACACCACGGTTTCCTCGGTATCGCTCGGATTGAAGGCCGAGTGGACGTTCTCGAACCCCGCGTCGATGAGGGCGCTCCCGGCATCGTACCAGCGCTCGATGCAGTCGGCGGCAAGGACGTAGACGAAGTCGCCCTCGGCCACCGTGACCAGGACCGGCCCGGGGTGCGTGTGCCAGGGGAATACGGCCTTCGGCTGGATGGTGACTTTCGCGACTGCGATGTTGGACGCGTCACCCAGGTTCATCACGTCCATGCCGCGGCCGTAGAACATGTTTCTGACCTGGATGGCGACCTTGTCAGTGAACTCCGAGACGGGCGTGAGCAACTCGACTTGAAGGGGCGGGACCTGTGCCATGGCCGCTTGCATCGTGCACGTTGAAGCCGCAAGCGCGAGGGCCAGGGCCCGGAGTGATGAACTACGCATGATGGACCTCCTCTCCTGATGGGGCATGGCCAGTCAAGCTTGTTCGCTTGATTGACCCGGCGCTCTTTGCGCACATATCAGGCATATCACCGCGCCCGGCCGGGCGTGTGAGCAGCGGGTGAAGAATCAGTGAATTTGAGACCGGGCTAGTGCGAGCGGCCGGGCGGCCGCATGGCGTCGAACGCCTTGCGGATACGCCCGGCATCATCGTCCCGCCGGAACGGAAACACGGCGAGGAAATCCGGGAGATCGTAACCGGGCAAGACCTGCCGGACTTTCGCAAACAGGTCGCGCGCCCGGTCCGTCTGCCCGTCGAGTGCATGCGCGACGGCGGCGAATGCATGGGCCAGGTAATGCGCATTCGGCTGCCGCAGCGACTGTTTCGCGAGCACCACGGCCTCTCCGGTACGCCCCGTCAAGGCGAGGTTGAGCGCAGTCACACCCAGCATGGCGAACTTGAGCGGGTCATACGGGCTCAGGCGTCTCGCAAGCTCGATCCGGTCGCTGCACAGATCGTGCTCGCCCAGCTGCAGTGCCACCCAACCGAGTGAATACTGGGCGATGGCGTAACTCGGATTGAGGTCGATCGCGGTCTCCAGCGAGCGCTTCGATGCTTCCAGATCCGCGCGCATCAGCTGCGCCCGGGCCAGCACCCAGTGCCCCATGGGATCCATGGGATCAATCGACAGGCTCTGCTGGGCATAGTCGAAGGCCTTCTGGATGGCCGCGGAGCGATCCCCGCCGAAATGCATGAACGCCCGCTCGAAATTGACGAACGAGAGGCCGGCATAGGCGCGCGGCACGCCTGGCTCGAGGTCGATGGAGCGCCGGAACAGCCGCTCGGCCTTGTCGCAATCCTTGAGCTTGAAGCGGTACATGTGGTGCAGGCCGCGATGATAGGCGCTCCACGCATCGAGATTGGTGGATGGCATCAGCAGGGAGCGCTGCATCTCCTCCCGTTGCACGCTGGCCTCCAGCGCACTGACGACCATGTCCGCGATCTCTTCCTGCACCAGCATGAAGTCATCGAGCTTGCGGGTGTATTGTTCCGAGGAGATCTCTTCGCAGGTCAAGGTGTTCGCCAGCGCCACGGACACCTTCAGGCGATCCGAGGCGATCTGGACGGCGCCTTGTACGACATAACGGACGCCCAGTTTCCTGCCGATGGCCATGACGTCCTGCTGGCCGCTCGGGAACTTGAACGCCGTGCCGCGCGCGATGATGAGCATGGTTCGCGACCGGGCGATGCGGGTGATGATGTCATGCGCGAGCCCGCGGGCGATGACCGTCTCGGATGCATCGGCACTGATGCTCTCGAAGGGGAGTACGGCAATCGACGGCTGGCCCGTCAGGGCGCGCTCGACCAGGGCGGGGGGAACATCCGCAATGGCGCCGCCGACGTCGCCGATCCGATACGGCACGAGCCTGATCGACGGTTGTGACGAACAGTCCACGTCCGCCATGAATTGATAACCGGCGCCTTGAACTGTCCTGATGATCGACTGTGCCCGACCGGTGTCACCCACGGCACGACGGGCGGACTTGATCCGGACATTGAGGGCGTTGTCGGTCACGAGGCGGCGCCCCCACAGCTTTTCGTGGATCTCGCTTCGGGAGACGACGCGGTCGCGGTTCTCGATGAGAAACTGCAGCAGCCTGAGGACTTGCGGTTCCGCCTTCACCGGCATGCCTTGCCGGCAAAGCTGGAAACGCGCCATATCGAGCGTGCAGTCGCCGAAACGATAGAGCATGACCGAGGCCCCACGCCGCTCACATGTCTCACTGTCCAGATTAGCAGGTGTGCGCCGTTGCCGTGGACCACCCGCGGGATGCATCCGGGGGTCGCAGATCTGTCGCCACGGCCCAGCACGTATCGCGCTGCGGCAGAGTCTCGAGCACAGCCGCGTGCGTCTATCCTCAAGCCGTGGACCTGACACCGAGCCTCGCATGTCCGCAGCGCTGACCACCGTCTTCGGCGGCACGGGCTTCCTCG
>CAZJKV010000131.1:0-4724 GCA_964546765.1 uncultured Chromatiales bacterium
CAAGCACCTTCGCCGGCCGGATCGTGCCGGCCGCGGTCGTCAGCATCGGAAAGAAATAGGGGCTCGCATCGGCCGCCATCAGCGCGGCCTTGTAGCCGGCGACGGTGCCCTGCGACGACAGCGCATCCATCGCCTGGGCACGGGTAATGCGCGGCACGCGCTCCATAGAGAAGCTCGTGACCCCGCGGTCGCGCAGCGCCGTGATGATGTCATCGTTGCGGTGCGGCTGCAGGAAGCCGATCAGCACCTGGCCCTGGCGGCACAGCGCCACCTCGTCCGTGTCCGGCGGCTGGACCTTCAGGATCACCTCGGCGTCCTGGAAGAGTTGCGCGACACCGGTGACGATGCGCGCACCGGCCTCGATATAGGCGGCGTCCGGAAAGCTGCTCGCGACGCCGGCGCCCTGCTCGACCAGGACCTCGAAACCCTGCTTGCTCATGCGGGCGACGACGTCGGGCGTCAGCGCGACACGGCGCTCATCGCGCGCGCGCTCTTTAGGCACTGCAACACGCATCGGCATGTTTGCTCCCGGCTGCGATGCCCGGCTTCTGGCCCGCCCGGGGCCCGATCAGGCAATCGTAATTACATGAAAGTTATTCTGTTTTTGAGCGGGAAAGGCCCGCCCGATAAAACCCGCCATTCTACGCCGAGTCGGCACGGCACGGCAACCTTCCGGCCAGCAACAGGAATCGGTACGCCCCGGGCGTCCGGCCCTGACCGAGGACGGTGACCCCGCTTCCAGGGTCATGTAATCTAGGGATCAGATCATGCACGCGACCCTGCCCCTGCTCAAAACCGGCGATTTCCCGCCGCTGCGCCGCGCCCGCCTCGAGACCGTCCAGGTCAACCTCGGCTACCGCTGCAATCAGTCCTGTCTGCACTGTCACGTCAATGCCGGGCCGACACGCACCGAGGAGATGCAGCACGACACGATCGACGCGGTACTCGACTTCCTGCGCGCCGGGCGCATCGCGACACTGGACATCACGGGCGGCGCGCCGGAACTGAACCCGCACTTCCGGTACCTCGTCACGAAGGCCCGCGCGCTCGGCGTCCATGTCATCGACCGCTGCAACCTGACGATCCTCGAGGTCGAGGGATACGAGGACCTCGGCGAATTCCTCGCCGGGCACCGGGTCGAGATCACCGCGTCGCTGCCGTGCTATCTCGAGGAGAACGTCGACCGGCAGCGCGGCAAGGGCGTATTCGACGCGAGCCTGCGCGCGTTGCGGCGACTGAACGCGCTCGGCTACGGCCTGCCGGACAGCACGCTGGCGCTGAACCTGGTCTACAACCCGCAGGGGCCGTCCCTGCCGCCGCCGCAACAGGCGCTCGAACAGGACTACCGGCGCCGCCTGCGCGAGGCCTTCGGCATCGAGTTCACGCGCCTTTACACGCTCGCGAACATGCCGATCCAGCGCTTCGGCAGCACGCTGGTGTCGAAGGGCCAGTTCGGTGCGTACATGCAGCTGCTGCGCGACGCATCGCGCGACGAAAACCTCGAGACGGTGATGTGCCGCAGCCTGATCAGCGTCGACTGGCAGGGACATGTCTACGACTGCGACTTCAACCAGATGCTCGGCCTGCCGCTACTGACAGACCGGCGCCCTCGCACCCACATCCGCGCCCTGGCCGGCCGCGACCTCGAAGGCGCGCCGATCGCCGTCGCCGACCACTGCTACGGCTGCACCGCCGGACAGGGCAGCAGCTGCGGCGGTGCCTTGGGGTCAGAGCAAACCGGGTCACCTCTGACCCCACAGATGAGGCGCTATGGCTGAACAAGGCATTCTGGTCACCGGCGGCGCCGGCTATATCGGCAGTCACGTCGTCCGCCAGCTCGGCGAGCGCGGCGAACGCGTCGTCGTGCTCGACAACCTGTCGACCGGCTTTCGCGACGCGGTGCTGCACGGCGAATTCGTGCACGGCGACACCGGCGATATCGAACTCGTGACGCGGGTCCTGCGAGAACATGCGATCGGCGCGGTCATGCACTTCGCCGCGCATATCGTCGTGCCGGAATCGGTCGCCGATCCGCTGAAGTACTATCACAATAACACCGCGAATACGCGCAGCCTGCTCGAGGCCTGCCAGCGCACCGGCGTCGCTCACTTCGTGTTCTCGTCGACCGCGGCCGTCTACGGTGTCCCGGAGGACGCGCTGATCTCCGAGTCGGCGCCGCTCGCGCCGATCAACCCCTATGGCCGTTCGAAGCTGATGAGCGAATGGATGCTGCGCGACCTTGCAGAGGCGTGCCCGATGCGGCACGTCATCCTGCGCTATTTCAACGTCGCCGGCGCGGACCCGGAAGGCAGGATCGGCCAGTCGACGCCGGAGGCGACGCACCTGATCAAGGTCGCGAGCGAGGCCGTGACCGGCAGGCGTGACAGCGTGTCGATCTTCGGCACCGATTATCCGACGTCGGACGGCACCGGCGTGCGCGACTACATCCATGTCGAGGACCTCGCCGATGCGCACCTGAAGGCCCTCGATTATCTGCGTGCCGGCGGCGAGTCCACGATCCTCAACTGCGGCTACGGTCACGGCTACAGCGTGCGCGAGGTGCTCGACGCGGTGCAACGCGTCGCCGGGCAGAGGCTCGACATCCGCGAGGGACCGCGCCGCGCCGGCGATCCGCCCGCGCTCGCGGCCGACAGCGCGCTGATCCGCCGCACACTGCACTGGGAACCCTGCTACGACGACCTCGATTTCATTGTCAGGACCGCGCTCGAGTGGGAGCACCGGCTTGCCGCACGGCGCCTGAAGAACGGCTGAACCGCGGAGCCTGTCCCCATCGGGTCCAGGCTCAGGCAAGAAACCTTTCCAGCCTTCCCGTCGTTTGTCGTAGAATGACCGCATTCAAACCGGGAGCCGCCGTGAGATTCCTGCTTTTCATCATCCTGCTGTCCATGACCGCGCTGGCCATGACTGCACTGGCCCAGGCGCAGTCGACACGTTACGTGACCGACGAGTTCCGGGCCGCGCTGCGCACAGGTGACAGCAACCAGCACCGGATCATCAGCTTCCTGTCGAGCGGCACCCGCGTCGAGGTGCTGGAGCAGAACAGCGACTCGGGATTCGCCCGGATCCGCACCGCGAGCGGGGCCGAGGGCTGGGTACTGATCAACGACCTGCAGGCGACGCCGATCGCGCGCGAGCGGCTCGCGAACGCCGAGCAGGAGATGGCCCGCCAGCGCTCGACCGCCGCGCAACTGCGCGAGCAGAACAAGGCGCTCGGCGATGAAAAGGCCGCGCTTGAGAAACAGGTCGCGGAGCTGACGGGCGCCAGGGACAAGCTGGACCGCGACCTCACGCAGGTCCGGCATACCTCCGCGAACGCGCTCGCGCTCGACGATGAGAATACTTCTCTGCGCAACCAGCTGAGCCGCCTCGAGAGTGAGCACCAGCTGCTGCAGCACGAGAACCAGGTACTGCAGGACCGCACCGCGCGCGACTGGTTCATCGTCGGCGCCGGGGTCGTGCTGCTCGGGATCCTGATCGGCCTGATCATCCCGAAGATCCGGTGGCAGAGGAAGTCTCAGTGGAACCGGTTCTGACGGCACCCCCGCCAGTCACCAGGGTCACATGTCAACACGTCTGACCCTCAGCAGGATTCCATAGAATGCGCCTGTCACGGTATCTGCTTGCGACGGTCAAGGAGACGCCCGCCGACGCGGAGGTCATCAGTCATCGCCTGATGCTGCGCGCCGGCATGATCCGGCGCCTCGCGGCGGGGATGTATACCTGGCTGCCACTGGGCCTGCGCGTGCTGCGCAAGGTCGAGACCGTCGTGCGCGAGGAGATGGACTGTGCCGGCGCGCAGGAGCTGCTGATGCCGGCGGTGCAGCCGGCCGAGCTATGGCGCGAGTCCGGGCGCTGGGATTTCTACGGCCCGGAGCTGCTGCGGTTCGAGGACCGGCATGCGCGTGAGTTCTGCTTCGGGCCGACGCACGAGGAGGTCATCACCGACCTGATCCGGCGCGAGATCCGCAGCTACAAGCAATTACCGGCGAACTTCTACCAGATCCAGACCAAGTTCCGCGACGAGATCCGGCCGCGATTCGGCGTGATGCGCGCGCGCGAGTTCCTGATGAAGGACGCATACTCGTTCCACGCCGACCAGGCATCGCTGCAGGAGACCTATGACCTCATGGTCGAGACCTATGCGCGGATCTTCACGCGCCTCGGCCTCGAGTTCCGCGCGGTGCGCGCCGACAGTGGCGCGATCGGCGGCAGCCATTCGCACGAGTTCCATGTGCTCGCTGACTCTGGCGAGGACGCGATCGCGTTTTCCAGCGACGGCAACTATGCCGCGAACGTCGAGCTCGCGGAATCCCTGCCGCCGGCTGAACCGCGCGGCGCGCCGGGGTCCGCGATGCAGGCGGTCGCGACGCCGGGTGTGCACACGATCGAAGAGGTCGCGACCTTCCTGAAGCTCGACACCCGCCGCTGCCTCAAGACCCTGCTGGTGCGCGGCAGCGAGACGCCGGTCGTCGCGCTGGTGCTGCGCGGCGACCACGAGCTGAACGCGGTCAAGGCCGCGCACCTGCCCGAGGTCGCGTTACCGCTCGCGTTCGCGACGGCGGACGAGGTAGTCACCGCAACCGGCTGCACGCCGGGTTCGATCGGTCCGGTCGGGCTGAAGATCCCGCTCATCGCCGATCGCGCCGCGGCGCAGGCGGGCGACCTCGTCTGCGGTGCGAACCGCGACGGCTTCCACCTGACCG
>CAZJKV010000132.1:0-4695 GCA_964546765.1 uncultured Chromatiales bacterium
TGATGGCCGGACGGATGCCGGCGTTGAAGAGATCCGACTCGAGGTAGATCTGGCCGTCGGTGATGGAAATCACGTTGGTGGGCACGAAGGCGGACACGTCGCCGGCCTGGGTCTCGATGATCGGCAACGCGGTCAGCGAGCCGGTCTGGCCCGTGACCTTGCCGTCGGTCTCGCGCTCGACGAAGGCGGCGTTGACACGCGCGGCCCGCTCGAGCAGCCGCGAGTGCAGATAGAACACGTCGCCGGGATACGCCTCGCGACCGGGCGGACGCCTGAGCAGCAGCGACACCTGGCGATAGGCCCAGGCCTGCTTGGTCAGATCGTCATAGATAATCAGCGCGTCTTCGCCGCGGTCGCGGAAGTACTCACCCATCGCGCATCCGGCATAGGGGGCGATGAACTGCATCGCGGCGGGTTCAGACGCGCTGGCCGCGACGATGATGGTGTGATCCATCGCGCCGTGCTCATCGAGCTTGCGCACGACGTTCGCGATCGACGAGGCCTTCTGGCCGACCGCAACGTAGATACACTTAACGCCGGTGCCCTTCTGGTTGATGATCGTGTCGACAGCGACCGCGGTCTTGCCGGTCTGACGATCGCCGATGATCAACTCGCGCTGGCCGCGGCCGATCGGGACCATCGCGTCGATTGCCTTGAGGCCGGTCTGCACCGGCTGGCTGACTGACTGGCGTTCGATGACGCCGGGGGCGATCCGCTCGATCGGCGAGTTGATGTCGGATTCGATCGAACCCTTGCCGTCGATTGCGACGCCGAGCGAGTTGACGACTCGTCCGAGCAACCCGGGGCCGACCGGGACCTCGAGGATCCTGCCGGTGCACTTGACGGTATCGCCCTCGGAGATGTGCTCGTAGTCGCCGAGCACCACCGCGCCGACCGAGTCGCGCTCGAGGTTCAGTGCCATGCCGAAGGTGTCTCCGGGAAACTCGATCATCTCGCCGTACATCACATCGGCCAGGCCATGGATACGCACGATGCCGTCGGTGACGCTGATGACGGTGCCTTCGGTGCGCGCCTCGGTCTTGACCTGGAACTTCTCGATACGCTGCCTGATGAGTTCGCTGATCTCAGCTGCGTTCAACTGCATTTGACTATCCCCTTGAAGTTGTATGCTATCGGGACAGCGCGCTGGCTAGCCTGTCCATATGTCCTGTGACCGAGCCGTCGATGACGAGATCACCGGCGCGAATGATGGCGCCGCCGACCAGTGACGCGTCCGTTGTAGAGCTGAGCGTCACCTCGCGGCCGAGGCGGCGCTTCAATGAAGCAGTGAGTTCTTTCTGCTGCGTGTCCGACAGCGGGAAGGCCGAAATCACTTCGGCCTGCACGATCTTCTCGGCTTCCGCGCGGTGCAGCTCGAACAGCACGCTGATCTCCGGCAGCAGTTCGAGGCGGTTGTTATCGGCCAGCACGCTGACGAACGACGCGGCATGCTCGTCGAGCGCATCGCCACAGATGTCCCGAATCAGGCTGCTCAACTGATCGCGCGGCACCCGCGGATTGCGCACCAGCGCCGTCATCGCGGGATCCGTGACGACCATGGTCAGCAGGTTCAGGGCATCGGACCACTTGCCGTAGGCCTTCGCGGCCGTGGCGATATCAAACACCGCCTGGGCGTAGGGTCTGGCGATTGTGGACGATTCAGCCATGCCTCGATTCCCTAGATCTGTGAAACCAGGTCTTTGAGCAGATCGTCGTGCGCCTCGGCATCGATCTCGCGCTTGATTATCCTGCCGGCGCCGGCGGCAGCCAGCGACGCAACCTGTCCGCGTAATTGTTCACGCGCGCGGTTGCTCTCGCGCTCGATTTCCGCCCTGGCCGCGGTGACCAGGCGCTCGCCCTCGGTGCGGGCATCGGTCTTGGCCTCTTCGATCATCTCGTTCGCGCGCTTCTCGGACTGTGACAGCAGCTCGGCTGCCTCTGCGCGGGCCTCCTGCAGGATCTCCTTCGCGCGCTTCTCTGACCGCTCCAGCTCATGCTTGCCCTTGTCAGCGGCGGCGAGGCCATCGGCGATACGCTTCTGACGCTCTGCGAGCAGGTTGCTGAACGGGCCCCACAGGACCTTGTTCACGAACCAGATCATCAGCACGAAGGCCGCGATCTGTGCGAACAGGGTAACGTTGATATTCATCGCCTCGTTCCTCTTGTGCTGATCCGGTCGGCCGCGCTCAGATGGTCGCGAGCGCGCTGCTGAGGGCGCCGACGAACGGATTGGCGAACAGGAACCACATAGCGAAGGCCAGGATGATGAAAGGGAACGACTCCATCAGGCCCGCGAAGATGAACATGTTGGTCATCAGCGCCGGTCGCATCTCGGGCTGACGTGCGATGCCCTCGAGCGTCTTCGCGCAGATCAGACCCCAGCCGATGGCCGAACCGAGGCCGGCGGCGGCGAGGATCACGCCGACACCGACCGCGGTGTAGGCGTAGATGAGGGCAATCATATCCGGTGTCATTGTATTTCTCCTTTGATATCAAGTCTGGTAACTGAATCGGTTTGGCGCTTGCACCCGCCGCGCGGGCTAGTGATCCTCGACATGGGCCATCGCGAGATAGACGATGGTCAATACCATGAAAATAAAGGCCTGCAGCGTGATGATCAGCAGGTGAAAGATCAGCCAGCCGAGGTCGAGGACGACCTGCAGCGGCAACCACAACAGGGCGGCGGCGCCGACCGCGAGCGTGCCGCCGATCAGCGCGATCAGCAGGAATACCAGCTCGCCGGCGAAGATGTTGCCGAACAGTCGCAGACCGAGGCTGAGCGGCTTGGCCAGCTCTTCGATGACGGACATGACGATGTTGACCGGGATGAAGAACTTGCCGAACGGGTGAAACAGGAACATCTTGAGATAGCCGCCCAACCCCTTGACTTTGATGTTGTAGAACACGACCAGCGCGAACACGCTGAGCGAGAGCGCGAGCGTCGTGTTGAGGTCGGTGGTCGGGACGAACTTGAAGTATTCAAAGCCGGCCAGCTTCGCGAGCGCCGGCAGCAGGTCGACCGGCACCAGGTCCATGAAGTTCATCAGCCAGACCCAGACGAAGATCGTCAGCGCAAGCGGCGCGATCAGCGTGTTGGGGCGTCCCGTGAACGAATCCTTGACTTGGCCCTGGACGAATTCGACGATCATCTCGACGAAGTTCTGGAAGCCGGCGGGCGCGCTGACGCTCATTTTGCGGCCGGTACGCCACGCGACGAAGATCATCAGCATGCCGAGCGTCGCGCTGACGATCACGGTGTCGAGGTGCAGCGCCCAGAAGCCGACGCCCTTGTGCGTGACCGGGTCGCAGCTGCCGACACAGAAATTGGTCAGGTGATGCTGGATGTACTCGACTGTCGGCGATCCGCCGGCCGAGTCTTCGTTTGCGCTCAACTTCGCGTGCTCCGTCTGTTGTTATCTATTATTACTCCTGCGGCGACCGTCTCCCGGCGGCCAGCACGAACACCAGTTGCACGGCGGCGAAGCCCGCCACCATCGCGATCGGGGCGAGGCCGATGACGGCGAGCCCGATCGCGAACAGCGCCAGCACCAGCACGAATCGCAGCGCAGCGCCGCCGTACAGAATCATTTGGCCCTGCCCGGGTTCACGCGCCGCGGCCCGGGACGCGTGCGCCACGCTGAGGCTCAGCAGCAAGGCCATCGTCAGGCTCAGCGCGCCGCCGTAGGCAGCCGACAACGCCTCCCACTGCCCTCGCGCCAGGTAATAGCCCGTGGCGACGATCAGGCCCGTGGCGATCTGCCAACTGACCAACCTGCGGGTTCTGGCGCGCAGATCCTCCGGAGCGGACGCCGAATCGGTCAATTCATCCGTTCCCGATCAACAGCTTGCGCAATCTGATGCAACCGCCCACGAGACCCAGTCCGCCGAAGGCCAGCATGAAGACGGGCAGGGTTCCGAACCAGACATCGACGGCGTAACCCAGCAAGAAGCCCGCCGCGATCATCGATGTCAGGATAGTGCCCGCCCCGACAAGGACGATATCGCCGCCCCTGGACTGATACATCGGTGGTTATCCCCGGCAAAACTCAGCCCGCGAGTATACATTGGGCCTTCCTGACGGGCAAGTCCGTGCTATTTGATGTGGGCGAGGATGCCCTCGAGTTCGTCGAGGGAATTGTAGTGGACGATCAGCTTGCCCTTGCCCTTTGCGTCCGACTGGATGTTGACGCTCGCACCGAGGCGACCGGCGAGATCCGTCTCGAGGCGCTGCACGTCCGGATCCGTGCGGCGTCCGGGTCTGCCGGACTTCTTCGTGCCGGCCGCGAGACGGCGCACGAGCTGCTCGGTTTCACGCACCGACAGGCCCTTCGCGGCAACCTGTTTCGCGGCCTGGCTCTGGGCGGCGCCGGCGAGCGCGAGCAGCGCACGTGCATGGCCCATCTCGATCTCGCGGCGCTCGATCATCTGCTTGACGTCGTCGTTGAGCTCGAACAGGCGCAGCAGATTCGACACCGCCGCGCGCGAGCGACCGACTGCGGTCGCGGTCTCTTCATGCGTCAGCTCGAATTCGTCGATCAGGCGCCGGAGCGCCGAGGCCTCCTCGAGCGGGTTCAGGTTCTCGCGCTGGATGTTCTCGATCAGCGCCATCGCCATCGCGGCCTGGTCCGGTACGTCGCGGACGACGACCGGGACCTCGTGCAGGCCCGCCAGCTGCGCCGCGCGCCAGCGCCGTTC
>CAZJKV010000133.1:0-4607 GCA_964546765.1 uncultured Chromatiales bacterium
AGGCGCGCATCACGGCCTGCCCTGGACTGCCGCCGAGCCCGGCCTCCGGAAACACGAGCGGCCAGTCGGCTTCGTTGCGCACCGCGTCCATGAACGCGTCACTGACCAGCACCGAGAGATTGAAATGGCGCAGGATCCGCGCGTCCTGCTTCGCGGCGACGAACTGCTCGATATCGGGGTGATCGCAGCGCAAGGTCGCCATCATCGCGCCGCGCCGCGCGCCGGTCGACAGCAGCGTCGCGCACATGCTGTCCCAGATCTGCATGAATGACACCGGGCCTGACGCGATCGTGCCGGAGGATCGGGCCTGGCTGCCGGCCGGGCGCAGCGTCGAGAAGTCATAGCCGACGCCGCCGCCCTGCTGCAGCGTCATCGCGCCTTCCTTGAGCCCGTCGAAGATCCCGTCCATCGAGTCCTCGATGACGCCCATGACGAAGCAATTGAACAGCGTCACGCGATGGCGGGTGCCGGCGCCGGCCAGGATGCGCCCGCCGGGGAGGAAGCGGAAACCCTCGAGCAACGCATAAAACTCCCGGGACCAGGCATCGCAGTCGCGCGGTTCGACCGCCGCGAGGGCATCGGCGACCCGGCGCCAGGTGTCGGCGATGTCCCGGTCATGGACCGCATCGCCGTCGCGGTAGCGGTACTTGCTGTCCCAGATATGGCGCGAGATCGCCGTGGAGAAATGATCCTGCGTATCAGTCATGACACAGACTCATGACGGTTTCGACCGCGCGCCGCGCGGCCTGTTCCGCCCGGCGAGCCGCCGCGTCTTGCGCAGCGGGGCACCCTTGCGTGGCGCGGCGCGACCCTTGTACGGGTTCACGGCGGTCTTGAACTCGATCCGGATCGGCGTGCCGGCGAGATCGAGCGCCTCGCGGAAAACCCCCTCGAGATAGCGCCGGTAGCTGTCCGGGGTCGACTCGGTCTGGTTGCCGTGGATCACGATGATCGGCGGATAATGCCCGCCCTGGTGGGCATAACGCAGCTTGATGCGGCGGCCGCGCACCAGCGGCGGCGCGTGGCGCTCGACCGCCGCGTGCAGCAGCCGGGTCAGCATCGGAGTCGACAGGGCCTTGCCGGCCGCGGCATGGGCGATGTCGATCGATTCGAACAGGTGGCCGACGCCACTGCCGTGCAGCGCCGAGATGTAATGCACGGTCGCATAGTCTATAAAGGAAAGCTTGCGCTCGAGCGTCGATCGGATCGCGTTGCGTTCGTCGTCGTCGAGCCCGTCCCACTTGTTGACCGCGACGACCAGCGCGCGCCCGCTCTCGACCGCGTGACCGAGCAGGCGCGCATCCTGCTCGCCGATGCCCTGCCGCGCGTCGAGCACGAGCAGCACCACATGCGCGGCCTCGATCGCCTGCAGTGTCTTGATGATGCTGAACTTCTCGATGGTTTCATGGACCCGGCTGCGGCGCCGCACGCCGGCAGTGTCGATCAGCGTGTAGCGCTTGCCATCGCGCTCGAACGGCACGAAGATGCTGTCGCGCGTCGTGCCCGGTGCGTCGAAGGTCAGCATGCGCTCCTCGCCGAGGATGCGGTTGACGAGGGTCGACTTGCCGACGTTGGGACGCCCGATCACCGCGATGCGGACGCCCTCCTGCGCGTCGGCCGCTTCCGCCTCGTCCGGCGGCAGGTCCGCGAACAGCGCGCGCATCATCGCGACGACGCCCTCGCCATGGGCCGAGGCGATGCAGTGGACGTCGCCGATGCCGAGTGCGGCGAACTCGCCGGCGGCGAGCGCCGGATTCATGTGCTCGGACTTGTTGACGACCAGCGTCATGCGCTTGCCGGTCGCGCGCAGCTGCTGCACGATGGTCTCGTCGGCGCCGGTCAGGCCGCTGCGCGCGTCGACGAGGAACAGCACCCGGTCGGCCTCGTCGATGGCCTGCATGACCTGCTTCGCCATCAGGACATCGATGCCCTCCCGCTCGCCGCTGAGGCCACCGGTGTCGATCGCGATATAGGGACGCCCGCCGAGCCGGCCGGCGCCGTAATGGCGGTCGCGGGTCAGGCCGGGGAAATCCGAGACCAGCGCCGCACGGCTCCCGGTCAGGCAATTGAACAGCGTCGACTTGCCTACATTCGGACGACCCACGAGCGCAAAGACCGGTCTCATAAGCATCCAGTGGGGTCGGGCCCCGATTCTGAACCCGATTCAGGCACGGCGATCAGTTGACCGCCGTGCGGATCGCGCGCAGCCCGTTGCGGTCGTCGATGACAAACAGGGCGCCCTCGGAGACCACCAGCGGCGCCCTGACCGGCGCGTCGCTGACGCGGTAGCGGCTGGTCAGGGCGCCGTCGTCCGGCGACAGCCAATGGAGATAGCCCTGCCGGTCCGCGACGACGATGCGACCGCGGAACATCACCGGTGCGGAGAGCCCGCGCGATGCGAGCAAGTCCTGCCGCCACAGCACGTTGCCGTTCGCGCGGTCGATCGCCATGATGCCGTCCTGCTCGGTCGTGACATACAGGGTAGCCCCGTCGAGCAGCAGGTTCTGGAAGATCGACAGGTCGCGCGACCAGACGATGCGTCCCGAGATCGTCGAGATCGCGACCAGGCGATTCTGGTACGAGGCCGCGAACACCGTATTCGCGGCGAGCACGGGATCGGCGTCGACGTCGACGAGGCGCTCGAACTCGGAACGGCCTTCCGGCGTGCCGACCGCGATCTCCCACAGCACCTCGCCATCGTCGAGCGCGAGTGCGGCCAGTTTCCCGCTCGAGAATCCGGCGTAGACCCGGTCCCCGTCGATCAACGCGCGACCGGCGCCGCGCAGGGTAAGCGGCGGCGCCGCGCTGCTGTAGACCCACAGGCGGTTGCCGCTCGCGGCGTCGAGCGCATAGAGACGGCCGTCGTGGGTGCGCGCGATGACGATCCGGCCGCTCGCGACCGGCGCCGCGGAGATCTCGCTGCTGAGCAGCGTCTCCCAGCGCACCGCGCCGTCTGCGGGATCGAGCGCGATGACCCTGCCCTCGCGGGTGCCGATCAGCAGCAGGTCCGCCCCGGCGCCGATCCCGCCGCTCAGATGCGCCGCCTGGTCCAGGCTGTCTTCCGGGGGCGTGATATCCCTGCGCCACAGGACCCTGCCGCTCGTTGCCTCGAGGGCGACGAGGCGTCCGGGGCGGTCGGCGTGAAAGATCCGGCCGTCGAGCGCGAGCGGACTCAGGATCTCGCGCGCCGGTTCGGCGGTCTGCTGGGGCTGGCGATACCACAGGCCCTCGACCCGGACGTCCGAATCGATGCGTTCGAGGGCCGGGCGTTCCGGGGCGACAGGCGGCATGCTGCAGCCGCTCGCGGCCAGCGCCACGACCAGCATCAGCAGCGCCCGCGATGCGGCGGGGAACACGAAGGGACCGCGGCGACCGCCGGCCATCAGCCTTCCGCACCGATCCCGTCGAGTTTCATCTGCACGATCTCGGCGCCGGCGCCGAAGCCGATCTCCGCCATCGCATTGAGATAGGCGCGGCGGGCGCGATCGGCCTGGCCGGTCTCGGCATACAGGTCGCCCTTGAGTTCCTCGTAGGAAGCGACGAACACGCCGGCATCGGCGGACTCGAGCAAGGTCAGCGCCTGCTGCGCGCGGCCGTCTGCGGCCATCACACGGGCCAGGCGCAGGCGCGCGACATGCGCCATCTCCGGGGTCTTCGCGCGATCGACAACCCATTGCAGGCGATTCGCCGCCGCATCGAGGTCGCCCTGCTCGATATGGACCCGCGCAAGCGCGAAGGCCGCGAGCGCCGCATACGGCGTGCCGGCATAACTCCCGATCAGGTAGTCTCCGCGGCGGAGCACCGCGTCGTGGTTGCCGGTCATCAGCTCGGTCTGCAGCTGTTCATATTCGGCCGACGCCGATAGTCCCTGTCCTTCCTGGTAACTGAACCAGGCGCGGGTGCCGCCGAGCGCGACCGCGCCGGCGATAATCCCGGTCATGACCGGGACGCGGTATTTTTTCCACCATTCCTTGATGGCTTCCAGTTGTTCGTCGTCACTGCTGCTCATCTGTCGATCTCTCCATTGATTCAGTCAGGAAGCGCGCGAGCGCCTGCTGCGCAACGGCTGCCTGTGGGCGATCCTCGCGCAGGAACTTGACGCCGACCTCGCCGCGCGCGGCCTCGTCGTCGCCGAGGATCAGCGCGATCCGGGCGCCGCTCCGGTCAGCCCGCTTGAACTGTGCCTTGAAGCTGCCGCCACCGCAGTTCACGCACAGCCGCAGCCCGGGCAGCGCGTCACGCAGCGATTCGGCGAGCGCCCGCCCGTTGCGCTCGGCGGCCTCGCCGACCAGGATCATCCACGCATCCGGGCCCTCGCCCACCGCGAAGGCGCCATCGTCCTCGAGCAGCGCCAGCACCCGCTCGATACCGAGCGCGAAGCCGATCGCGGGCGTCGGCTGTCCGCCGAGGTGCTCGATCAGGCGGTCATAGCGTCCGCCGGCGCAGACCGCGCCCTGCGCGCCGAGCCGGTCGGTCGTCCATTCGAACACGGTCCGTCCGTAATAGTCGAGTCCGCGCACCAGGCGCGGATTGACCGCATAGGCGATCCCGGCCGCGTCGAGCAGCGCGCACAGCGCCTCGAAATGCCGCGCGGACGCCTCGTCGAG
>CAZJKV010000134.1:0-4596 GCA_964546765.1 uncultured Chromatiales bacterium
CGAGGTGCGCCGCAAGCAGCCCGGGGCCGGCAGCCACGTCACCTCGAGATAGAAATACGTTCGCATGCGCATATTACTGGTCGAAGACGACAGGCAGCTCGGCAAGGCGACCGCGGCGGGACTCAAGAATGCCTACGCGGTCGACTGGTGCCGCGATGCAACAACCGCCTCGACCGCGCTGCGCACGACGGACTATGACCTGATCGTGCTCGACATCAACCTGCCGGACCGGTCGGGTCTCGACCTGCTGCAGGAGATCAGGGAACAGGGAGACGCGCGGCCGGTCCTGTTCCTGACCGCGCGGGACGCGGTCGAACACCGCATCACGGGTCTCAACGCCGGCGCGGACGATTACCTTGTAAAGCCGTTCGATCTGGATGAGTTGCTCGCGCGCATCGCGGCGCTGCTGCGGCGCAGGCACGGCCGGTCCATCACGCTGATCCACCGCGGCGATCTCGTCATCGACATGGGCGGGCGCACCGTCCACCGCGACGACGAGCTGATCCCGCTGTCCGCGCGCGAATTCGCGATCCTCGAGATCCTGCTGAACAACACCGGCCGGATCGTCAACCGGTCCCAGATCGAAGCCCATGTCTACGACTGGTCCGGCGAGAACATCGAGAGCAACACCATCGAGGTCCATATCTCGGCGCTGCGGCGCAAGCTCGGCAAGGAACTGATCAGGACCGCGCGCGGTCTGGGGTATATGATTCCCGAATGGTCCGCCGCGCCTACTCACTGAGACTCCACCTGCTGGCGCTGATCAGCGCCCCGATCATTATCGCCGGCGCGATCGTCGGCGGGCTCGCGATGTACGTCACCTATCACGAGATCGACGAGGTCTACGACGTCCAGCTCGTCCATGCCGCGCGGCTGCTGCACGATCTCGCGCGCTACGACATTGCCGCTCCCGAGGAAATACAACGCCCTGCAATACCGGAGAGGCGTGAGGGGATGTCGCATTATTACGAGCAGAAGATATCGTTCCGGGTCTGGAAGGACGATGAGCTGCTCGCCGAATCGCTGAGCGCGGGAGACCTCGGCACGGCGATCGCGCCGCCCGGATTCTCGCGCATGCAGATCGGAGACACCGAGTGGCACTTCTATGTCCATGTCGACGACATAAGCAATATCACCGTCGAGGTCGCCGAGCATGCCGAGGTGCGCACCGAGCTGATCCTCAAGATCCTGAGCAGCGTGCTGGTGCCGGCGGTGATCTTCGTCCCGGTCATCCTGTTCCTGGTCTGGTTCGGCGCCACGCGCAGCCTGAAGCCGATGATCACGCTCGCCCGCCAGGTCAATCAGCGGAGCGCCGCCGATCTGACACCGCTCCAGGCCGAACGCATCCCGCGCGAGGTTTCGCCGTTCATCACGGCGCTGAACCGGCTCTTCGTAAGGGTGCAGAAGGCCCTGCGCACGGAACGCGAATTCACCGACAACGCGGCCCATGAACTGCGCACCCCGCTCGCCGCGATGAAGACCCAGGTCCAGGTGCTGCAACGGGACGCCACATTCGACGCCGAACAGCGTGAAGGACTCGCCAATCTTGTCGAATCGATCGACCGCGCGACCCGCATGGTCGAGCAGCTGCTCGCCTTCGCCCGCCTGCAGCACATGCATGAAGGCATCGCGCCGGTCGACCTCGGACAGCTAACCCGCGACGTGCTGGAAGAGCTCTCGCCGCTGGTCTCGAAGCGGGATCAGGCACTACGGGTGGAGACCGGGCCAGGAGTCGTCGTCACCGGTTCGGCGGCCGCCCTCAACATCCTGGTACGCAACCTCATCGACAATGCGATCAAGTACACGCCCCGCGGCGGGAATATCGCAGTGCGGATCATGCCGGAACGGGGCAGGCCCGCGCTGGTCATCGACGACAGCGGACCGGGGATCCCGGCGGAACACCGCGAGCAGATATTCGACCGCTTCTACCGCATTGCGAATGAAGAAGACAGCGGCGGCAGCGGACTCGGCCTGGCGATGGTGCGCTGGATCGTCGAGATGCACAAGGCCGAGATCGTCCTGGAAAACCTGAGGCCTCAGGGTCTGCGGGTGAAGGTGCTGTTCTGACCGTTCACCTGTTGTTGCAGTATTTCTGCAGGTAGGCGCGGAACTCCGTCTGCAATTCCGGGTGCTTGAGCGCGTACTCGACCGTCGCCTCCAGATAGCCGAGCTTGCTGCCGCAGTCGTAGCGCACACCCTTGAACTCGTAACCAAGCACCTGTTCGACCTCGATCAGCGCCGCGATCGCATCGGTCAGCTGAATCTCCCCGCCCGCGCCGGTGCCAATGATTTCAAGGAAATCGAAGATGCGCGGCGTCAGGATATACCGCCCGACGACGCCGAGCGTCGATGGGGCCCTGTCTGGCATGGGCTTTTCGACGATGTCCGTGACCCGTGACAGGCGGTCCGACAGGCGTTCAGCGCTGATGATGCCGTATTTGTCGGTCTCGGCGGTCGCAACCTCCTCGACACCGAGCACGCTGCAGCCGTGATCGGCATGGATACGGGCCATCTGCGTCAGGCAGCTGTCGCTGTCGCTGTCGATCAGGTCATCGGCGAGGATCACCGCGAACGGCTGGTCGCCGACGATCGGCCGCGCGCACAGCACCGCATGGCCGAGTCCCAGGGCCTCGGCCTGGCGCACATAGGCGCAGGATACGCCGTCGGGCAATATCTCCCGCACGAGCTTCAGCAAGTCGTGCTTTTCGCGCGACTTGAGTTCCGCCTCGAGTTCGTAATTCTTGTCGAAGTGGTCCTCGATCGCGCGCTTCGCGCTGCTGGTCACGAAGATCAGCTCGGTGATGCCGGCGGCGATCGCCTCTTCCGCCGCGTACTGGATCAACGGCTTGTCGACGATCGGCAGCATCTCCTTGGGAGTGGCCTTGGTGACTGGCAGAAAGCGCGTGCCCATGCCGGCGACCGGGAAGACGGCCTTGCGTATCGTGCCGCCACTCATGTCTTAGCCCGGTTCAGCGCGACGACGTTGCCGGTCTCGACTACCACAGGTTCGCGTGTTTCCAGTGCAGGCACGATCTTTTTCAGCAAGTTTCTGACTACCTTCTCGTCATGATTCGCGGCGGCTTCTTCGAGTGCACGCAAATCTTCCTTGAAATTTTCCCGGTTCGGGCCCAGGCCATGCGCAAGCAGTATCTTGCTGTGCCCCGTACGGATCTGTTCCTCGTCGTCATAGAACAGTTCCTCGACGAGCTTTTCTCCCGGACGCAGTGACGTATAAACGATCTGGATATCCTTGTTGGGCGTCTTGCCGGAAAGGCGAATCATCTGCTCTGCGAGATAGCTGATCGGGACCGGGTCACCCATGTCGAGCACGAAGATCTCGCCGCCCTTTCCCATCACCGCGGCCTGCATGATCAACTGCGCGGCCTCCGAAATTGTCATGAAATAGCGGGTAATCTCCGGATGGGTGACGGTCACCGGGCCGCCGTTGCGGATCTGCTCCTGAAACAATGGAACGACGCTGCCGGTTGACCCGAGGACGTTGCCGAAGCGCACGGTGATGAATCGGGTCTTAGACTGCCGGCTAAGTGACTGGCAATAGACTTCTGCGATACGCTTGGTCGCGCCCATGACATTGGTCGGATTGACCGCCTTGTCGGTCGAAATCATCACAAAGGTCGAGCAGCCCCAGCGATCGGCAGCCTGTGCGATCATCTGGGTACCGAAGACATTGTTACGCACCGCCTCGCTGGCCTGGAATTCCAGCATCGGTACGTGCTTGTACGCGGCGGCGTGAAAGACGATCTCCGGATGGAATCTCTCGAAGACCTGTGCGACGGAAATCCGGTCGCGAATGTCGCCGAGGCAGGCATGCAGCGCGAGTGATGGATACTTCGCGCGCAGTTCGGCCTCGATTCGGAACAGATTGAACTCGTTGTTCTCGAACAGCACGAGCACCGCGGGCCTGAGCCGGGCGATCTGCATAGACAATTTGGATCCGATCGACCCGCCCGCCCCGCTGATTAGCACCGTCCTGCCAATCATGCCGTCGGTGATGCTTGGCCAGTCGAGCAGCACCGGATCGCGACCGAGCAGGTCTTCGATGTTGACCTCGCGCAGTTCCGAAACCAGCGGTTCGCCGCTAGCGAGGTCCTGCAGGCGCGGCAGCGTGCGGAACTGGACCCCGGCGCGTTCGCAGATTTCGACAACACGGCGCATCTCGGCATTAGTTGCCGACGACATCGCGATGATGACCAGGTCCGGCCGCATCTGCTCCGCAATTTCAGGCAGGTTATCAATTTTTCCGAATACCGGAATGCCGTGAACGTTCGAGCCATTCAGCGCGCTCTGGTCATCGAGGAAACCGATAGGGGTATACATTGAACCGCGCCGCATGTCGCGCGCGAGCGTCTCGCCGGAACTACCAGCACCCAGGATCAGCACGCGCTTGCTGTCCGCATGATTCAGCAGGCCAAGCCCATACTCCCGCCAGATCCGGTAGATCAGGCGCGGAGTGCCGAGTAGCAGCATCAGGTAGAACGGATAGACACCGATGACAGTGCGCGGAACACCCTGCAGGCGATTATAGAGATAGAACGAGAGCGCAATGACCAGGGTGCCGAGAAAGGCCGCGCGGAA
>CAZJKV010000135.1:0-3143 GCA_964546765.1 uncultured Chromatiales bacterium
CTCGAAGGCAATTATATTTGCGGAGCCTCGAATGTCGCCGGCGAGTTTGGTCATGCGGGCTGGCTCGGCCTGGTCTGCGACGTCACCGACGAAGATGCCCTGCGCGCGGCGCTCGAGACTGCGATCCGCCGCTTCGGCGGCCTCGACATGCTGATCCTGAACGCCGGTGTCTTCCCGCCCGGATGCCGGATAGAATCCTTGGAATCAAGGGCCTGGCGCGATGTCTTCGATGTGAACCTGAATTCGAACCTGGCGCTGATGCGCGAGGCCTGCCCGCTGCTGAGGCTCGCGCCGCGCAAGGGCCGGGTCGTCGTGATCGGTTCGCGCAACGTCCCGGCACCGGGTCCGGGGGCCGCGGCCTATTCGGCCTCCAAGGCCGCGCTGAACCAGCTCGCCCGGGTCGCGACCCTGGAATGGGCCGGCGACGGGATCCGGGTCAACACCGTTGACCCGGACGCGGTGTTCGACACCGGGATCTGGACCGACGAGACTCTGCGGGCCCGCGCCGGGCACTACGAGATGAGCATCGAGGAATACAAGACCCGCAACCTGCTGAAGACCGAGGTCCGGTCCAGCGACGTCGCCGAGCTCGTGGCCGAGCTGTGCGGCCCCCTGTTCTCGAAGACAACCGGGGCACGAATACCGATCGACGGGGGCAACGAACGGGTCGTATGACGGCCTGGTACGCATCCTGCATAATGCAATGGTAGAATTGAGGGCCTGAAGTCGCAGATTCGGCGGCATTTTTTGAGTAGGCATCCCGACCATCCGACAGCGGCAGGACGCGTCTGCGTGAAGAACATCATTCCGATCCAGCCCCCCCGGCCTTCACGCCTCCACATGCGGCGGCCCGAGGGCGCACGGCCGACCCGCGTCATTGCAATCACCAGCGGCAAGGGCGGCGTCGGCAAGACCAACGTCACAAGCAATCTCGCGATCGCGCTCGCACGCCAGGGGAACCGGGTGTGCATCTTCGACGCCGACACCAACCTCGCGAACATCAATATCGTCATGGGGCTGTCACCCCGCTACACCATCGAACACCTGCTGAACGGCGAGAAGTCGGTCGAAGAGATCCTGGTCGAGGGGCCGGAAGGGGTCATGATCGTACCGGCGGCCTCCGGCATCGCCGACTGCGCCCGGCTTGACCAGTCCCGCCGCGTACGCCTGATCGAGGCGCTGGAATCCCTCGAGGACAGCTTCGATTACCTGCTGATCGATACTGCGGCCGGTATTGGCGAGACGGTGCTGTCCTTCGTGCAGTCGGCGCAGTATACGATCCTCGTGATCTCGACCGAACCGACCTCGCTGACCGACGCGTTCGCACTGCTCCGGATGCTGAAGCGGCGCCATCACGACCGGCCGGCCTACGTGCTCGTGAACATGGCGCTGAACTACGCGAACAGCATGGAGATCTTCAAGCGCTTCGAGGCCGCGGTGCGGAAGTACCTGTCGATGAAGGTGCACTATCTCGGTTACATCACCGAGGACCGGGCGGTCAAGGCCTCGGTCAGCCGCCAGAGCCCGGTCCTGCTGAACGACCCGGATGCGCTCGCGAGCCGCTGCTTCACGACGCTCGCGGCGGTATTGATCAAGCAGTTCACGTCCACCGCCGCGCCGCACGGCTTCAGCGCGTGGTGGAAGGAACTTGCCGCCTCGGAGCCCGGCGCCGCCGAGGCGGTCGAACAGGCGCGCGCGGCAATACCGACGCCGGTCGAGGCGCCCGCGGCCGATTCACCGTCGCCCGCGCCGATGGTTCCGGCAGCGGCCGACGCATCGGCCGAACTGCAGGACCTGGCGGCGCGCGCCCACGCCCTGCTCGCGGATCCTTCGCTCGACCTCGGTCGCTGCGCCCGCTTTCTCGACCCCCTGATCGAGATCTATCTCAGCAGATTTCACAAGATCCCGTCACAACTCGCTGATTTCCAGAAGTTGCTCAACAAGACCAGCCCGGCGGAGGCGGAACTTCGGGCGTGGTCGGATGCTATCGAGGACTATTTCGAACGTCGCTTCGGCAAGCCGCTGCGCGCCGACCAGGAAGCGCGGCAGCGGGCGGAACAGGAACAGCGGGAACAGGTGCTGCGTGAATACCGCGCCGTCGCCGAGCGCCTCGAGGCCGAACAGCTTCTGCTGCATCAGACGCTGACGCGCCTCTACGACTACATCAGCAAGGAACTGGCGGACAGGCAGGATCCGGTGCGGGACGATAACTGCTGACCCACCACTTGAAGCAGGTAATGGTAATAGGGGTCAGAGAACAATTTCCCGATTGCCACTTTACTGGCTCCCGGGCTAGATTGAAGAGTGATCACCGGAGCCGGCTAACCGGACTCGGAGACGATCTCGCTATCAAATGTTCTCTGACCCCCATTTCAGTCTCCTCCGCATTGCCGTCCTCCCTGCCAGCGGTACATCAGGAACTGGCTCGGCTCGAGCGGTTCATGGATGGCATCGAGGCCACGTTGAAACGGCGTTCGCGGCAGGGGAAGCCGGGGAGACCGTGCCGGGAGGGAGAGGGGAAGGAAAAGCGAAGAATTTCTTCTCTGACCCCGGTTTCGTTCCGGTTTCGTTCGGGAGGGAGAGCGGATGGGAAACGGGGATGGGACTTGTGAAGAAATTGTTCTCTGACCCCAGTTTCCTCGACCCACCACTTGCAGTAAGTGGTCAATCACCCAGGACCTGTTTAACGGCCTCACCCATTCCGGCCGGTGACTTCGTGACGGTCACGCCGGCCGCCTCCAGCGCCGCATATTTTTCGCCGGCGGTGCCCTTGCCGCCGGCGATGATCGCGCCGGCATGGCCCATGCGCTTGCCTTGCGGCGCGGTGACGCCGGCGATATAGGCGGCGACCGGCTTGGTCATTCGATCGCGAATATACGCGGCGGCCTCTTCCTCGGCGCTGCCGCCGATCTCGCCGACCATCAGCACGGCCGCGGTCTGCGGGTCCTGCTCGAACATCTCGAGGCAATCGACGAAGCTCATGCCGGGTATCGGATCGCCGCCGATGCCTATGCAGGTGCTCTGGCCGAGGCCGAGGTCGGTGGTCTGCTTGACCGCCTCGTAGGTCAGCGTGCCGGAGCGCGACACGATGCCGATGCGGCCCGGCAGGTGGATCGCACCCGGCATGATGCCGATCTTGCATG
>CAZJKV010000135.1:3153-4583 GCA_964546765.1 uncultured Chromatiales bacterium
GCCGATCTTCGCCTCGCCCGGCGTGATGATGCCGGGACAGTTCGGGCCGATCAGCCGTGCGCCCGCCGCGCCAACGATGCGCACCGCCTTCATCATGTCGAGCGTCGGGATACCCTCGGTGATGCAGACGATCAGCCGGATACCGGCATCCGCCGCCTCGAGGATCGCGTCGAGGCAGAACGGCGCCGGCACGTAGATCACCGACGCGTCGGCGCCGGTCGCGGCGACCGCGTCGTGGACGGTGTCGAACACCGGCAGGTCGAGATGGGTCTGGCCGCCCTTGCCAGGCGTGACGCCGCCGACCATCCGGGTGCCGTAGGCGATCGCCTGTTCGGTATGAAAGGTGCCCTGCTTACCGGTGAAGCCCTGGCAGATCACGCGCGTATCGCGATCGACGAGCACGCTCATGACCAATCACCGCGCACCAGCGCAACGATCTTTTTCGCGGCCTCGTCGAGGCCCGCGGCCGCGGTGATCTCGAGACCGCTGTGGTTCAGGATCTCGCGTCCCTTTTCCGCGTTCGTGCCTTCGAGGCGGACGACGACCGGCACCGTGATGCCGGTCTCCCCGACCGCGCCGACGATGCCCTCGGCGATGATGTCGCAGCGGACGATGCCGCCGAAGATGTTGACCAGCACGCCCTTGATATTCCTGTCGTCGAGGATGATCCGGAAGGCCTCGGCGACGCGTTCCTTCGTCGCGGTGCCGCCGACATCGAGGAAGTTCGCGGGGCGGCCGCCGACCAGCTTGATCAGGTCCATCGTCGCCATCGCGAGCCCGGCGCCGTTGACCATGCAGCCGATGTCGCCGTCGAGCGCGATGTAGCTGAGATCCCATTCCTTCGCGCGCACCTCGCGCGGATCTTCCTGGCGCAGGTCCCGCAGCGCGAACAGCGCGGGCTGGCGATACAGCGCGTTGTCGTCGACATTGAGCTTGGCGTCGATGCACAACAGGCCTCCGTCGGCCAGCTGTACCAGAGGATTGATCTCGACGAGGCTCAGGTCGCTGTCGTGGAACAGCCGCGCGAGCCCGCGCGCGATCGCCTCGAACTGGCGTTGCGCGTCGCCGGTCAGCCCAAGCGCAAAGCCGACGCGCCGGCACTGGTAGGGCTGAAGACCGGCCAGCGGATCGATCACGGCGCTCAGGATCTTGTCAGGCGACTGCGCGGCGACGGTCTCGATATCGACGCCCCCCTCGCTCGAGGCCATCAGCACGACCTTCCTGCGCGCGCGATCGACGACGAGGCCGAGATAGAACTCGCGCGCGATGTCGACCGGCGACTCGACCAGCACCTCGTTGACCGGCTTGCCGTCGGCACCGCTCTGGATGGTGACGAGGCGCATGCCCAGCATCTCGCGAATCGTCGCCAGCGCGGCGTCGCGGCCCTCGATGAGCCGGACGCCGCCGGCCTTGCCGCGGCCGCCGGTATG
>CAZJKV010000136.1:0-4565 GCA_964546765.1 uncultured Chromatiales bacterium
ACCAGCCGAAGCGCGCGCGGCCGGCGCCGACTACCTCGTCATCGGGCGGCCGATCACCGCGGCCGCCGATCCGCTGAAGGCACTGCAGGCGATCCGCGCCGCGATCGGCGAGACGAACGCCGATTGAACGGTGACCGGCCCCATGCGAGGCTGGTGACGCCGTAAACGAAGCTCCGACTGCCGACGCAAGAAATAGAGTCGCGAGGCGGAGCGCACCCATCCACGCTGGTTAAAGGGAGTTGACCATCATGAAACCGATACGCAATCTGCTGCTCGCCGCGCTGCTCGCCGGTGTGAGCTATGGCGCCTTCGCGGACAAGATCAACATCAACGAGGCCGACGCCGATGCCCTCGCGGCGTTGAACGGCATCGGGCAGTCGCGCGCCGAGGCGATCGTCGAGCACCGCAAGCAGCACGGGCCGTTCCGCAGTCTCGAGGCGCTAAGCGATGTCCGGGGTATCAGCCTCAACATCGTGGACCGGAATCGTGATCGCCTCACGCTCGGCAACACCGAGACCCGGCAATCACGCGCCGAGCCCGACTGATCGTCCGCCGATCCGCTTTCCTGCTTGCGACCCCACGGCCCTGGCGACAGGGCCGTTTTTTTGAGTCCCGGTGCGGGATTACCACTGCGCCGTGCTATCATGCCCGGCGATGGGTGGCATATCATGCACAAACTCCAGCCGGTGATCCTCTCAGGCGGCTCAGGCACGCGCCTGTGGCCCCTGTCGCGCGAACACTACCCCAAGCAACTGCTGGCGCCGTTCGGCGACCGCACCCTGTTGCAGGCGACCGTCGAACGTCTGTCCGGTCTCGAAACCGACGCGGACGACGGCGTCGCGCCGCCGCTCGTCGTCTGCAGCGAAGAGCATCGCTTCCTCGTCGCGGAACAGCTGCGCCGGCTCGATCTGCCGCCCGGGCGGCTGCTGCTCGAACCGGTCGGGCGCAACACCGCGCCGGCCACGACCATCGCGGCGCTGCATGTCGCCAACGAAGACTCCGCCGCCGTGATGCTGATCATGCCGGCAGACCACCTGATCCGGGATAACGAGGCGTTTCATGCCGCCGTGCTGTGCGGCATCGACCAGGCCGTGCAGGGCGCGATCGTGACCTTCGGCATCGTGCCGGATCGCGCCGAGACCGGTTTCGGCTACATCCGCAAGGGCGCGGCCGCGCTCGGCGGCGGCAAGGACGGGATCGCGGCGTATCCGATAGAACAGTTCGTCGAGAAACCGGACGCGGCGACGGCCAGGGCCTGGCTCGAATCCGGCGATTACCTGTGGAACAGCGGCATCTTCATGGTGCGCGCCGACGTGTGGCTGGATGCGATCCGCCGGTTCCGCCCCGATATCCACGACGCGGCGCACCGCGCCCACGAGGCAGGAACGCAGGACGGCGACTTTTTCCGCGTCGGCAAGGCCGAGTTCGCGGCCTGTCCGGGCGATTCGATCGACTACGCGGTAATGGAACGATTGACAGGACCCGGGACGGAGGCAGGAACCGGCACCGCGCCCGCGGTCGTGATCCCGCTCGCCGCCGGCTGGTCCGACGTCGGGGCCTGGTCGAGCCTGTGGGAGGTCATCCCGCAGGACGCCAATGGCAACATCCTGCGCGGCGACGTGATCGCGGAAGACACGCGCAATTCGCTGCTGTTCGCCGAACACCGCCTGCTTGCCGCGGTCGGGCTCGACGGCATCATCGCGATCGAGACCGCGGATGCGGTGCTGGTCGCGCACAAGGATCACGCGCAGTCGGTCAAGGTGATCGTGGAGCGGATCAAGTCGGCCGGGCGCAGTGAACACCAGCTGCACCGGCGCGTTCATCGACCGTGGGGCAGCTACGAGGGCGTAGACAGCGGCGACCGCTTCCAGGTCAAGCGCATCTGCGTCAATCCCGGCGCGTCGCTGTCGCTGCAGATGCACCACCACCGCGCCGAACACTGGGTCGTCGTGCGCGGCACCGCGAAGGTCGTCCGCGGCGACGAAACTTTCCTGTTGAGCGAGAACGAATCGACCTACATCCCGATCGGTGTCCGCCACCGGCTCGAGAATCCCGGCAGCCTGCCGCTGGAGATCATCGAGGTACAGTCCGGAGCCTACCTCGGCGAGGACGACATTGTCCGTTACGACGACAACTACGGCAGAAAGTAGGCAATAACCCGGGGTCAGAGTAAACCCGGTCTACTCTGACCCCATCAGCAACGGAGAACATGGAATGAGTGACAGCAAGAAGAGCAGCAATGTCGTCTGGCATCATGCAACGATCGATCGCGCGGCGCGCGAGGAGATGAACGGTCACAAGAGCGTCGTACTGTGGTTTACCGGCCTGTCCGGGGCCGGCAAGTCCACGCTCGCCCACGCGGTCGAGGAGCGGCTCCACGAGATGAAGTGCCGCACCTTCGTGCTCGACGGCGACAACATCCGCCACGGCCTGTGCGGCGACCTCGGCTTTTCGGACGACGACCGGGTCGAGAACATCCGGCGCATCGGCGAGATATCGAAGCTGTTCGTCGAGGCCGGGGTGATCGCGTTGACCGCGTTCATCTCGCCGTTCCGCGTCGATCGCGACCGGGTGCGCGGGTTACTGCCGCATGGCGACTTCCTGGAGATCTTTTGCAAGGCCTCGCTCGACGTCTGCGAGGAGCGCGACGTCAAGGGCCTGTACAAGAAGGCGCGGGCGGGCGAGATCAAGGCCTTTACCGGCATCTCGTCGCCGTACGAGGAGCCGGAGAATCCGGAACTCGTCGTCGAGACCGACAGACTCTCGCTGGACCAAAGCGCGGAGCTTGTCATCGAGATGCTGAAGGAGCGGGGGATCCTCTCGTCCTGAGGCGGCGCCGCCATGAGTCCTGAAGCCTGGTTCACCATCGCGGTCGTCGCGCTGTGCTTCCTGATGCTCGCGTCGAACCGGGTGTCGGCCGACATCGCGCTGATGGCCGGCCTGACGATACTGCTCGTGTCCGGCATCCTGACGCCGCTGCAGGCGCTGTCCGGATTCTCGAACGAGGGCATGATCACCGTTGGGGTGCTCTATGTCGTCGTCGCCGGCCTGCGCGACACCGGCGCGATCGGCTGGGTCGTGCAATACATGCTCGGCAGGCCGAAGTCGCTGCCCGAGGCCCAGTTGCGCCTGATGGCGCCGGTCGCGGGCATGAGCGCATTTCTCAACAACACGCCGGTCGTCGCGATCATGATCCCCGCGGTGCAGGACTGGGCGCGCCGCAACCGGCTCGCGGTATCGCGCCTGCTGATCCCGCTCAGCTATGCCGCGATCGCCGGCGGCACCTGCACGCTGATCGGCACCAGCACCAACCTCGTCGTCAATGGCCTGATGATCCGGGAGACCGGCTCCGGCATCACGATGTTTGAACTGGCCTGGGTCGGGGTGCCGCTGACTGTCGCGGTCATTGCGATCACGATGCTGCTCGGCCGCTGGCTGCTGCCTGACCGCCTGCCGGCGATCGGCCAGTTCGCCGATGCGCGCGGCTATACCGTCGAGATGCTGGTCGACGCCGACGGTCCGCTGGTCGGCAAGACCATCGAGCAGGCGGGCCTGCGCCACCTGCCCGGGCTCTATCTCGCCGAGATCGACCGCGGCGACCAGGTGCTGCCCGCGGTGTCGCCGTTAGAGCGGCTGCAGGCCGGCGACCGCCTGGTGTTCGCCGGCGTCGTCGAATCGGTCGTCGACCTGCAGAAGATCCACGGCCTCAAGCCGGCGACCAACCAGATATTCAAGCTCAACATGCCGCGGCCGGAACGCTGCCTGGTCGAGGCGGTGATCTCGGATTCCTGCCCGATCGTCGGCAAGAGCATCCGGGAAGGACGATTCCGCACGCTGTACAACGCGGCGATCATCGCGGTCTCGCGCCGCGGCAAGCAGATCAAGGCGAAGATCGGCGACATCGTCCTGCTGCCGGGCGACACGCTGCTGCTCGAGGCCCATCCGTCCTTCGTCGTGCAGCAGCGCAATTCGCGTGACTTTTACCTGGTGAGCCGGCTCGAGGACTCCACCCCGCTGCAGCACGAGCGGGCCCCGCTCGCCATCGCGATCATGGGCCTGATGGTGCTGTCGGTCGCCTTCGGCTGGATCAGCATGCTGCAGGGCGCCTTGCTTGCCGGCGGCCTGATGCTGATCACGCGCTGCACGCGCGCGCGCACCGCGCGCCAGACCGTCGACTGGCAGATCCTGATCGTCATCGGCGCCTCGCTCGGCATCGGCGAGGCGCTGCACCTGACCGGCGCCGCGCAGGGGATCGCCGGCAGCCTGCTGTCGATGATCGGCAATGACCCGTGGTCTGCCTTGCTGATGGTCTATGTGATCACCGCGCTGTTCACGGCGATCATCACCAACAACACCGCTGCGGTGCTGATGTTCCCGATCGCGCTGGCGCTCGCCAGATCACTCGAGGTCGACTTCATGCCGTTCATGATCACGATCATGGTCGCCGCATCGATGAGCTTTGCAACGCCGATCGGTTACCAGACCAATCTGATGGTGTTCGGTCCCGGCGGTTACCGCTTCAGCGATTACATGAAGCTTGGTATACCGCTGACGATCGTTGTCGG
>CAZJKV010000137.1:0-4565 GCA_964546765.1 uncultured Chromatiales bacterium
CAGGCGGCGCTCGACGGACTGCATCGCGCCGCGCAGCGTGCGCAGGTCCTGGGCCTGCTCGCTCATAACGCGCTCCATCTGGTCCATCTTGGCCCACTGCCGGTCGATCTGGTACATGACCAGCAGCAGCACCAGCAGCAGGACCGACAGCGCGGAGAGCAGGACAAAGTCTTTTGCGGTAAAGCGTTTTTCCATGTCAGTCGTCGTCAGTTGCGAAAGCCGGCCCCGGGGAGGCGCCGGGGCCGGCACGGGTTCAGATACCGGAGGGCCCGATCCTCCATGAGGATGGCACAAGTGCGGAGTTTATCAGCATTATTTCATTCTGACCCGCAGGAGTCATCCGGAGCTGGAGGATGGCCTCCCGGGGGCGTTGCGATCTTCAGCATTCCCGCGATGTATCTCGTTGTAGAGCGAAACCACCGAGAGGCTGATCAGATTCAGCGTGGTGGCCGCGTACCAGAGGTATGATTCTGCGGTGCCGAGCGTTGCGATCCAGCCGGTCCAGAGCATGGCGCAGATGATCGCAAAGGACAGCAGGGTGTCGATCGCGAGGAATATCGAAGGCCTGCCGAACGATTGTCCCAGCTGGGCAATGGTGCAGTATTCAAACGATGCCGGGCGGTTGAGCAGGTCGAGTATGGAACGCCCCGCATTCATCAGCAGGTCCGCAATTGCCCATACAGCCACAAGCATGCCGAATATGCCGAGGAGCTCACCGCTGCCGCCGGCGGCCCGCCAGGCCGACAGACCGAACAGGATCTTGAACACGCAGAACGGGATGCCGACCGTAAAGCTGAGGAAGAATGGGCGTGCGAAGAAACGCTGCATGGTATCCATGTCCTGCTGGTAGCTTTCGTTCATCATGTACAGGCTCCTGGTGTCATCAGGTCCGGTATTGTCGTTCATCGCCACGCATAGCGTCACCGCGTGCATCCCCGGTTTCTGCCCCGATCCGAGATCCCCGTGGACTTGCAGGGGGAGGGCGTTTATCCTTCCTGTACGCAAATCCATGTTATTCAAGGATTACCCGTCACTGTCCGCCCGCAGGGAGCACGCGTGTGATGACTGATCCAGCCACGAGCGGCCGGGCGGAAGTCGTCTTCTCGACCCGCGGCCTGACCAAGACCTACGTCATGGGCGAGGTCGAGATCCACGCGCTGCGCGGCGTCGACCTCGACCTGTATGCCGGCGAGCTGACGGTCATGCTCGGGGCCTCGGGTTCCGGCAAGTCGACCCTGCTCAACATCCTCGGTGGACTCGACAGCGCGACCAGCGGCGAGGCGCGCTATCTCGATCACGACCTGGTCATGACCACCGACCGGGAGCTGACCGCGTTCCGCCGCGACCATGTCGGCTTCGTGTTCCAGTTCTATAACCTGATCTCGAGCCTGACCGCGCGCGAGAACGTCGCGATCGTCACCGAGATCAGCCGCGACCCGATCTCGCCGGAGGAGGCGCTGGCGCTGGTCGGCCTGCGGGAGCGCATGGACCATTTTCCGTCGCAGCTCTCCGGCGGCGAGCAGCAGCGGGTCGCGATCGCCCGCGCGATCGCCAAGCAGCCCGCCGTGCTGCTGTGCGACGAGCCGACCGGCGCGCTTGACTCGAAGAGCGGCATCCAGGTCCTCGAGGCGATTGAACGCATCAACCGCGAGCTCGGCACGACGACCGTCGTCATCACCCACAACGCGGTCATCGGCGACATGGCCGACCGCGTCATCCGCATCAGCGACGGCCGGGTCGCCGAGACCCGTGTCAACACGCAGCGCAAGGCGCCGGCCGAGCTCGAGTGGTGATGCGGACCCTGACGCGCAAGCTGTGGCGTGACCTCTCGCACATGAAGGGTCAGGTCGCGGCGATCGCGACCGTGATCGGCGCCGGGGTCATGGTGCTGATCGTGTCGATGACGACGCTCGACGCGCTCTCGCTGTCCAAGGACCGCTTCTACGAGGGCAATCATTTCGCCGACGTCTTCAGCGAGCTGAAGCGCGCGCCTGACGGCGTCATCGGCCGCCTGCGCGAGATCCCCGGCGTCAACATCGTCGAGACCCGGGTCGTTGCGCCGGTCAGGCTCGAGGTCCCGGGCTATCCCGATCCGGTGCGCGGCCAGTTGCTGTCGATCCCCGACGGCCAGCAGCCGGACCTGAACCGACTCCATATAAGAGCGGGCAGCCTGCCCGAGTCCGGGCGCTCGGACCAGGTCGCGATCAGCGAGCCGTTTGCCGAGGCCCATGGCCTGCGCGCCGGCGACCGCCTGCGGGCGATCATCAACGGTCGGCTCGAGACCCTGATCGTCAGCGGCGTCGTGCTGTCGCCGGAGTTCATCTACCAACTCGGCCCCGCCGACATGCTGCCGGACTACGAGCGCTTCGGCGTGCTGTGGATGAACCGCCGCGCGCTCGCCAATGCCTTCGCGATGGACGGCGCTTTCAACAGCATCGTGCTGACGCTGCAGGCCGGCGCCGACGAGGCCGGCGTCATCGACGCCGTCGACCAGGCGCTCGGACCATACGGCAACATCGGCGCCTACGGCCGCGACGACCAGATCTCGCACCGTTTCCTGACCCAGGAACTCGACCAGCTCGCGGTCATGGCGGTGATCCTGCCGACGATCTTCCTCGGCGTCGCCGCGTTCCTGCTCAGCGTGCTGATGGCGCGCGTCATCCGCATCCAGCGCCAGCAGATCGCTGTGCTCAAGGCCTTCGGCTACAGCAATCGCGCGATCGCGACGCATTACGGCCAGCTCACCGCGGTGATCGTGCTGATCGGATCAGTCTTCGGTGTTGCCTTCGGCGCCTGGGCCGCCGAGGGGCTCGCGCTCGTCTACGCCGAATACTTCCGCTTCCCCGAGATGAGTTTCCGCCTGCAGCCGCGGGTCGTCGTCCTTGCAGTCGCGATCGCGGCCGGTTCCGCGTTGCTCGGCACCTGGCACGCGGTCTACGGCGCGGTCAGCCTGCCGCCGGCCGAGGCGATGCGGCCGCCGGCGCCGGACCACTATCGCCGCGGCTGGTTCGAGCGTTCAGTCGTCGGTCGCCTGCTCGACCAGCCGACGCGCATCATCCTGCGCAACCTCTCGCGCCATCGCATCAAGGCCGCGCTGTCGGTGCTCGGCATCTCGCTGTCGGGCTCGCTGCTGCTGGTCGGCAGCTATCAGTTCAATGCGATCGATCACCTGCTCGATACCCAGTTCCGCCTGGTCATGAAGATGGACCTGCATCTCAGCTTCACCGAGCCGACGCCGGAGCGAGCGCTTGCCGAGCTGCGGACGCAGCCCGGCGTGCACGTCGCCGAGGGTTATCGCAGTGTCCCGGTGCGGCTCGTCCACGGTGTGCGCGACTACCGCACCGCGATCCTCGGCCTCGAGCCCGAGCCGCAACTGCAGTCGCTGATCGATGCCGCGTATCGTCCGGTGCGCCTGCCGCCGGAGGGCCTGCTGCTGACCAGTTACCTCGCCGACTACCTCGGCGTCGTGCCCGGCGACATCCTCGATGTCGAGGTCATGGAAGGTCACCGGCGCACGCTCAGCCTCCTGCTCGCCGGCACCGTCGACGAGCCGGTCGGGGTCAGCGCCTACATGGAGCGCCGGGCGCTGAACCGCGTCATGCGCGAGGGCCCGGCCCTGTCCGGCGCCTGGCTGCTGGTGGACCAGGGCCAGGAGGAGGCACTGTATGCGGAGTTGTGGGAGATGCCGCGCATCGCGGCGATCGGCCAGATCGCCGAGTCCGAGCGCACCTTCCGCCAGTACATCGATGACACCATGCTGGTGATGATGAGCATCATGTTGCTGCTCGCCGGCTCGATCGCGTTCGCGGTGGTCTACAACAATGCCCGCATCGCCTTCGCCGAGCGCGCCCGCGAGCTGGCGACACTGCGCGTGCTCGGCTTCACCCGCACCGAGGTCGGCTGGGTGCTGATCGGCGAGATCTCTCTGCTGACGCTGATCGCGATCCCGCTCGGCCTCGCGCTCGGCACCGCCTTCGCCTGGCTGCTGACCGTCTCGATCAGCATCGACCTGTTCCGCATGCCGTTCGTCATCACGCCGGCGAGTTATGCGTTCTCGGCGCTCGGAGTGCTGGTCGCGACGCTGCTGTCGGTGCTGCTGGTCGCGCGCCGCCTGCGCCGGCTCGACATGGTGTCCGCGCTAAAGACGATAGAATGAGATAAGGTCAGGACTGCGATGAGCACGAACAAGAAACTGGTGGTGATCGTCATCGGCATCGCGATCCTCGCATTGCTGTACCTCGCGCTGCGCCCCGCACCGGTCCCGGCCAGCGCGGACCGGGTCGTGCAGGGCTATTTCGCCGAGTACGTCGAGGAAGAGGGCCGCACCCGGCTGCGCGACCCCTATGTCGTCGCCGCGCCGATCCACGGCTTCCTGCGCCGGGTCGCGCTCGAGCCCGGCGACGTGGTCAACGCCGGCGACCTGTTGTTCGAGCTCGAGGCCCTGCCGGCGCCGGGACTCGACCTGAAGCTCACCCCGGTCGGCGAGAAGCTCGAGGCGTGCGTGCGCGGCCCCAACGTCACGCCCGGCTACTGGCGCGACGAGGTGCTCACGCGCGCGGCGTTCG
>CAZJKV010000138.1:0-4445 GCA_964546765.1 uncultured Chromatiales bacterium
CGGCGGCGGGCGGCCGCAGGCCGGCCTCGACCCGGATGAAGTGCAGGAAGTCGCGTTTCGCGATAGTCTGCCCGTCGTTGCTGAGGCTGACCAGCACCGGCTGCTCGTCACCGGCGAGCATCGGTGTCGGCAGCGGCGTGACCTCGAGTTTGAGACGGCTGACGACCATGATCCGGTTGTCCGGATCGATCGCGGCGTCGATCTCCCAGGTCCCGGCCGGCGGGGCGTTGATCGTGATCAGGTCATAGCGCGGATCGCTGTGCCAGCGCACGCCGCGCGGCGTCTTGCCGGCCTCGAGCGTGGTCCCGTCGGGCGCGGTCAGGCGTGCCGGCGGTGACCCGGTCTCGCGGAAGGCCAGCAGCGTCAGTTCGCTGATGCTGTCGTCGACGAGGAAGTGACGGTCACGCAGGGGCAGGCTGTCGGGCGCGACGGCCTGTTCGAAGATGCGCAGGAAGATGCGCGTCAGGTCGGCGGCGTCGGTGGTCATCGCGAAGCGGCCGCCGGTCGCCGCGGTGATCTGGCGCAGCAGCGGTTCGTCGGTCCGGTCGGAGAGCGCGATCGCGTGGATCCGGACGCCGGCGACGGCGAGCCGGGGCACGAGTTCGCCGGTGATGCGGGCGCGGGAACGCGCGATTTCCGCCGCGCCGCCCGGCACGTCGACCATGCCGTCGGTGAACAGGATCAGGTTGCGCTGGACGCCGTCGGCGGGCGCCTGCCAGTTCCAGGTCGCGGTTTCGAGCGCGCCCTCGATGTTCGTGTACAGCGCGACCGAGCCGATCTCCGCGGTCGCGGCCGACGCGGCATCGCGCCAGGCGTCATCGACCGGCCCGAAGGGCACGTTCATGTTCACGAAGCGCCCGAAGGTCCACACGCCGGCATGGGCATCGCCGGGCAGCACGCCGGTCAGCAGGCGTAGCGCCGGGACGCGCAGGTTGTGCGGGTCGGTCTGTTTCATGCTGCCCGAGACGTCGACGAGGATGCGGACGTCGCGCAGTGGCGGGGCGGCGGATTCAACGGCGAGCGGGACCGGCAGCAGGGCGAGGCACAGCAGCGCCGCACCGGCGAAGCGGGTGAGGCAGGGCGGGCGTTTGTCGTCTGTGTCCGTCATCATTGCGGGGACCGGGTCGGTCAGACCTTATCGGTCCTGCCGGGTGGTTCCTTGATCGCCGGTCCTGTGCCGATATACTCGGTATCGCGACCGCCTCCCGCGTCCCGGAGGCCACATATCGCTCACAGGAGTCTCATGGACCTGCAATCATGGTTGACACGCAATCGCGGCAAGGGCCGCCGGGTGCTGGACGGCGTCCACAACTTCACGACGCTGGTCGGTCACGAGACCCGGTTTTCAGGTCTGATCGAGGGCAGCGACAACTACATCGTCAATGGCACCGTCGAGGGTGACTGCAGGATAGATGGCGCGGTGGTGCTGAGCGAACAGGGGCGCTGGATAGGCAATATCCAGGCGACGAATGTCGTGATCTCGGGCGAGGTCCAGGGCGACATCACCGTGACCGGCAAGCTGGAACTGACCCCGAGCGCGCGCGTCGCGGGCCGTATCTCCAGCCCGGTGATCGCGATCGCCGAGGGCGCGATTCACCAGGGCGAGATCCGGATGACGCGCGCCGGCGAGGTCGTGCGCTATGCCGAAAAACGCGACGTGTCCGAACGCGACGCCAGGGGTCAGCCTCAGGATTGAGCTGACTTAGCGAGCGCGCGGGGACGCGAGGTATGGTTGATGCGGGCCAGGTGCGGATTGACGGCGCCTTCCGTGATCATGATCGTGACGCCGAGTATCGACATCATCGTCGGCAGGTCGTCCGGGTTCGCGAAGTCGCGGCGCAGGTAATTGAAGTGGTAGCGGTTGATATAGAGCAGATTTGCCCGGTCGCCGAACATCTGCTCGAAGTCGCGCATCAGTGAATAGATGAAGCTCAGCATGTTCCGTTCCTCCCCTGTTACAGGGATTAACGGCCGGCGGCGGCGGGAGATTAGCCGCTGGCGCGCAGGCCGAGGGCAAGGATGCGCTGGATGAACTGCTCGTAGTCCATGCCCGCCTTCTCCGCCGAGTAGGCACAGTCGTCGATCGACGAGATCGCCGGGTTCGGGTTGGCCTCGAGCATGTAGATCCTGCGGTCCTCGCCGAGACGCAGGTCGAAACGCGCAACGCCGTTCAGGTTCAAGACCCGGAAGGCGCGTTTGCACAGCGTCGCGATCTTATCGGCGTGGCCATCCGGCAGGTTCTGCGCGAAGCGGTAGTCGATCCCCCAACGGTTGCGATAGTCCGGGTCCCACTTGACCTTCGCGGTGGCGAGCCGGACATTGCCGTTATCGCCCTTGCTGAAGACGATCTCGCGAAACGGCAGGACCGTCAGCCGGGCGTTGCCTACGACCGTGACGTAGAGTTCGCGCCCGTCGATGTAGCGCTCGGCGATCGCGTCGCCGTGCGTCATCTCGTGGATCACCCGCACCCGCTCGCGCAGCTGCTCCTCGTTGTGGACCAGCGAGGCCTGGGCGATGCCGACCGAACCCTCCTCCATCAGCGACTTCACGACCATCGGATAGCGCAGGCGCTTGTTGGCGCGGACCGAGCGGCCGCGCGGGAACACCGCGAACTCGGGCACGCTGATATGGTGATGCGACAGCAGGATCTTCGACAGCGCCTTGTCGCGCGCGAGCACGAGGCCGCGCGGATTGCAGCCGGTGTACGGGATACCAAGCATTTCGAGATAGCTGACGACGTAGTAGTCGAACGCCGGGTTGCCGGCAAACTCCTCGAGCAGGTTAAAGACGATGTCCGGTGTCCACTCCTCGATGGTCGCGCGGATCGGCGCGATGTCGTCGTAGGCGCCGACGACCCGCACCTCGTGGCCGCGCCCGAGCAGGGCCTGGTGGACGTCGTGCTCGGTGCGGAACTGCGCCATCCGTGGATCGTCCTCATCGACGAGGTCGTCGGGCGGCACCAGGGACGCGTGCACCAGCAGCATGACGCGCAACTTCTTGATCCGGGACATGAAGGGGATATCCGGTTGTTATTGTTGGGAGGCGCGGCCGGGTTGCGCGCAGCGTTTAAGCATCTGTTATTATTCGGTATTGAATGCCATCGAGGCAAGCGTCCGGGTGTCCCGGGCGGGACCGGAGGGCATCTGGGAGGACGGCATGACGGATGATGACGGTCAAAGCAGGCTCGACAAGCTGGCGGGCAGGGATACCACCTCCGAGAAATACATCTACTATATCAGCATGGCCATTGCCGCGGTCCTGCTGTTATTGTTCGTGACCATGATGATCGTGTCGCTGTGAGGCGATCACCGCAGCGTTTCCACAACAAGCTGAATCCACGCCGATGCCGCACGGGCATGAACTATTGCGTATCCTCTCCGACGGACGCTTTCATTCCGGCGAACACCTCGGGCAGCGTCTCGGGATCAGCCGTGCCGGCGTCTGGAAACGTCTCCATGCGCTGAAGCGGCACGGCCTCGACATTCACTCGGTCCGGGGGCGAGGTCACCGCCTCGCGGCCCCGCTGGAACTGCTGTCCGCGGACGCGATCCGCGCCGCGCTGACGCCACGGGCCGGCGCCCGTCTCACCGACATAGAGGTCCATTTCGAGATCGACTCGACCAACGGCGCCTTGCTGGCGCGGGCCGGGGCGCTGCCCGCGGGGACCGTGTGTCTCGCCGAGACGCAGCGCCGTGGGCGCGGGCGGCAGGGCCGGCCCTGGGTCTCGCCGTGCGCGCGTAACCTGTATCTGTCGCTGTTGTGGCGTTTCCCGTCGGGGCCGGACGCGCTCGGCGGCCTCAGCCTTGCGGTCGGACTCGCCGTGCATGAGGCGCTGGCGGACTGCGGCGTCGGCGGCGCCGGCGTCAAGTGGCCGAACGACATCCTGTGGCGCGGGGCCAAGCTCGCCGGCGTGCTGATCGAGCTGTCGGGCGAATCCGGCGGCAATGCCTGCATCGTGATCGGCGTCGGCATCAACGTCGACATGCCGCGCGCGCTCGCGGACGCGCGGATCGACCAGCCATGGATCGATGTCCGGGGCGCGCTCGGCGGCAGCGAAGCGCCTTCCCGCAACCGGCTCGCCGCCGCGGTGCTGGAATGCCTGGTCGACACGCTGGACCGATTCGAGGGTGACGGCCTCGCGCCGATGCTCGATGCGTGGCGGGCCCGTGACTGTCTCATTGGTCTGCCGGTGTGCGTGCAGACCGGCAATGGCGACGTGGAAGGCATCGCGCGCGGCGTCGATGACACCGGCGCATTGCTGCTCGAACAGGACGGCGTGATCCGGCGCTGTCATGCCGGCGACGTACGCCTGCGGACGCAGACCTTAGCGGACGGGGCGCCCGCATGATACTGCTGATCGACGCCGGCAACAGCCGGATCAAATGGGGCTGCCTGGTCGGCGGCGTCGTGCAGCCCGGCGAGCCGATCGCCCACAGCGGCGAGGC
>CAZJKV010000139.1:0-4249 GCA_964546765.1 uncultured Chromatiales bacterium
CATCGTGGCAGCGCCGTCGTGCACCTCTCTCATCTTGTGGGAGACGCCGGTATAGAACAGCACGCGCTCGGTCGTCGTCGTCTTGCCGGCGTCGATATGCGCCATGATGCCGATGTTCCGGTAACGTCCTATGGGTGTCTTTCTGGCCACGATATTCGCCTGTACTCGTCAGATATAATCGGTAAACCTACCAGCGATAATGCGAGAAGGCCTTGTTGGCCTCCGCCATGCGATGGGTATCCTCGCGCTTCTTGACCGCGGTTCCGCGGTTTTCACAGGCGTCCATGATTTCGGCCGCGAGACGCAGCCCCATGGTCTTCTCGCTGCGGTTGCGCGCGGCATCGACCAGCCAGCGCATCGCCAGCGCCTGGCCGCGATCGCCACGGACTTCCATGGGCACCTGGTAGGTCGCGCCGCCGACGCGTCGCGACTTGACCTCGACCAGCGGGCGGATGTTTTCCAGCGCCGACTTGAGGGCATTCACCGGATCGGGATTGCCCTTGCGGCCGACCTGGTCGAGCGCGCCGTAGACGATGTTCTCGGCCAGGGACTTCTTGCCGCTGCGCATCACCATGTTGATGAATCGCGCGAGATTCTGGTCTCCGAATTTCGGATCCGGAATCTGCTCGCGCTTCTGGACTACTCTTCTCCTGGGCATCGTTCAGTGCATCCGTAACTTGTGCTTCGAAATCAACCCTTGGGCCGCTTCGCGCCGTACTTCGAACGGCCCTTGCGCCGGCCGTCGACACCCGAGGTATCGAGGCTGCCGCGCACGGTGTGATAGCGCACACCCGGCAGGTCCTTGACACGGCCGCCGCGAATCAGCACGACCGAGTGCTCCTGCAGGTTGTGGCCCTCGCCGCCTATATAGGTGGTGACCTCCATGCCGTTCGTCAGCCGGACGCGGGCGACCTTGCGCAACGCCGAATTCGGCTTTTTCGGGGTGGTCGTGTAGACACGGGTACAGACACCGCGTTTCTGCGGACACCCTTCGAGCCCGGGCACGGCGCTTTTGGCCTTTTTCCGTGACCGGGGATTTCGAACCAGCTGATTGATCGTCGCCATCGGAGACTTGCACCATCCTAATAAATATCAAGCGTCCGACCGTCGGGGTTGGGGCACCTGTGGCCTGCCCCGCCAACGGTTGAACGCTTGAGGTTCAATGAGTTGAGCTGACCGGAGGGAGACGGGAAACCCGCTGCCGCTCCGCTTCTGCAAAGACGCGAAAGTTTAGGGTGATAACCGCCCCCTGTCAAGTCGTCACCGCCTGGAAACCCGGGCGCAGGCTCCGGTCGCGGGCCAGAAAAACAGGGACTTGGAAACGGACGGGGCCCATGCCGGATTGACCCGGCATGGGCCCCGTCATCGGGCGAGGCGCCGGATTTCCGGCGTCTCGTTCAGGTCACATTCAACGCCTGGCGCAGGGCCTCCTCGACCTCGTCGTTAGTCGGGGCCTTGCCCTCCGCGGGCAGCTTGGCCGCGAGTTCCTTGCGCTGACGGTCCGTATGATAGGCCAGACCGGTGCCGGCCGGGATCAGGCGGCCGACGATGACGTTCTCCTTGAGACCGCGCAGCTGGTCGCTCTTGCCGCTCACGGCGGCCTCGGTCAGCACCCGCGTCGTCTCCTGGAACGAGGCCGCGGAGATGAACGACTCGGTCGCGAGCGAGGCCTTGGTGATGCCGAGCAGTACCGGCTCGAACTCGGCCGGGAGCTTGCTATCGGCGATCGCGCGCTCGTTTTCCTCGACCACCCGCGTACGCTCGACCTGTTCGCCGGTCAGCAGGCTGGTGTCTCCCGGGGACTTGATCTCAACCTTGCGCAGCATCTGGCGCACGATGACCTCGATGTGCTTGTCGTTGATCTTGACGCCCTGCAGGCGATAGACGTCCTGGACTTCCTTGACGATGTAGTTTGCCAGGGCCTCGACGCCGAGCAGCTTCAGAATGTCGTGCGGCGACGGCGCGCCATCGGCGATGACCTCGCCTCTTTCAACATGCTCGCCCTCGAACACCGTGATGTGACGCCACTTGGGGATCAGGCCCTCGTAACGCTCGCCGTCCTCGCCAACGATGATCAGGCGCTGCTTGCCCTTGGTGTCCTTGCCGAAGGCCACGGTGCCGGTAATCTCGGCGAGTATCGCCGGATCCTTGGGCTTTCTGGCCTCGAACAGGTCGGCAACGCGCGGCAGACCGCCGGTGATGTCGCGGGTCTTGGACGACTCCTGCGGGATACGCGCGATGACGTCGCCGACATTGACCTTGCTGCCGTCGCCGAGGCCGATGATCGCGCCCGCCGGCAGATAGTAGGTCGCCGGGATATCGGTGCCGGTAAAGAAGCAGTCCTTCCCGTCCTTGTCGACGATCTTGACCATCGGGCGCAGGTCCTTGGTGCTGAGACCGCGCGACTTGGGGTCGGTGACGATCATGCTGGACAGGCCTGTAACCTCGTCGGTCTGGCGCTGAACCGTCACGCCATCGATGATGTCCGAGAACTTCAGCTGACCGGTCACCTCGGTCACGACCGGATGGGTATGCGGATCCCAGTTCGCAAGCTGCTGTCCGGCCGCCACCCTGTCGCCGTCGTTGATCGTCAGCATAGCGCCGTAGGGGATCTTGTAGCGTTCGCGCTCGCGACCGCCGCTGTCGATCACGATCAGTTCGCCGGATCGCGAGACCGCGACATTGACGCCGCTGCTGTTCTCGACCAGCTTGATGTTGTCGAGCCTGACGGTGCCCGGGATCTTTGACTCGACCGAATTGACGGTAACGGCTCGTGACGCAGCGCCGCCGATATGGAAGGTGCGCATCGTGAGCTGGGTACCGGGTTCGCCGATCGACTGCGCCGCTATGACGCCGACCGATTCACCGATATTGACCCGGTGACCGCGAGCCAGGTCGCGGCCATAGCAGGCCGCGCAGATGCCGAACTGGTTGTCGCAGGTGATCGGCGAACGGACCTTGATGCGGTCGATACCTTCCTTCTCGATGAGCTGGACCCAGACTTCGTCGATCAGGGTGCCGGCCGGAACCAGAATGTCGCTGTCGGCGCCGGAAACCCGGACGTCGTCGGCGACGGTGCGGCCGAGCACCAGGGAGCCCAGCGCTTCGACGACATCGCCGCCTTCTATCAGCGCGGACATCATCAGTCCGTTGCTCGTGCCGCAATCCACATCGGTGATGACCAGATCCTGGGCGACGTCGACCAGGCGCCGGGTCAGATAGCCCGAGTTCGCGGTCTTGAGCGCGGTGTCGGCGAGGCCCTTGCGCGCGCCGTGCGTTGAGATGAAGTACTGCAGCACGTCGAGCCCTTCACGGAAATTCGCGGTGATCGGCGTCTCGATGATCGAGCCATCCGGCTTGGCCATCAGGCCGCGCATGCCTGCGAGCTGGCGGATCTGGGCCGCCGAGCCTCGCGCGCCGGAATCGGCCATCATGAAGATCGAGTTGAACGAGGTCTGCCTGACCTCCCTGTTCTCGGCATCGGTGATGACATCCGTGCCGAGCTTGTCCATCATCGCCTTCGCGACCTTGTCGTTGGTATGCGACCAGATGTCGACAACCTTGTTGTAACGCTCGCCGTTGGTGACCAGGCCCGAGGTGTACTGGTTTTCGATGTCCTTGACCTCGAGTTCGGCGGCGCGGATGATCTCGGTCTTTTCGTCCGGGATCACCATGTCGTCGACGCCGATCGAGACGCCGGCGCGGGTCGCGAGGCTGAATCCGGTGTACATCAGCCTGTCCGCGAAGATGACTGTGTCCTTCAGGCCGACGTTGCGGTAGCAGGCGTTGACCAGCCCGGAAATCGCCTTTTTGCTCATGTCGCGATTCATCAGGTCGAAGGGCAGGCCATCCGGGGCAATCTCGAACAGCAGCGCGCGACCTGCGGTGGTGTCGACCAGGCGACGGCGCTCGTGACGCTCGCCCTCGTCGTCGATCGTGACTTCGCGAATGCGCACCTTGATCCTTGCCTGCAGGTCGACCTGGCGGGTCTCGTAGGCGCGGTGCACCTCGCCGATGTCCGCGAATACCATGCCTTCGCCCTTAACATTGACCCGCTCACGGGTCATGTAGTACAGCCCGAGCACGACGTCCTGGGACGGAACGATGATCGGCTCGCCGTTGGCCGGCGACAGGATGTTGTTGGTCGACATCATCAGCGCGCGCGCCTCGAGCTGCGCCTCCAGCGACAGCGGTACGTGCACCGCCATCTGGTCGCCGTCGAAGTCGGCGTTGAACGCGGTGCAGACCA
>CAZJKV010000140.1:0-4193 GCA_964546765.1 uncultured Chromatiales bacterium
TGCTCGCGACGGTCGCGCCGATCTTGCCGCCGATATGCCCGGATTTGCCCATCCCGACCACGACGCACCCGCCTTCGCAGGCGAGCATGTGGCGGCACGCGGTAACGAAGCCGTCGCCGATGCGCGCGGCGAGCGCCTGGACCGCGGCGGCCTCGGTCTCGATGACCGCAACCCCGAGCTGTTTCAGCTGGCGGACGTCGAGCACAGCGTCGGGCCGCGTCCCGGGGGGCGGTGGTTTCATTTGCGGTGTCATGTCGTCGCGCGCCTGATTTCCTGTCACCCGTTTCCGTTTCATAGGGACGTCCGGTACAGCACGAACAGGTAGCCGGCGAACACCCCGAGGAGGACCGCCGCCTCGAACCGGTTGACCCTGCCGGGCCGCCCGAAGAACCCGTAGGCCATGACGAACAGGGCCAGCGTCAGGCCGATCATCAGGGGATAGTCGCGCGTCAGCACCGCAGGCTCCAGAACACCCGGCGCGATCAGCGCCGGCATCCCGAGCACGGCGAGCAAGTTGAACATATTTGAACCGATTACATTGCCGATGGCAATGTCGTGTTCCTTCTTGAGTACGCCGGCGACCGCGGCGGCGAGTTCAGGCAGGCTGGTGCCGATCGCTACGACTGTGAGGCCGATGACAAGGTCGCTGATGCCGATCGCAACGGCGATCTCGACCGCGCCCCATACCAGCAGGCGCGAGCTGACGAACAACAGCGCGAGCCCGACCAGGACCCAGGTCAGGCCCCTGGCGAACGACATCTCCGCGGGCATTCCCTTCAGGTACTCCTGAACGATCGGGTCGTCGCGGTCCTGCATGCCGAGCCGGACCAGCCACCACATCATCAGGCCCAGTCCGGCGATCAGGGCGACGCCGTCGCCCCGGCCGAGGTCGCCGTCCAGTATCAGGGCCGCCGCGAAGATCATGATCAGCATCAGCACCGGCATCTCGCGCCTGAGGGTCTGCGATTGTACCGTCAGGGGGGAGATCAGGGCGGCGACGGCGAGGACCAGGGCGATGTTGGTGATATTGGAGCCAATCGCATTGCCGACGGCGATACCGGGGCGGTCTTCGAACGAGGCCACCGCCGAGACGAGCATCTCGGGCGCCGAGGTCCCGAAGCCGACGATGGTCAGGCCGATGATCATCGGCGAGACGCCGATGTTGCGCGCGGTCGCGCTGGCGCCGATCACGAAGCGGTCGGCGCTCCAGACCAGCAGCGCGAGGCCGGCGACGACTGCGAACGTAGCCATCAGCATGGTGTGAGCTCGCGGCCGGATGTTTCAGCGGGGGTCCGGTGAGCGGCCTGTCCCGTCACGGGACACGCTGTGAATACGTCCATGTACGCTTGGCCGCCGCATCCCTGCGGCGGACAGTCCCGTGACGGGACAGGCCGCTCACCGGACATCACCTGCATCGGTTTGACTGACATGAAACTATCCATTCTATAGATAGTGGAGGAAGAGGCCGGCGAAGATTGCGGCGCCGAACCAGTTGTTGTTCAGGAAGGCTCGGAAGCAGGCGCCGGGTTCGCGGTGGCGGATCAGGTATTGCTGATAGACCGCGAGGCCCGCGGCGGCAAGCAGGCCGAGGCTGAAGGCGCCGCCGAGTTCGAGGCGGCTGCCGACGATCAGCAGGACGACGAACATCAGGGCCTGGAGCAGGCCGATGATCAGGCGATCCTGTTCGCCGAACAGGATCGCGGTCGACTTGACGCCGATGCGGATGTCGTCGTCGCGGTCTACCATCGCGTACATGGTGTCGTAGGCGGTCGTCCACAGCACAGTCGCGATATAAACCAGCCACGCCTCCTGCGGGATCGATCCGGTCTGCGCGGCGAAGGCCATCGGCACCGACCACGCGAAGGCCATGCCGAGGTGGATCTGCGGCAGGTAGGTATAGCGCTTCATGAAGGGATAGGTCGCGGCCAGTGCGACCGCGGCGAGCGAGAGCAGGATGGTCAGGGAGTTCAGCGTCAGCACCAGCAGGAACGCGAGCAGGCACAACACGGTGAACAGTATCAGCGCCTCGCGTCCGGTGACCTCGCCGCGCGCGAACGGGCGGCCTTTTGTGCGCGCTACATGCAGGTCGATGCGGCGATCGGCATAGTCGTTGATTACGCAGCCGGCCGAGCGCATCAGGAAGACGCCGAGCGCAAACACGGTCAGGATCCACGCGTTCGGGGTGCCCTCGGCGGCGATCCACAGCGCCCACAACGCGGGCCACAACAGTAACAGGGTGCCGATCGGGCGCTCGACGCGCATCAGTCGCGCATAGACCCGTGCGCGCTCTGCCAGCCTGTTGCGGTCGATCGTCATCGGCGGTGCTGCCGGAGGATGCCGGGCAGGAAGATTTCGTTGACGAGCAGAGGATAGCCATCTATCTCGAAAACCGAGCGCCGCCCCCAGATCCCGGCGCGCCCATGTCCGACGGCGAGCGCGTGAAGTTCATGACCGGGCTCGATGCGTGCGATCTCCATGTGGCCGCGCACGATGCGCCGGTCCGTGAACAGCATCTCGCCGAGCGGACGGTTGCCGAGGTGCGCGAAGCGCCGGCGCGCGCCGTTCAGGGTCGCTTCGGGCATGATCGTGCGGGCATAGACCACCGCCTGCGAGGCGCACAGCAGGCGCACCTGGCGCACCAGGGCCCAGGCCTGGTCGTGAAGGCCGAGTGCGACGCGCTCGCTCGGCAATGGCCGCTGCCAGCGCTGCTTGAGGACGCGGACGCTGAATGCGGCGCCGCATATCGCGCGCAGGCGCCGCGTCAGCGAATCCGTGTCGATGAGCCAGGAGGCAAGCACCGGTGGCATTTCCCCGCGCGGCACGGCGCTCGCGATCCGCCAGTCAGGCTCCCTTCGGGAATTGAAAAGTCTGTATCGCAAGCTCCCGCCACTATCCCTAGACCACGCTGTATTGCGGGCGGCCTTCAAGCCAGCGCCTCATGAGCGCCGCTGCCACTTCCGGGTAACGCGCCAGCAGCGTGCCGGCAGCTTCGCTGACCTTGGGGATCAACTCGCCGTCGCGCTGAAGGTCGGCGGCGCACAGGCGCATCAGGCCGGCCTGGCGGACACCGAGGATCTCGCCCGGCCCGCGCATGTCGAGGTCGCGCCGCGCGATCTCGAATCCGTCGGTGGTTTCGCGCAGCACCGCGAGCCGCGCCCGTCCGCGTTCGGACAACGGGCTATGATACATCAAGACACACACGCTGTTATCGCTGCCGCGCCCGACCCGTCCACGCAGCTGGTGGAGCTGGGCGAGACCGAGCCGCTCGGCGTTTTCGATGATCATCAGGCTGGCGTTGGGGACGTCGACGCCGACCTCGATGACCGTGGTCGCGACCAGCAGGTCGATCTCGCCTGCCTTGAACGCGGCCATCACCGCCTCCTTTTCGGCGGACTTGAGCCGCCCGTGCACGAGGCCGATCCTCAGATCCGGCAAGGCCTCTGCGAGATGCCGCGCGGTGTCGCTCGCGGCCTGGCACTGCAGGGTCTCCGATTCCTCGATCAGGGTGCACACCCAGTAGGCCTGACGGCCATCTACGCAGACGCCGCGAACGCGCTGCAGGACCTCGTCCCGGCGGCCGTCGGACACGACGACGGTCGTCACCGGCTGCCGTCCCGGCGGCAGTTCGTCGATGACGGAACAGTCGAGATCGGCGTAGGCGGTCATCATCAGCGTGCGCGGGATCGGCGTCGCGGTCATGATCAGCTGGTGGGGATAGCGGCCCTGGCTGCGGCCCTTTTCGCGCAGGGCGAGGCGCTGATGCACGCCGAAACGGTGCTGCTCGTCGATGACGACGAGTCCGAGCGACGAGAACCCGACTTCCTGCTGAAACAGCGCATGGGTACCGACCGCGACCTGCGTCGCGCCGCTCCTGATCGCATCCAGCACCTGCGCCCGTGCCTTGCCCCTGCCCTTGCCGGCCAGCCAGCCGACCGCGACGCCGAGCGGGCGGAGCCAGCCCTCGACATTGCGGTAGTGCTGCTCCGCGAGCAGCTCGGTCGGCGCCATGATCGCGCCCTGGTATCCCGCCTCCACCGCGGCGAGCAGCGCCGCCGCGGCGACGACGGTCTTACCGGAACCGACATCACCCTGCACCAGCCGCTGCATCGGATGCGGCCGGCGCAGGTCGCGTTCGATGTCCGCAATGACGCGGCGCTGCGCGGCGGTGAGCGCGAACGGGAGCGCCGCGATGA
>CAZJKV010000141.1:0-4150 GCA_964546765.1 uncultured Chromatiales bacterium
CGGCAGGCCCTGACGGCGCGCCAGCGCGCCTTTCGCCGGCCCCCGGGCCTGGTCGCCGACGGGCGCGACATGGGCACCGTGATCTTCAGCGACGCGGACCTCAAGATTTTCCTCGGGGCGAGTCCCCGGGCGCGGGCCGAAAGGCGCTATAAACAGTTGAAGGACAAGGGAATGGATGTTAGTCTAGAGGCCCTTTTGCGGGAGATCGAGACGCGGGATGCGCGCGACAGCGGCCGCTCGGCGTCACCGATGCGTCCCGCCGGGGATGCGGTGATCATCGACACGACCCGCTTGGGCATCGCCGAAGTCGTCAGACAAATCATGCAGCTATGGCATGAGCGTCGGCGCTGACGGGCACGCCCGGCCGCGTCGCAGCAGTCTGCGACCGGGATTCAGAGGCGTTCCGCGAGTGCCGTCACAGACGGTCACGCCGGGACAAACGTCAACAGGTCCGCGCAAGCGGGCGTAACCAAAAGGAATTGCCCGCTTTTCGGGCAAGCAACGTCAACCTGATGAGTGAAAGTTTCGCAGAGCTCTTCGAGCAAAGTCTGTCCGGCAAGCAGATGCGCCCCGGTTCCATCGTGACCGGCATCGTCGTCGCCATCAATTCCGATGTCGTCATCGTCAACGCAGGACTCAAGTCCGAAGGCGTCATCCCGATCGAACAATTCTACAACGACCAGGGCTTGCCCGAGGTCGCTGTCGGCGATCATGTCGAGGTCGCGCTGGATGCCGTCGAGGACGGTTTCGGCGAGACCCGGCTGTCGCGTGAAAAGGCCAAGCGCACCAAGCAGTGGGATGTGCTCGAGACCGCGATGGATAACGATGAGAAGATCATCGGCCGCATCAGCGGCAAGGTCAAGGGCGGCTTCACCGTCGACATCGGCGACATCCGCGCATTCCTGCCCGGCTCGCTGGTCGACGTGCGTCCGGTGCGCGACCTGACGCATCTCGAAGGCAAGGATCTCGAATTCAAGGTCGTCAAGACCGACCGCAAGCGCAACAACGTCGTCGTGTCGCGCCGCGCCGTCGTCGAGAGCGAAGGCAGCGCCGAACGCGACGCGCTACTCTCGAATCTCGAGGAAGGCCAGGTCATCAAGGGCATCGTCAAGAATCTCACCGACTACGGTGCGTTTATCGACCTCGGCGGCATCGACGGACTGCTGCACATCACCGACATGGCGTGGAAGCGCGTCAAGCAGCCGTCCGACATCGTCAACATCGGCGACGAGATCGAGGTCAAGGTGCTGAAGTTCGACCGCGAGCGCAACCGCGTCTCGCTCGGCCTGAAGCAGCTCGGCGAGGATCCGTGGGAGAACCTGACGCGACGTTACCCGGTCGCCACGCGCGTGTTCGGCAAGGTCACGAACATCGCCGACTACGGCTGCTTCGTCGAGATCGAGGACGGCGTCGAAGGCCTGGTCCACGTCTCGGAGATGGACTGGACCAACAAGAACATCCATCCGTCCAAGGTCGTGCACCTCGGCGACGAGATCGAGGTCGTGGTGCTCGACATCGACGCCGATCGTCGCCGTATCTCGCTCGGCATCAAGCAATGCCAGCCGAATCCCTGGGAAGATTTCTCGACCCGCCACAACAAGGGCGACAAGATCAGCGGCACGATCAAGTCGATCACCGACTTCGGCATCTTTGTCGGTCTCGAGGGCGGCATCGACGGGTTGTTGCATCTCTCGGACCTGTCCTGGAGCATGACCGGCGAGGAGGCCGTGCACAACTACAAGAAGGGCGACGAGATGGAGGCCGTGATCCTCGCGATCGATCCCGAGAGGGAACGTATCTCGCTCGGCGTCAAGCAACTCGAGCGTGACCCGTTCGAACTGTTCGTGGGCGAGCATCCCAAGGGCAGCATCATCACCGGCAAGGTGACAGAGGTCGACGCCAAGGGCGTCACCGTGCTGCTCGAGGAAGGTGTCGAGGGATACATCCGCGCCGCCGATCTCGCGCGCGAGCGCGTCGAGGACCCGCAGACCGTGGTCAAGGCCGGCGATACCATCGAGGCGCGGTTCACCGGCATCAACCGCAAGAATCACACGCTCATGCTGTCGGTCAAGGCCAAGGACGAACAAGACGAGGCGGAGGCGGTCAAGGAATACGGCAAGACCGCGACCCAGGGCGCCGGCGCCACCACCCTTGGCGACCTGATCAAGGAGCAGATGAACAAGTAACAAGTTTTTCAACGCGGGTTTCGTTTCTGGGATTGGGGGCAACGTTAATGACGAAATCGGAACTAATAGAAATAATCGCGCAAAAGCAGAAGCATCTTTCCTACAAGGATATCGAGTTCGCGGTCAAGACGATGATCGAGCAGATGGCGCAGTCACTGGCCAGCGGCGAGCGCATCGAGATCCGCGGCTTCGGAAGCTTTTCGCTGCATTTCCGTCCGCCGCGTATGGGGAGGAATCCCAAGACCGGCGAACCCGTGCCGCTGGCCGGGAAACACGTCCCGCACTTCAAGCCCGGCAAGGAGCTGCGTGAACGCGTCAACGACGGCATGCAGAAGGAACGCTCGAGGCAGCCCCTGCACCAGTCCGGCGAAAAACTGATGAGCCGTGAGATGTGAAGCGAATCTTCGGATTTCTGTTCGTTCTGCTTGTCCTCGTATTTGGTCTGTTCTTCGGCCTGCTCAACGCCGAGCCGGTGCATGTCGATTACTATTTCGGATCGCGCGACCTGCCGTTGTCCTTCGTGCTTGTCGTCATGCTGGTCATTGGCGCGCTGACGGGGGCGGTGGCCGGTCTGGGCATGGTGCTCAGGACGAAGCGCGAGGTCTACCGCCTGCGCAGGGAAATCCGCGTCGCCGAGAAAGAGCTGACCAACCTTCGTTCGCTCCCGTTCAAAGAACCGCGCTGATGCCCCTCGAGTTCCTGTGGCTGCTGCTTCCGGTAGCCGCCGCCTCGGGTTGGTGGGTGGCCAGGCGCAGCCATGCGCAGGAGCCGGGCGCGGGACGCGTGCCGCCCGACTATTTCAAGGGCATCAACTTCCTCCTCAACGAACAACCCGACAAGGCGATCGAGATCTTCACGAAGATGGTCGAGGTCGACAGCGACACGGTCGAGCCGTACTTCGCGCTCGGCAGCCTGTTCCGGCGCCAGGGCGAGGTCGAGCGGGCAATCCGCATCCATCAGAACCTGATCGCGCGGCCTTCGCTGCATCGCGTGCAGCGTAATCACGCGCTGTTCGAACTCGGCCAGGACTACATGCAGGCCGGTCTGCTCGACCGCGCCGAACACCTTCTCATCGAATTGCTCGAACGCGAGCCGCGCAACGTGCAGGCGCGCCGCCTGCTGATCGACATCTACGAGCAGGAAAGGGAATGGGACAACGCCATCACGATCGCGACCTCGCTCGATTCGCATACCGGCCTGTCGCATCGCCACATCATCGCCCACTATTACTGTGAACTTGCGCAGCAGGCGGTCGATGTCCGGGACTTTCCCCGCGCGCGCAAGATGATCCGGCGCGCCTACTCGAACGACCGCAACTGCGTGCGCGCGAGCCTGCTCGCCGGCGAGTCGGCGCGCCTGCAGGGCAACTTCAAGGCGGCGATCCGCGCGCTGAAGCGCGTCGACAAGCAGGATCCGCGCTATCTCTCCGAGGCAGTCGGACCGCTGATCGACTGCCACGAGCGCCTGGGCCGCGCGCAGGAGGCGATCGCCTGGCTCGAGGAGGTGCTGATGCGCCAAGGGGCCATCAAGCCGGTGCTGATCTTCATCGATTTCCTGCAGCAACGCGGCGATGCCGACGCGGCCACGCGTTTTCTGACCGCTTACCAGAAGCGCCATCCGTCGCTGCCCGGCATCGCCCGCCTGCTCGACGCCATGCCGGAGCAGGCGAGCGCGCCGGAGGCGCGGGAACGCCTGTCGGTGATCCGTGAATCTTTATCGAAACTGATTGAAGAAATAGATTTATATAGTTGTAATAACTGTGTTTATAAAGGCGGAATCATGCACTGGCAGTGTCCGGGCTGCCGCTCCTGGAATTCCATCCTGCCCTACCATGAGGGGCATGCGTGATGGGCGCGAATCGCCGCATCGTCGTCGCGCTCGACTTCCCGGCGCCGGCCGCCGCGCTGGAGCTCGCCGGGCGACTCGATCCCGATGCCTGCCGCGTCAAGGTCGGCAAGGAACTG
>CAZJKV010000142.1:0-4136 GCA_964546765.1 uncultured Chromatiales bacterium
CAGATCCGCGCCGCGATCCAGCGCGCCCGCGCCCGCCGCTAGCCGCTTCAATGGGGGTCAGACCCCGATTGAAGCTGTGACCGTTGTAACAATCACCGCCCCCTGCCGATAAATAGACGCGGGCCGATCATCCCGCGCCTGTCGACATTTGGGGGTTGCCTTGCCTGACTTCAGGGCCGTCAAGACTCGCTTTCTTGCCTTCAATCGGGACCGCCTGAACCGGATGCGGGAAAACCTGCCCGGCCGGCAGCGCGACATCCTCGAGCTGTTGCCGCTGCTGTTTCATGTAAATCACCGCGAGCTGCCCGGCTACGTCTCCAATGTGGCGCCGGTCGGGGTCTCGGACTATACGCCGTCGCGCCGGCTGCTCGCGGGTATCGCGAAGCTGGCGCCCGGCTTCGACTATCGGCGGCGCGCTCTGCCGCGCTATGACATCCAGTCGCTGTTCCTGATGGGCAGCAGCGGCACTATCGCGTATTCGACCGAGAGCGATTTCGACATCTGGGTCTGTCACGATCCAGCCCTATCGGTCGTGCAGATCGCGGAGCTCCAGCAAAAGGCGCGCGCAATCGAGCGGTGGGCCACATCATTTGACCTCGAGGTGCACTTCTTCCTGATGAATACCGACCAGTTCCGCGAGGGGCGGGTCATCGAGCTGTCGGCCGAGAGCAGCGGCAGCGCCCAGCATCACCTCCTGCTCGACGAGTTCTATCGCACCGGACTCCTGTTCGCGGGACGCTATCCGATCTGGTGGCTGGTTCCGCCCGATGAGGAGTTCGCCTACGATGACTATGTCCGCGGCCTCATCAGCGAGGGCATCGTCAGGGAGAATGAAACGATTGATTTCGGCGGGCTGCCGCGGGCGCCGGCCGAGGAATTCTTCGGCGCCGCACTGTGGCAACTCTACAAGAGCATCGATTCACCGTACAAGGCCGCGCTGAAACTGTTGCTGATGGAGGTCTACGCCGCCGAGTACCCGGACGTCGACCTGCTGTCGATGCGTTTCAAACGCGCGATCCACGAAGGCAACACCGACATAACCCGGCTCGATCCCTATATCATGCTGTGCGACAAGCTCGAGCAGTATCTGCGCGAGCAGGGCGACGAGGAACGCCTTGCCGTGATGCGCCGGTGCTTTTATTTCAAGGTCAACGAACGCCTCGGCGATCCCGACACGACGCGCAATGCGAGCTGGCGGCGCGAGGCGATGGTCGAGCTGACCCGTGACTGGGGCTGGGGCCGGGAATACCTGCACAGGCTGGACAGCCGGCGCCGCTGGAAGATCCATGAAGTGCTCGAGGAACGCCAGAGCCTGGCCAGCGCGCTGACGCGCAGCTACCATTCGCTGTCGCGCTTCGCGCGCGCCGAGAACATGCTCGCGCGCATCAACCAGGGTGACCTCAACATCCTCGGCCGCAAACTCTATGCCGCGTTCGAACGCAAGGCCGGCAAGATCGACATCATCAACCGCGGCATATCCGACAACGTGCGCGAGGGCCAGCTCTCCATCCACCAACTCGGCAACGGCAGGCAGGGCGGTTGGGAGCTCCACCGCGGCAAGATCATGTTCGAGGACATCAACGGCAGCAAACCGCTCAAACGCAGCCGCAGCGTCCTTGAACTGATGGTATGGGCCTGGCTGAACCAGCTGATCGACGATCGCACCGGGTTCACGCTGTATACCCGTGACAGCGTACTGACCGGCAACGAGGTCCGCTCGATCATCAAGAGCCTCGACCAGATCTTTCCCGGCTCCCATCTCGCGCCGAGCACCTTCGAGGAACTGTCGCAGGCACCGAGGCTGGCGGACTTCAACCTGTTCGTGAATATCGGGGTACAGCCGGATACCGAACGCATGCGTGAGGGCAAGCACCTGACCAGCAACAAGACCGACGCGCTCAGCTATGGCGGCGTGTGCGAAAACCAGGTGCTGAAGATCGAGCAGCTGGTACGAACCAGCTGGCAGGAGGTGCTGACCTTTCCCTATGTCGGAGAGGAGGGCCTGTTCGAATGCCTCGCGGCCTATCTGCGCTGGTCGCCGCCCTCGACCGGGATGCTGCCGCCGCGCGTCAAGGCCTGGTGCTACTCGTCGCCACAGAGCATGTCGATCATCCGGCGCATCGAGGAACTGTTCACGGACGTCGTCGATTGCTACTACCGCAACAATCCGCACTATGCGACGACGCGCTATATCCTGCTGGTCGGCCAGAAATACCATGCGCTCGCGCTCGAGGACGACAAGCTGGTCCATACCCGCATCGACACCCACAACGACCTGATCCAGTACCTGTCGATGCCGCTTCCGGCCTTCAGTCCGGTGCGGATAGATCGCAACGCGCTGACCCGCGATATTCTGCCACTGATCTACCACAACAACCGTCCCGGCGTGGTCCAGATCTACTATGTCGAGGAGGGGCAGGCAATCTATCTCTATTTCGTCGACGAACGCGGCTCGCTGTTCCATCGCCGCGTCGCCAGGACCGACGTCCAGCTGCTGATCGGGCAATACCTGCGCTTCCTGCGCGCGATCACCGCGCGCCAGGGCATGCATCACGCCGCCGGTCACGAGATGGCCGCCGGCAACCCGGCCATCGAGGTCTTCCAGGCGCACAAGAAATATCACGGAAAGAGCGTGCTGATGCGTTACCACGAGGAGCCGCCCGGCGCCGCGCAACGCTACTTCAATGTCCAGGTCATCACCGGCGTCTCGGCCGGCAAGCGCCCCGAATTCACGATCTACGTTGATGATCGCGAGTTCTCGTCGCTCGAATACGGCGACGACCTCTACACCCGGGTCGCCGCGCATATCATCGAACTGAGGAAGAACGGCCCGCGTTATCCGATCTACATCACCGACATCGACCTCGCCCACGAGATTGTTGGCATGAAGTCCCCGGACCAGCTCCAGACCGCGCACTATCTCGACTACAAGAAGCAGATCGAGGACAAGCTCAATATCGCGCTCGCGACACTGCTGGAGGCGCGCTCGGCAGGGCAGGGGTAGCGTCCCCTTTTGATCGCGCCCCGTTAATTCGGTAAGCTTGGAACCCTGTTGCGCACCACAGGGATCCCCCCGTCATGAAACGTCGTGAACTGATCACCAAGGCCGGCGTCGGCGCGCTCGCCGCAGGTCTCGGGCTGGCGTCCGCGGGCGCCTCTGCCCCGGCCACCCGCTTCAACTGGCGCCTGGTCACGACCTGGCCGCCGAACTTCCCGATCTTCATGGACGGCGCCAAGCGCTTCGCGGCCGAACTCAAGGAGATGAGCCGTGGCCGGCTCAACATCCAGGTGTTTGCAGGCGGCGAGCTGGTGCCGCCGCTGCAGACCTTCGACGCGGTGTCGCAGGGCACCGTGCAGATGGGTCACGGCGCCGCGTATTACTGGGCCGGCCGCGTACCGGCTGCGCAGTTCTTCACCGCGGTACCGTTCGGCATGAACGCGCAGGGGATGAACGCGTGGATGTACAGCGGCGGCGGCCATGAACTGTGGCGTGAGGTCTACGAGCCGTTCAACCTCGTGCCGTTCCCTATGGGCAACACCGGCGTGCAGATGGGCGGCTGGTTCCGCAAGCCCATCGAATCGCTGGCAGACCTCAAGGGCCTGCGCATGCGAATCCCGGGCCTCGGCGGCAAGGTCATCGCGAAGGCCGGCGTCAACCCTGTGCTGCTCGCCGGCGGCGAGGTCTACACCGCACTCGAACGCGGCACTGTCGACGCCGCCGAATGGGTCGGCCCGTTCCATGACCTGCGACTCGGCCTCTATCGCGCGGCACGCAACTACTACTATCCCGGGTGGCAGGAACCCGGCCCGACGCTCGAACTGATCGTCAACCACAAGGCCTGGGACAGCCTCCCGCGGGACCTTCAGCTGATGGTCGCAAACGCCGCGGCGTCGAGCAACGTCTGGATGCTGTCGGAATTCGAGGCGCGGAATCTCGAGGCGCTGGAGGAACTGAAGTCGCGCTGGCGCGTCGAGGTGCAAGCCTTCCCCGACGATGTGATCCGCGAGCTGAAGCGACTGACGAAGGAAACCCTCGACGAGGAAGCCGCGAAGGACGAGGTCTTCAAAAAGGTCTATACGCGGTACATGGCCTTCATGAAGGTCAACGACGCGTGGAACGAGATCTCCGAATCGGC
>CAZJKV010000143.1:0-4098 GCA_964546765.1 uncultured Chromatiales bacterium
GACGCTGGGGTCCCGAGGATCCGCGCATCGTCGTGCTGGCGCTGCACGGCTTCAACGATCACGGCGGCAGCATGGCGGCCCTGGCCCTGCACCTCGACAGGCACGGCATCGCGGTCTACGCCCACGACCAGCGGGGATTCGGCCGCAATCCGGACCGCGGCCGCTGGGCGGGGACCGACCGGCTCGTCGCCGATACCGCACTGGTACTCGCGCGCCTGCGCGAACGCTATCCGGAGACGAGTCTCCACCTCGCCGGCAAGAGCATGGGCGGGGCGATCGCCGCGCTGACGGTGATCCGCGAATCACCGCCGGTCGCCGGCGTGGTGCTGATCGCGCCGGCGGTGTGGTCCCGATCGACGATGCCGTGGTATCAGCGCTCCACGCTGTGGGTTGCACGTCGGCTGTTCCCCGGTATGAGCTTCAGCGGACGGTTCCTGCAGCGCTTTGTCGACATCCGACCGACCGACGACCCGGAGGTCATGGCACAGCTGCGCAACGACCCGCTGGTGCTCAAGGACGCGCGCGCGGATACGCTGGACGGCGTGACCGGACTGATGGACACGGCACTCGAGGAGATCGGTTTGCTGCCAGGTCCCGCGCTGATCCTCTATGGCGGCGCGGACGACATCATCCCGATGCCGGCCGCGTGCGCGATGCTGCGGCGGCTGGACATCGACGGTTCGAGTGTGCGTATGGGCTATTACCCCGGCGGCTATCACATGCTGACCCGGCAGCGCGACGCCGAAACGGTACTGATAGACATCGCCGCGTGGCTGCAGGATCCGGCCGCACCGCTGCCGTCGGGGCGTGATATCGATCATGCGCAGGCGGTCACAGCGTTGTGCAACGGTGCTAGGATAGAGTGACCGGCAGGCGTCGAACATGCACATCAAATCCGCAAAAACGTTGTCATTGCGCGCCCTGCTGCCGGCGGCGGCGTTGCTGCTCGCCGCGTGCGACAACCACGACGGCAATGCCCTGACGCCGCCGCCGGACGACTCGATTCCCGCGCTGGCGCTGGCGCAACTCGAGGTCGGGTTCGTCTTCGACCAGCCCGTTCACATCACCCATGCCGGCGACGGCAGTGACCGGCTGTTCGTCGTCGAACGCGCGGGCGTGGTCTGGATCATCGACGATGACGCGGTCACATCGACCCCGTTCCTCGACATCACCGACCGGGTCCTCGCGGACACCTCTGAACGCGGCCTGCTCAGCATCGCGTTTCCGCCTGGATTCTCCGGAGACGGCCACTTCTATGCCTATTACACCAGCCTGCCGGGCGGGACGATCAGCGCCGGCGAATCGATCGTCGCCCGCTTCCAGGTTGCCGGGGGCATCGGCGATCGGGACAGTGAGGAGATCCTGCTGTCGGTCCCCCAGCCCCAGCCGAATCACAACGGCGGCCAGATAGCATTCGGGCCTGACGGTTACCTCTATATCGCGCTCGGTGATGGCGGGGGCGCCGGCGATCCGGACGGCAACGCCCAGAACCTGACCACCCTGCTCGGCGCGCTGCTGCGCATCGACGTCGAGGCGGCGACCGGACCCGACTACGACATCCCGCCGGACAACCCGTTCGCCGGCGCCCAGTTCGGGCGGGACGAGATCTGGGCCTGGGGCCTGCGCAACCCGTGGCGCTTCTCGTTTGATCGCGCGACCGGGGACCTCTACATCGGGGACGTCGGCCAGGGGCGCCAGGAAGAGATAAACTTTCAGCCGGCAGCGTCCACGGGCGACGAAAACTACGGCTGGAACCGGATGGAAGGCCTGCTCTGCTACCCGGCGAGCGTGAACGTCTGCGATCAGGCCGGGCTGACGCGGCCGATCGCCGTGTACAACCATGGCGCCGGCGACTGCGCCGTCACCGGCGGTTTCGTCTATCGCGGCACGGAGATCGAGGACCTGCGGGGTGTTTACCTCTACGGGGACTTCTGTTCCGGCCGCATCCGCGGCTTCCGGGTCAACCCCACCGGCCTGGTGCAGGACGGAATATTGCTGGATACCAACCTGCAGATCTCGACGTTCGGTGAGGACGAGACCGGAAGCCTCCATGTCGCTGACTATGCCGGCGGCGTCATCTACAGAATCGAACAGGGCCCATGACGTCCATATATCCCCCTGTTTTACCTTCAAATCCCCATTTGCCTGCCGATAACAGTCCCTTGCTCCTCGTTTAGATAATCGATTTGACCGATGATTGGCCGTTGACCTTGCCGGCGACCGGTGCTAAATTAACACCCGATTATATATTTTTAATACTGCATATTTAATACGTCTATTTTTTCGACTAACTTCATAACCTCTCGGGAGAGCGGAATAATGATTTCACGTAAGTCCCTTGCCGTCGCTGTGCTCGCCGCTGGCGTGGTGTATTTACCACAGGCCGGCGCACATCATGCGCTCGAATACATCGATACGACGAGCTACACCCTGGCCGAGAAGGGACAGGGCATCGCCTACCTGCTCTATGACCACACCACACAGGATCCGAACGATCCGGGTTCAAACAAGTGGGAATTCACGCCCGGCATCTCCTATGGCGTAACGGAGTGGTTCATGGTCGATGCGCATATGCACTATGCGCAGTTCGGCTTCAATGAACTCGACGGTGACTACGTCGCGAGCCTCGACCCGGCTGTCGCGGCCCGCATGGAAAACGTCGGCTCCGCGCCGATGCTCGAGGCCGCCGCGATCAACCTCCAGTTTGCGTTGCCCAAGGTCACCGACCTCTTCAATATCGGCTTCGCAACCACGGTCGAGATCCCGTTCAACCAGGCCAAGAAGGCGCTCGGCGCCGAGGGCCTGGGTTACGAGTTCGAGCTGGTCCTGCAGCGCGAGCTGTGGGAGCATGCGATGGTCACCGCGAACCTCATCCATGCGATGGAAGAGGTCGACGGCGACATGGAAGACGAACAGGCCTGGCGCCTTGCGTTCCGCATGCCGATCTCGCCGAACCCGGAAGGCATCGCCGCCGGCATCGAGTTCGAGGGAAGCTTCGAGGAAAGCGCCTGGACCGTGATGCCGGGCATCTATGCCCCGATCACGAACAGTGCGATCGCGAAGATGGGCTTCCAGATCCACGGTAAGGAGATGGAGGCCGCGCGTTTCCATGCCTCGCTGATGTACCTGTTCTGATCCGCTGTACCGGCAGTTGACTGAAGGCGAACGGCCCCGCGCAACGGGGCCGTTCGTCGCTTTATCGATCGAGTTTTTCCTCTCCCGGATCCTGAAACCGGGGATGCGGTATCATTTCCGATATCCAATCATCTGGAGGCCGCATGAAACTGTTCCGTCTCTCAATGCTCCCGCTGTTGCTGGCGCCGTTCGCCGCGAATGCCCATGAATACTGGATCGCGGCTGCCGACCCCTTCCCCGCCGACGGGGCACCCGTAGCGCTGAACATCTGCCAGGGGCACGACTTCCCGCTGTGCGAGACCTTCGAATTCCCGGACACCTTCACCGGCCTGCATGTCACCGGACCCGACGGGGCGCGGCAGGCGCTCGAAGTCACAGCGGACGCCGACGGTACCGCGGTCGCAACCTGGCCGGCATCCAGCACCGGCCGCCATGCCTTGAGCGTACAGATGCTCATGAAGCATCCGCGGCGCGGCGAACTCCCGCTCTACACGACGCGCGTCGAGGTTCGGGTGCCGGGCGGCGATGCACAGCATCCACCGAACGGTCTCGGTGTCGGTTTCGAGATCTTTGTCGTCGAGGACCTCGCCGCCGGCGAGGGCGCCGATCGCATCACGCTGCTCGCGACCAACAACGGCAAGCCGGCCCAGGCCTCGCTTCAGTTCCAGCCGGAAAAGGGACGCAAGTACTCGCTGAACACCGACCGCAACGGCGAGGCCAGCCTGCGCCGGCCCGCCCCGGGCCGCTACCTTGTCTACGCTTCGCACCAGGGCGTCAGCGGTTCAGTCACCTTCACTATCCCTGAATAAATCAAAGGGGGTCAGAGTCGTTTAATCCCCATCAAAGGGGGTCAGAGTCGTTTAATCCCGAGGTTCCTGAATATTCAGAGACTCGGGATTAAACGACTCTGACCCCCTTTGATATGATGCCGCGATGGGCGGCCAGACACCGATCACGATACTC
>CAZJKV010000144.1:0-4094 GCA_964546765.1 uncultured Chromatiales bacterium
AAAGAGAAGCGGCCCCTGACCCGCGACGTTCCCCAGTACAGCGCGACGAGCTTCGCACAGCCGATTCGCCGCGTGTTCGGTACAATATTCTTCCGCGCGCGTGAACGGGTCGAGATGCCGCCGCCCGGCGACCTGCGGCCCGCCCGCCTGCACGTCGAGTTGCGCGACCTCATCTGGGAACGGATTTACGAACCGCTCGCCGGATTGATCGGCCTCGCCGCGGTGCGTCTCAGCCGCATGCAGCACCTGACGATCCGGCACTATCTCGGCATGGTTTTCCTCACGCTGGTCGCACTCTTGCTGGCGACCGCGGTGTGGCCGCGATGATCGCCGGCCTGCTGGTTCAATTTGCGCAAATCGCCCTTGTGCTGGCGCTCGCGCCGTTGCTGACCGGCTTCGTCCGCAAGGTCAAGGCGCGCCTGCTGCGCCGGCGCGGCCCTCCGTTGCTGCAGCCGTACCGCGACCTCGACCGCCTGTTGCGCAAGCAGGTCGTGCTCGCCGACAACGCGTCGTGGCTGTTCCGCGCTGCGCCGTACCTGATCTTCGCGGCGACCTGGCTCGCCGCAGCGCTGGTGCCGACGTTCGCAACCGGGCTTGCGTTCGGCAATGCCGCCGACCTGATCGCGATAGTCGCGCTGCTCGCCGGCGCGCGCTTCTTCCTCGCGCTCGCGGGCATGGATACCGGCACCAGCTTCGGCGGCATCGGCTCGAGCCGCGAGGTCATGATCGCGTCGCTCGCGGAACCGGCGATGCTGCTCGTCGTGTTCACGCTCGCGCTGATCGCCGGATCGACGCAGCTGTCGTCGATAGCGTCGTTCATGGCGACGCCCGCGGTCGGACTCAGCGTCTCGCTCGGACTCGCTCTGGTCGCGCTGATGATGGTCGCGCTCGCCGAGAACGCGCGCATCCCGGTCGACAACCCGGCGACCCACCTCGAGCTGACGATGGTGCATGAGGCGATGGTGCTGGAATATTCCGGCCGCCACCTCGCGATGATCGAGTACGCGGCGTCACTGAAGCTGCTGTTGTACGTTTCGCTGATCGTATGCGTGTTCGCGCCATGGGGCCTCGCCGGCGCCGATACCGGACCGGGCGCCCACGTCGCCGGCATTGCCTTCTATATCATCAAACTCGCGACCGGCGGCGTACTGCTCGCGCTGTTCGAGACCGGCATCGCGAAGATGCGCGTGTTCCGCGTGCCGGAGTTCCTCGGCGCTGCGCTGATGCTCGGCCTGCTCGCGACGCTGCTTCAGTTCGCGTCCCGGGCCCTCTAGGGACATGCCGATGGATGATCTGTTCTTCGACGTCGCCCACCTGCTCGCCGGCAGCCTCGTCCTGCTGAGCCTGCTGATGCTGTACCAGGACCGTCTCACGGCGCTGATCAGCGTCTATGCACTGCACGCCGTAACGCTCGCGTTGTCGGTCGCCTGGCAGGCCCTGATCCAGGACGCCCCGCACCTGTACGTAACCGCGGCGATCGCTCTGATCTTCAAGGCGGTCGTCATCCCTGTTGCGCTGCATCGCATCATCGTGCGCCTCGGCGTCCACCGCGACATCGAGACGGTCGGAGGTATCGGCGTGACGATGCTGATCGGCATCGGCCTGGTCGCGCTGTCGGTGGTCGTCATGTTTCAGGTCACCGCGCGGGTCGATCCGTTCGTGCGGGAGGATCTCGCGTTCGCGCTCGCAATCGTGCTGATAGGCCTGCTGACGATGGTGACCCGTCGCAACGCGGTCAGCCAGGTCATCGGCTTCATGTCGCTCGAGAACGGGCTCGTGCTCGCTGCGGCCGGTGCGCGCGGCATGCCACTCGCGGTTGAATTCAGCGTCGCATTCTCGATCCTGATCGCATTCATCGTCATCGGCATCTTCCTGTTCCGGATCCGCGAGCGCTTCGACACGATCGACGTAGATGTCCACGCCCACCCGCGCTACCGGAGGGAACGGCAATGAGCGGCCTGGCCTTCAATGGCGTAACGGCGGTACTCGCGATCCCGCTCGCGGCCGCGATCGTCCTCGCGCTGGCGCCGGGCTACCGGATCACCGCGCGCTTCAACATGCTCGCGAGCCTGCTGACCCTGCTCGCCGCGTTGTCGCTGCTGATCACCGCACGCGGGGAGCCGGGCCGCTATCTGCTGGTGGACGACCTATCGATCGTGTTCATCGTCCTGAACACCTTCGTCGCGTTCACGACCAGCGTTTTCAGCGCCGCATATATCACCCATGAGCTTGAGAGCGGGCGACTGACGCCCGCATACCTGCGTTTCTATCACGCGCTGTACCAGGTGCTGATCTTCGCGATGAACCTCGCGCTGTTGTCGAACAACATCGGCCTGATGTGGGTCGCGATCGAGATCGCGACGCTGACGACGGTGATGATGGTCGGTGTGTACCGCACCCACGCGTCACTCGCTGCGGCGTGGAAGTACTTTATCCTCGGCAGCGTCGGCATCGGACTCGCACTGTTCGGCACGATCCTCGTCTATATCGCCGCGCAGCCGGTCATCGGCGAAGGCCCGGACGCGATGGTGTGGACCCGGCTGCTCGCGCACGCCGCCGCCTTCGATCCCGCGCTACTCAACATCGCCTTTATCTTTCTGCTGCTCGGCTACGGCACCAAGGTCGGGTTGTTCCCGATGCACGCATGGCTGCCGGACGCCCACGCCGAGGGCCCGACGCCGATTTCGGCGGTGCTGTCCGGTCTGCTGCTGAACGTCGCGCTGTACGCGCTGCTGCGCTTCAAGATGCTGCTCGCCGCGAACCCCGACGCCCTCGCGCCGGGCCCGCTGATGGTGACGCTAGGCCTCGTCTCGCTGGTGTTCGCCGCGTTCATGCTCTACCGCCGGCGCGACATCAAGCGCATGTTTGCGTACTCGTCAATCGAACACATGGGTTTCATCACCTTCGCGTTCGGCATGGGCGGCCCGCTCGCGAACTTCGCCGGCCTGCTGCACATGGTCATGCACAGCCTGACCAAGTCGGCGATCTTCTTCGCGGTCGGCCACATCGCCCAGATCAAGGGCACGCAGCGGATCACGGACATCCGCGGCCTGACCGTGACCCATCCCGGCCTCGGCTGGGGCCTCGTCATCGGCGTCGTCGCGATCGCCGGACTGCCGCCGCTCGGCATCTTCATGAGCGAGTTCCTCGTCGTGACCTCGACGTTCGCGCGCGCGCCGTTGCTCGCGATCGTGCTGGTATTCGGGCTGCTGGTCGCGTTCGGCGCGCTGCTGATGCGCCTGAACGGACTCGCGTTCGGGGAGCCGCGCGGCAGCACCGCGCCGGCCGGGTCATCGTATGCGCCGATGTACGTCCACCTCGCGCTGGTGTTTACCGCAGGCATCTATCTGCCGCCGCCGCTGGTCGCGTGGTTCCAGCATGTCGCATCGCTACTGGGTTGACCGGAGGCCAGGATGAACGATCCATCGGCACTTGAAGACCTGATCCGCGCGGGCATCGCGCCCGACAACCCGTGTCCGTGGCCGCGCGCGGCCGTCGATACACAGACCTGGAACCTCGCCGTGGACCGGCTCGCGGCGGGCCGCCTGACGCTGCTCGGCCTGTGGGGCGAGCGCGCCGCGGTCCACATGGCGCTGCATGACGGACAGTCCGGCGAGTTTGCCGTCCTCACTCAAGATTGCGACGGCGGGTCGTACCCGTCGGTTGGCCAGCGTCACCCGCCGGCGATCCGACTCGAGCGCGCCATCCGTGACCTGTTCGGGATCCGGCCCGATGGTCTCGACGACGACCGTCCGTGGCTCGATCACGGACGCTGGCCGGTGCGTCACCCGCTCGGCGCGCACATCGAGGCCGATGCTGCCGTGCCGCCCTACGCCTTTCTCGGCAGCGAGGGCGAGCACCTGCACCGGATCCCTGTCGGACCGGTCCACGCGGGCATCATAGAGCCCGGCCACTTCCGCTTCACGGCCGGAGGTGAGACCGTCGTGCGCATGGAAGAGCGCCTCGGATATACCCACAAGGGCGTTGAAGCCCTGATGACCGGCGCGACACCCGTGCGCGCGGCGCAACTCGCCGGGCGCGTCTCCGGCGATTCGACGGTCGCCTGTGCATATGCATTCGCGCGCGCTTTCGAG
>CAZJKV010000145.1:0-2586 GCA_964546765.1 uncultured Chromatiales bacterium
TCGCCGGCTGGGCGACGCTCGAGCAGACGCTCGACGAGACCTCGGCGCTCGCCGAGGCCCTGATCGACGCGGCGCTCGGCCAGCTTCATGCCCGGCTCGCGCGCGAGCACGGACAGCCGCGCGGGGAGGGCAGCGGCGAAGCCCAGGCACTGGTCGTGCTCGGCATGGGCAAGCTCGGCGCGCGCGAACTCAATTTCTCGTCCGACATCGACCTGATCTTCGCCTGGCCCGAGGACGGCGAGACGCAGGGCCGGCGCGCAAGGCTGTCGAACGAGCAATTCTTCACCGCGCTCGGCCGCGCGCTGATCGACGCGCTCGACCGCGTGACCGAGGACGGCTTCGTCTATCGCGTCGACATGCGCCTGCGACCCTACGGTGACAGCGGTCCGCTGGTGATGAGCTTCGAGCAGATCGAGAATTACTACCAGAGCCAGGGCCGCGAGTGGGAACGCTACGCGATGATCAAGGCGCGTCCCGTCGGCGGCGACCGTGCGCAGGGTCAGCGGCTGCTGAAGACGCTGCAACCGTTCGTCTACCGGCGCTATCTCGACTTCGGCGTGTTCGAGTCGCTGCGCGAGATGAAGGCGATGATCGACCAGGAGGCGGCGCGGCGCGAGGCCGAGGACAATATCAAGATCGGTCACGGCGGCATCCGCGAGATCGAGTTCATCGGCCAGGCCTTCCAGCTGATCCGCGGCGGCCGCGAACCGGAGCTGCGCGAGCAGCGTATCCTGAAGGTGCTGCCACTGCTCGCCGCGGCTGGCCATCTGCCGGAGACCGTCTGCGACGAACTGTGTGACTCCTATCGTTTCCTGCGCCGGGTCGAGAACCGGCTGCAGATGGCGGCCGACCGCCAGACCCACGAACTGCCCAAAGACGATGACGCGCGCCTGCGCCTCGCGATCGCGATGGGCTATCCCGATCATGACGACTTCAGCGAGGCGCTGGCACACCATCGCCGGCGCGTGCGCCGCCATTTCACTCAGGTCTTCGCCGCCCCGCGCCAGCCCACGAAGTCAGCGACGGCCGACATCGGCGCGCTGTGGCAGGCGACCGCCAGATCCGCCGAAGGTGCGACTGATCAGGGTTCCGCGGAACAGGCGGACTTGTCCCCGCTGGCCGGATTCAGCGATCCGGTGGAGGCGTGGCGGCGGCTGGTGCTGCTGCGCGAGAGCCATGCCTGCCGCTCGCTGAGCGAGCGCGGCCGCGCGCGCATGGACCGGCTGATGCCACTGCTGATCGAGGCGGTGATGGCGAGCGAGCACCCGGACGTGACGCTCGCGCGCGTGCTCGACTTCATCGAGCGGGTCGCGCGACGTACCGCCTATCTTGCGCTGCTCGGCGAGAACGCCGAGGTCCTGTCGCAGATGGTCAGACTGTGCGATGCGAGTCCATGGATCGCGCGCATGCTGAGCGACCAGCCGCTGCTGCTCGATGAGATGATCGACCCGCGCAGCCTGTATCGCCCGCTCGACCGCGCGGCGCTGGAACGCGAACTCGCAGCCCGGCTCGACGCAGCCGGCGCCGACGACGTCGAGCAGCAGATGGAGGCGCTGCGCCAGTTCAAGCAGGCCGCGGTGCTGCGCGTCGCGGCCGCCGACGTCATGGGCGCGATGCCGCTGATGGTCGTCAGCGACCACCTGACCGAGATCGCCGAGGTCGTGCTGATCGAGGTGCTGCGGCTCGCGACGGCCTATGTGGCACGGCGCAACAAGGCCGCCGCGGCGGCGATTGAGCGCGGTTTCGCGATCGTCGCCTACGGCAAGCTTGCCGGGATCGAACTCGGCTACGGGTCCGACCTGGATCTGGTCTTTCTGCACGCCGACATCGACGCCGCGACCGACAGCGCGGGCGCGCAGGCCTATCCACGCCTCGGGCAACGGATCATCCACATGCTCGGCGCGCACACGCCGTCCGGTGTGTTGTACGAGGTCGACCTGCGGTTGCGTCCCAGTGGCTCGGCCGGACTGCTGGTCAGCTCGGTCGCGGCCTTCGAGGAATACCAGCGCGGCAGCGCCTGGACCTGGGAACACCAGGCCCTGGTCCGTGCCCGGGTCGTCGCCGGCAGCCCGGAGATCGCGAACCGCTTCGAACGGGTGCGGCGCGACATCCTCGGGCAGCCGCGCGACGCGGAGCGCTTGCGCGAAGAGATCCTCGACATGCGGGAACGCATGCGCAAGGAACTCGTCCGCGGCGGTCAGGAGCGTTTCGACCTGAAACAGGAGCGGGGCGGGATCGCGGACATCGAGTTCATCGTGCAATACCTGGTGCTGCGCCATGCCTGCGAGCATCCCGAATTGCTGCGCTGGACCGACAATATCCGCCTCCTCGACACCCTCGAACAGGCCGGGCTGCTGCCGGCCGCCGATGCCGGGGTCCTGCGGGACAGCTACCGCGCCTACCGCGCCCGGGTCCACCGCCTCGCACTGCAGGAGATCGAGGACGCCGTCGTCGATGGCGGGGAATACGCCGAAGCCCGTGCTGCGGTGACTGCGCTGTGGGAGCGAATAATCGGGGTCAGAGTCGATTGATCACAGCTCGGGTGGGCAGTTGGCAAGATTTTCGTGATCAATCGACTCTGACCCC
>CAZJKV010000145.1:2686-4047 GCA_964546765.1 uncultured Chromatiales bacterium
GGGTCTGACCCCTTTTCCCCTACGAAATTCAGGAGTACTGCATGAGCATGGTGGGTATGGACGACCGTGACGGCGTCATCTGGCTGGACGGTCAAATGGTGCCGTGGCGCGAGGCGAAGGTCCATGTGCTGACGCATACCCTCCATTACGGACTGGGCGTATTCGAGGGCATCCGCGCCTACAAGACCGACAAGGGCACCGCGATCTTCCGCCTGCAGGCCCATACCGACCGCCTGTTCCGCTCGGCGCATATCCTGAACATGCCGATGCCCTACGACAAGGGGACGATCAACGACGCGATCTACGCCGCGGTGCGCGAGAACGACATGGAATCCGGCTACATCCGCCCGATGTGCTTCTACGGCGCCGAGGGCATGGGCCTGCGCGCCGACAACCTGAAGACCCATGTCATGATCGCGGCCTGGACCTGGGGCTCGTACATGGGCGATGAAAACATGCAGAACGGCATCAAGGTCCGCACCTCGTCCTACACGCGCCATCACGTCAACATCACGATGTGCAAGGCCAAGGCCAACGGCAACTATATCAACTCGATCCTCGCGCTGAACGAGGCGCTGGCCTGCGGCTGTCACGAGGCCATGCTCCTGGACGCCGAGGGCTATGTCGCCGAGGGCAGCGGCGAGAACATCTTCCTCGTCCGCGACGGCGTGCTGTACACGCCGGACCTGACCTCGGCGCTCGACGGCATCACGCGCGCGACGGTGTTTACACTCGCCGACGAGCTCGGCCTGGCCGTGAAGGAAAAGCGTATCACCCGCGACGAGGTCTACATCGCCGACGAGGCCTTCTTTACCGGCACCGCTGCCGAGGTGACGCCGATCCGCGAGGTCGACGGCCGCAGGATCGGTCAGGGCGGCCGCGGACCGATCACCGAGCGCCTGCAATCACTGTACTTCGACCAGGTCCATGGCCGTCGCAAGGAACACGCCGAATGGCTGACCTATATAAAGGGGGGATGACAGGTGACTGCGACACAGACTGGAGATCCGGTGATTCCGCCGAATGCGCAGAGCCACTACGAGGTGACGCGCGCAGACCTTCCGTTGCACTGCCCGATGCCGGGCATGAGCCTGTGGAACTCACATCCCCGGGTGTTCCTGCCGATCGAGGAAGAAGGCGAGTCGATGTGCCCGTATTGCGGGGCGTACTTTGTACTGGTCGGGGGCCGGGAAGACTGAGCTGGTGACTGCCGGATCCCGCCGCGCCGCATCCGGACCCTGAGCGTGGCCGCCATCGGCAAGACAGGCTGGCGTTATCGCGCACTCACGACGCTCGCGGCACCGCTGTTCGCCGGCGTCAGCCTGTGGCAGGGCCTGCAGGCGCGCGACCCGCGCCTCGGC
>CAZJKV010000146.1:0-4036 GCA_964546765.1 uncultured Chromatiales bacterium
CATCCGGCGCGCGCAGCATCAGCCGATTCAGCGCGACGCGGCTCGCGTGCTTCTGCGCCTGCGCCCGCTGCAACTCGAGCCGCCGCGACGCGAGCAGCGCCTCGATCTGGATTCGTTCAGCCGCCTCGAGCAGGCCGAATTCCTCGCGGAAACGCTGGTACTCGAGCAACTGCTCGGCCCGGTCGACGCCGATACCGGCCAACCGGATCTCGATATCATCCGCCAGCATGCGAAAACCTGTGTTCAGCGCCTGCAGCCCGAGTTCGCGCGCGATGATGTCCCGCTGCAGTCGTGTCGCGTCGCGCTCGGCGCCGGCGGCCGCCAGCGCGTCGTGGTAATCGGGCCGTCCCTCTCCACGCAACAACGGATGCCGGTAATTGACGCTGAGTCCGCCTCGATAGGCAGGGTTGATCAGCGCCAATTGGGTCGCGAACGGCGACGTGAACCGATGGCGGGTACGGGCATACTCCGCGGTCGTACTGAGCGTGGCGCCGCTTCCGAACGGCTGGGACAGCGTGCCGCTGACAGCGCCGGTCAGTGTCTGCGCGGGTTGAAACTCGCTCTGCACCGGGGTGCGGTCGTCGCTGACACCGATACGCGCACTGATGACCGGATCCAGGCCGGCATCGATGCGCGCGAGTTCGGTCTCGGCGATCGCCGCATCGAAGCGAGAGACATCGAGGTCCGGATGGCGGCGCAGCACCTCCTCGACGACGGCATCAAGCGTGATAGTCGCTGCCCCGGGGTCGCTCGCCTGCGCCGACGCCTGCCAGAACATCACGAACGCCGCGATGACGGCGAGGGCGGAAATGCGGGACATCGGGACTGCGACCTCTCTGTGGGTAATCATTGCGAGGATAGAGGATAAAGGATATCACTTCTGCCGGACACATCCGCGGTACGACTGCGGCCCCGCGCACAGTCAGTCCCCGGACCTGGCGCCCCGTCCAAGGCGGTTCAGCCACAGGTCGACCCGTCCCCACCAGGACTCAGCGACACGGGAAAGCCATGGGCGTGCACGCCAGTCGTCGCGGCTGATCTCCACGCTGTCGGCGAAATCGCGCTCGAACACCGCCATCACCCGCGCGGCGAAGTCCGCATCGTCGATCTCCTGGTTGGCCTCGAGGTTCCAGCGCAGGTTCCAGCGGTCGAAATTGCAGGATCCGACAGTGACCCAGCGGTCGCAGACGGCGATCTTGTGGTGCAGCATCCGGGGCTGGTATTCGAAGATGCGCACCCCGCTCGCGAGCAGCCGGCCGAAAAACCTGCGGCCTGCATGACGCACTGCGGGATGATCGGTAACCGGTCCCGGCAGCAACAGGCGCACGTCGACGCCGCGCTGCGCGGCGCGGCGCAGGACGCGGCGGATACGCCATGACGGGATGAAGTACGCGGTCGAAAACCATACCCGCTCCCGCGCGGCCTGGATTTCGTGCAGCAGGGAGCGCTTGATCTCCTGCAGGGCCGGACCCCGAATCAGCGTTACGCGACACATGATGCCGGGAGACGGAAAGGCCCGCGGATGGGCAGGCTTCAGGGCAGGCGTCTGCCGCGACCGGTCGACGCGCCGCCACAGCGACTCGAAACAAGCCTGCCAGTCAGCGACGACCGGTCCTTCGACCCGCACCATGGTCTCGCGCCAGGCCGGGGTCGCGGGATCGGACGGATCGAATGCGTCGGTGATCCCGGCGCCACCGGTGAACGCGATCTCGCCGTCGACGAGCAACAGCTTGCGGTGATCGCGCGCGAAATTGTCGGTCAGCTTGCCGAGACTGAAAGGATTGTAGTACATGAGCCGCACACCGCCCTGCTCGAGCCGGTCACGATCTGCACGGGTCAGCCCGAGGGCGCCGAAGTCGTCGAGCAGCAGCCTGACTTCGACGCCGCGGCCGGCGGCTTCGACCAGGTCCACGATAAACCGGTCAGCGACCGCGCCGGATTCAAACAGGTACATCTCCAGCAGCACATGATGTCTGGACGACGCGATCGCCTTGCACATGCGGGGAAAGAATTCACGGCCGTCTTCCAGCAGGGCGACGCGATTGCCGTTACGCCAGGGATACCGATATTTGCGCCGCGGCGTTTCAGCCATGCATCTGGCTCCTGGAACCGGAATGGGTGGATGCTGCGTTCCGGCGGGATTATAGCGCGACCGGGCTCAGGTATTCAGTTCGGCCTTTCACGGCCCGATACAGTCATAGTATGCTGAAGCGCATGGACATCCAGTACGAATTCACGACAGGAAGCACCGGCGCATGGTGAGCGTACGCAGCCTGCTGTCGGCGGCACTGGTACTGGGTGCGGCCATCGCGATCGCAGCCCCTCCGCTCGCGCATGCGGCCAGCTTCGCCGAGTGCGTCGCCGGGCTCCAGACCAGGGCGATCGATCAGGGCATCTCGCAGACCGTTGTCGACGAGGTACTCGGCCGGGTCAGCCACGTCGACCGGGTCATTGAACTGGATCGCGCACAGCCCGAGTTCACGACGACCTTTGCCGATTATTTCAATCGCCGCGTCACACGCCAGCGCATCGAACAGGGCCGGACACTGATCGCGAAGCATCGCGAACTGTTTGAGCGGGTACAGCGTGAGACCGGCGTGCCGCCGCACGTGCTGGTGGCATTTTGGGGCATAGAGACTAATTTTGGCCGCCATTTCGGCAACATGTCGGTACCGGACTCGCTCGCGACGCTGGCCTGCGATCCGCGCCGCAGCGAATACTTCACCGGCGAATTGATGGACGCGCTGCGCATCATCGACGCCGGCGATATTACCGCGGACCGCATGCAGGGTTCGTGGGCCGGCGCGATGGGTCATGTGCAGTTCATGCCATCGGTGTTCCTGCGTTACGCGGTCGACGGCGACGGCGACGGCAGGCGCGACCTGTGGAACAGTGTGCCGGACGCAATGGCATCGGCCGGAAACTTCCTCAGGGGCATTGGATGGAAGTCCGAGCAGCGCTGGGGCCGGGAGGTTACGCTACCGAAGGGATTTTCCTATGACCTCGCGGGTCGTGGACAGAAGCTGAGCCTCGCCGAATGGCATGAACTCGGGGTCAAAAACGCATTCGGTGAATCGCTGGCGTCACAGGATTTGAAGGCCACGCTGCTGGTGCCTTCGGGTCATGGCGGGCCGGCCTTCCTCGTCTACGACAACTTCAATGTCATCATGCGCTGGAATCGCTCGGAATCCTTCGCGCTGTCGGTCGGCCACCTCGCCGACCGTATCGCCGGCGGCCCGCCGCTACGCCGGCCGCCGCCGGAAGACGCGCCGCGGCTGTCGCGCGAGGAGGTAAAGCAGATCCAACGCGACCTGAACCGCCTCGGCTTCGACGCCGGTCACCCCGACGGGATACTCGGACCGGCGACGCGAGATGCTCTGAGCCGGTTCCAGCGTTCTGCAGCGATGATTGCGGACGGGCACCCGGACCGAAAGGTCATCGAGGCGTTGAGGATCGCGGCAGCGGGGGATTGAAATTGGTGGGCCCGCCAGGACTCGAACCTGGGACCAAGGGATTCACTCTGTCCCGATGTTTCCACCGGGAGTGGACTATCTCATCACCCTCAACCGGATTGTTAGGGTGCGGGACGCTCTCTGCCTGTCATTAAGGACACTAAAGCCCTCAGGTAGTCTCTGCACCTTCCGGCGGTGTACCGCCGGCTTGGCTCAGGGTTGCCATCAGCCGTGCTGTTAAGGTTTCCCTGAATTCATCCCGTACATCCCGGTGCCTTTCGGCACGGGCGCACCATCAAGATGAGTCCCCTGCTCTAACCAACTGAGCTACAGGCCCGTAAAGACCGGAGTATAACGCAAAAAGGGAGCGTTGCCGCTCCCTTTCCACTAGCACAATCTATATCAACACCATCAGTCGACAAAGCTCCGCAACGGCTCCGACCGGCTTGGATGGCGCAGCTTGCGCAGCGCCTTGGCCTCGATCTGGCGGATGCGCTCTCGGGTGACGTCGAACTGCTTGCCGACCTCCTCGAGGGTGTGATCGGTATTCATGTCGATGCCGAAACGCATGCGCAGCACCTTGG
>CAZJKV010000147.1:0-3993 GCA_964546765.1 uncultured Chromatiales bacterium
CATCTTGCGCGCCTGCGCGCGGACGTGCTCGTCGCTGCGCCCGATTCGTCACCGTTGCTCGCGTGGCCCGGCGCCGAGGTCCGGCGTTATCGCGACGGGCTGTATGCGATGCCGCCGCGCGCGCCGCACGATCCTGACATGATCCTGCCGTGGGACCTCGTGACACCGCTGCTGCTGCCGGACGGCGGCCGACTTATCGCGGGTCCGGCGTCTGGCGCGGCGATGTGCCTGAGATCGTTGCGCGCCGGCGATGGCCCGGTGACAGTGCGCTATCGCCACGGTGGTGAGCGTTGCCGCCCGGCCGGCTGTGGACAGTCCCGACCGCTGAAACAACTGCTCCAGGAGGCGGCGATCCCGCCATGGCAGCGCGAACGCCTGCCACTGATCCATGTCGGCGAGTCACTGGCCGCTGTCCCCGGTATCTGTGTCTGCGAGGGCTGGCAGTCGGCGCCGGGCGAGGGCGCCGTCGAAGTCCGGTGGGAACCGGATTCCTGATAGCAGGATGCGGTTCCCGCGAGAAGAAATTGGTGATTATAGGTAAGAATGAGTTTGACGGCGTGTCGACTGGGTCATGGTGCCGAGGAGAGGACTTGAACCTCCACGGGGTTTCCCCCACTAGCACCTGAAGCTAGCGCGTCTACCAATTTCGCCACCTCGGCAGTGCCGTAAAACCGCGCAACTTTACCCGTACAGTGTCATAATGTCAAACTACACGGCTGCTTGCAGCCCATGATCATGTCGTTCCCGATGCCTTCGGGAGCGCCAACCACAAGTGAAACAATGCCCAGGAAATCCTCGAAAGACCCCCACGCTGCACGGGAAGCGCAAAACTACGAACGGCCGATCCAGAGCCGGGAATTCATCATAGAGCACCTGAAGACCCGTGACGAACCGCTCAGTCTCGAGCAGCTCGCGGAAGAGCTCGCGCTGACCGAAGAAAACGATCTCGAGGCCTTGCGGCGACGCCTGCGGGCGATGGAGCGCGACGGCCAGCTGGTGCGCAACCGGCGTGGACGTTATGGCGTCGTCAGCAAGATGAACCTGGTGCGGGGCCGCGTCATCGGCCATCCGGACGGCTTCGGCTTCCTGGTCTCCGACGACGGCGGCGACGACGTGTTCCTGAGCGCGAAGCAGATGCGCCCGGTCATGCACGGTGACCGAGTCATCGTGCGCGTGATCGGCGTCGACCGGCGCGGACGGCGCGAAGGCACGCTGGTGGAGGTGCTGGAACGCAACACCCAGGAGGTCGTCGGGCGCTACTATCGCGAGGGCGGCGTCGGATTCGTCGTCGCGAGCAACAAGCGCCTGAGCCACGAGATCGTCATCCCGCCGGACGAGGACGCCGGCGCGGCCGAGGGCCAGATCGTCGTCGCCGCAATCATCGAACAGCCGAGCATGCATTCGCAGCCGGTCGGCCGCGTCAGCGAGATCCTCGGCGACCGAATGGCGCCCGGCATGGAGATCGAGATCTCGATCCGCAGCTACGAACTGCCGCATCGCTGGCCTGACGAGGTCGAACTGGAGGCGAAGGACTTCGCGGAATCGATCGCGCCCGAGGACATCCGGGGACGCGTCGACCTCCGCGATCTGCCGCTGGTCACGATCGACGGCGAGGACGCGAAGGATTTCGATGACGCGGTGTGGTGCGAGCGCGACGGGCGCGGCTGGCGCCTGCTGGTCGCGATCGCCGATGTATCGCATTACGTCCGGCCTGACAGCGCGCTCGATCGCGAGGCGCGGCTGCGCGGTACCTCGGTCTACTTCCCGGGCCACGTCGTGCCGATGCTGCCGGAGATCCTGTCGAATCATCTGTGCTCGCTCCGACCGAAGGTCGACCGCTTCTGCATGGTGTGCGAACTCCGCATCACCCAGTCCGGCCGCATCGGCAGTCACCGCTTCTTCGAGGCCGTCATGCGCTCGCATGCGCGCCTGACCTATGACGAGGTCGCCGCAATGCTGGTCGATCGCGATCCGGACGTCATCGCTCAACATCGGCAACTGCTGCCGCATCTCGAGCAGCTGCATCAGCTCTATCAGGCCCTGAGCAATGCGCGCGAGAAGCGCGGCGCGATCGATTTCGACACGATGGAGACCCGCATCGAGTTCGGCGAACAGCGCAAGATCGACAGGATCGTGCCGGTCGAACGCAACGACGCGCATCGTCTGATCGAGCAGTGCATGATCGCGGCCAATGTCGCGGCCGCGGAATTCCTGCTGGAAAAGGGCCTGCCCGCGCTGTACCGCTCGCATCCGCCGCCGAACGCGCAGAAGCTCGAGGACCTGCGCGCCTTCCTGCGGGAACTCGGACTCAAGCTTGGCGGCGGTGACCAGCCCTCGCCGCGCGACTTCGCGAAGGTGCTGACCGACGCCGCCGGACGCCCCGAGCGGCGGCTGATCGAGACCGTGCTGCTGCGCAGTCTTTCCCAGGCAATGTACGGCGCCGGGAATTCCGGCCACTTCGGGCTCGCGCTCGAGGCCTACGCCCATTTCACATCGCCGATCCGGCGTTTTCCGGACCTGCTGGTGCATCGGGCGATCCGCCACGCGCTCGCCGGCGGCAGCGAGGATGATTATCACTACACCGGTTCCGACATGCAGGGCCACGGCGATCACTGCTCGATGACCGACCGTCGGGCCGACGAGGCGACGCGCGACGCGGTCGACTGGCTCAAGTGTGAATACATGCTGGACGAGATCGGCGGCGAGTTCGAGGGCATCATCACCGGCGTCACGAGCTTCGGTCTATTCGTCGAGCTCGACGACATCTATGTGCAGGGCCTCGTCCATGTGACGGCGCTCGGCGACGACTACTATGTCTTCGACCCGGTCAAGCATCTGCTTCACGGCGAGCGCAGCGGCGCGCACTTTCGCCTGTCCGACCGGATCCGCGTCAAGGTCGTGCGCGTCGATCTCGACGAACGGACCATCGATTTCGTGCCGGCAGGCATGCCGACGCCGAAGGAGAAGGCGAAACGCGCGCGGGGTCCCAGGGCCGATGCCGTTGGCAAGGCCGGCAAAGGGCGCGGGAAGAAATCCGGAGAAAAGACCCCGGACAAGGCCGCTGACAAGGGCGGCGCGAAGAAGAAGTCCCGCCGCGGCGGCAGGAAACGCAGCCGCGGCAAGCGCAGCGCCGGAAAGAAGGACGGCGCTGCGTGAGCGCAGCTTGTGATGACACCGGCGGGCGCAGGAGATGAAGGCGAGTAAGGGCGGCGGCGAAGGGCTGCTGGTCGGTATTCACGCCGTCGCAGGACTGCTGGATCGGCGGCCGGGCGCGGTGCGCGCTGTCTGGCTCACCGAGGGCGGCTTGAATGATCGCCAGGCTGCATTAGAGGCGCTGGCACGGCACAATCGCGTATCGGTCGATTTCCTGCCGGCCGAAGAACTTGATCGGCGTGCCGCCGGTGCGCGCCACCAGGGCGTGATCGCGCAATTTGACCCCGACGGCCTCGTCCTCGACGAGGCGGATCTCGACGCCTTGCTCAACGGGGTCGCGGGGCCGCCGCTGCTCCTCGTGCTCGACGGCGTCCAGGATCCGCACAACCTCGGCGCCTGCCTGCGCAGCGCCGATGCGGCCGGCGTCGATGCGGTCATCGTGCCGAAGGACCGGGCCGCCGGACTGACGGCGGCGGTCTGCAAGGTCGCGAGCGGTGCGGTCGGGCACGTGCCCTTCGTCCGGGTCACAAACCTCGCGCGTACGCTGCGTCGCCTGCGCGACGCCGATATCTGGATCGCCGGCGCCGACGCCGACGGCGACACCTCGCTCTACGATGCCGATCTGAAGCTGCCGATCGCGCTGGTGCTCGGCGCCGAGGGCAGCGGCATGCGCCGCCTGACGCGCGAGCATTGCGATTTCCGGGTCTCGATCCCGATGCAGGGCGCGGTCGAGAGCCTCAATATCTCGGTCGCGGCGGCGGTGTGCCTGTTCGAGGCGCGGCGGCAGCGGGGAGCGGGGGCAGGGTAGCCGGATGGCAGTGGTCGGGGCCGGCGGCGGGC
>CAZJKV010000148.1:0-3954 GCA_964546765.1 uncultured Chromatiales bacterium
GTTGCGCCGGATCCGCGAGCACGATGCGGCGCAGGCGCGCGCGGTCGAGCGCGCCGGCGGCATCGAGCAGATCGGGCCCGAAGGCCGCGACGATCTCGGAGAGCGCCGGACTGTCGGGCATGACCAGTTCGCGGGCGATTTCATCGGCATCGATGACCGGCACGCCGAGCCTGGCGAAGTGCGCCGACACGGTCGATTTGCCGCTGCCGATACCGCCGGTCAGCCCGATGACCAGCATGGGAGGCGCTCAAGACTCATGTGGGCATGATACGCCGTCTACTGCACGCCCATCCACCACCAGTACCCTTCGACGATATCGCGTCCCCACAACAGCGTGATCCAGCCGGCGATCGCGAGATAGGGCCCGAAAGGGATCGGGACGTTGCGGTCCCGTCCGCGCGCGACGATCAGCGTGACGCCGATCACCGCGCCGACCAGCGACGAGATCAGCACCACCGGCAGGAGATACTGCCACCCGAGCCAGGCGCCGAACAGTGCGAGCAGCTTGAAGTCGCCATGCCCCATACCTTCTTTGCCGGTCAGCAGCTTGAACAGCCAGTAGATCGACCACAGGCTCAGGTATCCGGCAACAGCCCCGATCACCGCCGAGCCGATGTCGGTGAACATGCCGGACAGGTTCAGGATCAGTCCGAGCCAGAGAAACGGCAGCGTGATGCTGTCCGGCAGCAGCTGGTGGTCGTAATCGATGACGCTGAGCGCGATCAGCGCCCAGGTCAGCGCGAGCACAGCAAGCATCTCCGGCGTGGCGCCGAGCTGCCAGGCGACGACCATCGAGATCATTGCCGTCGAGGCCTCGATGATCGGATAGCGCGCGGAGATGGCCGCGCCGCAGGACGAACAGCGCCCGCGCAATACCAGCCAGCTCAGCAACGGGATGTTTTCGAGCGCCGTGATCGCATGCCCGCAGGACGGACAGCGCGATCGTGGCGTGACGAGGTTGAAGCGTTCGGGGTGGGTGGCTGCGGGGTCGGCCGCAACTTCCGCGCAGTGGGCGCGCCACTCGCGCTCCATCATCTCGGGCAGGCGCAGGATCACGACATTGAGGAAGCTGCCGACCAGCAGGCCGAACAAACCTGCGAGCATGATCAGGATCGCCGGCGCTTCCTCGAGGAGATGAATAACGTCCATATAAAGGGGGTCAGAGTAGACTGACTCGATTGAATCAATCGACTCAGTCTACTCTGACCCCATTTCCTTTTACACCACCTCGCCCATCTTGAAGATCGGCAGGTACATCGCGATGACCAGTCCGCCGATGACGACGCCGAGGAAGGCCATGATGATCGGTTCAAGCAGGCTGCTCAGGCCGTCGACCGCGTCGTCGACCTCCTGTTCATAGAAGTCCGCGACCTTGGCCAGCATGCTGTCGATGGAGCCGGCCTCTTCGCCGATCGCGACCATCTGGACGACCATGTTCGGGAACAGCTCGGTCTGCTTCATGCTCTGGTTCAGCGGCGAGCCGGTCGCGATGTCGTCCCGGATACGCAGGATCGCCTCGCTGTAGACGATGTTGCCGGCGGCGCCGGCGACGGTGCCCATCGCCTCGACCAGCGGCACGCCGGCCGCGAACATCGTCGACAGCGTGCGCGCGAAACGCGCGATCGCGGCCTTGTGCATCAGGTCGCCGAACACCGGCACCTTGAGCACGATGCGGTCCAGGAAATGCCGGAACTTGCGCGAGCGCTTCTTGCCTTCCAGGAACGCATAGATCGAGCCGCCGATACCGCCGAAGATCGCCCACCACCAGTCCTGGAACAGCTGGGACAGCCAGACCACGAACAGCGTCATCGCCGGCAGGTCTGCGCCGAAACCGGCGAACATCTCCTGGAACTGCGGAATCACGAACAGCAGCAGGATTGTCGTCACGATGAACGCGACGACGATGACTGCGATCGGATAGAACATCGCCTTCTTGATCTTGCTCTTCAGCGCCTCGGTCTTTTCCTTGTAGGTCGCGATCTTGTCGAGCAGGGTGTCGAGGATACCGGCCTGCTCGCCGGCGTTGACGAGGTTGCAGTAGAGGTCGTCGAACTGGTGCGGGTGCTTGCCGAGCGCCTCGGCGAGCGGGCTGCCTCCCTCGATTTCGGCCTTGATCGACAGGATCAGCTCGGCCATCGCCGGGTTCTCGTGACCGCGGCCGATGATCTCGAACGATTGCACCAGCGGCACGCCGGAGGCCATCATCGTCGCCATCTGGCGGCTCAGCACCGCGATGTCGGAGGCGGTGATCTTCTTTTTCCGCTTCCCGCCGAACAGCGACTGGGCCTTCTTCCTGACCTTGGTCGGGTTGATGCCCTGGCGCCGGAGTTCGGCCTTGACCAGTGCGATCGTGCTGCTGCGCGTCTCTCCCTTGACCTTAGCGCCGCGCTTGTCGGTGCCTTCCCAGACGAACAACGGCTTCTGCTGAACCTTTTCCATCGCTGTTTACTCCGTGATCACGCGGTGAAGTTCCTCGAGGCTGAGGATTCCGGCCTTGACCTTCTTCAAACCGGACTGGTGGAGGTCAGGAATCCCTTCCTTTTTCGCCTGGTCGGCGAGGTCGATTGAGTTCCCGCCGGACATGATAATGCGACCCATCTCGTCCGAGATCGGCATGACCTGATAGATGCCGGTACGGCCCTTGTAGCCGTCGTTGCACTTGTCGCAACCGACCGCCTTGTAGATCGTGATGTCCTTGAGATCGGCCTCGCCGAAGCCCTCTTCGAGTAGTGCCTCGCGCGGGATATCAACCGGCTGCTTGCAGTGCGAGCAGAGACGGCGGCCGAGTCGTTGCGCAATCACCAGCGTCACCGCCGACGCGATATTGAACGGGGCGATACCCATGTTGACCATGCGCGTCAGGGTCTGCGGGGCGTCGTTGGTGTGCAGCGTCGACAGCACGAGGTGACCGGTCTGCGCGGCCTTGATTGCGATGTCGCCGGTTTCCTTGTCACGGATCTCGCCGACCATGATGACGTCCGGGTCCTGGCGCAGGAAGGCCTTCAGCGCGCTCGCGAAGGTCAGTCCGGCCTTGGGGTTGACGTTGACCTGGTTGACGCCGGGCAGGTTGATTTCCGCCGGGTCCTCCGCGGTCGATATATTGCGATCTTCCGTGTTCAATATGTTGAGTCCGGTATACAGCGAGACCGTCTTACCACTGCCGGTCGGGCCGGTGACGAGGATCATGCCGTAGGGCTTGGCCAGCGCGTCCATGTAATGCTGTTTCTGTTCCTCCTCGTAGCCTAGCGCGTCGATGCCGAGCTGGGCACTGCTCGGATCGAGAATACGCATTACGATTTTCTCTCCGAACAGGGTAGGACAGGTACTTACACGGAAGTCGATCGCGCGGTTTTTCGAGATCTTCATCTTCATGCGCCCGTCCTGCGGGACGCGGCGCTCGGAGATGTCGAGCTGAGACATGACCTTGATGCGCGCCGCAATGCGGGCCGCGAGCGCGGTCGGCGGCGAGGCGACCTCTTTCAGGATACCGTCCATGCGCAGGCGCACCCGGTAGAACTTTTCAAAGGGCTCGAAGTGCAGGTCCGAGGCGCCCTTGTTGATCGCGTCGAGCATGACCTTGTTGACGAAGCGCACGATCGGGGTCTCGTCGACCTCGAGTTCGCCGTCCTGGGCCTGGGCGTTATCCTCCTCGCCGGACGAAATGTCGAGGCCGTCGAGGTCCTCGTCCTGGAGGCCCTGCATCGTCGTGTCGTTGGCCTCGAGGAACAGGTGAATGACCTTGCCGAGCTTGTCCTCTTCGACCAGGATTGCCTCGGTGTTCGCGCCGACATGGAACTTGAACTCATCGAGGGCCTGCGTGTTGGCCGGGTCCGAGATTGCGACGAACAGCCGGTTGCCGCGCCGGTACAGCGGCAGCGCGCCGTGCTTCTGGATCAGCTTCTGGTCGACATGCTTGAAGGCGCAGACTTCGAGGTCCATCGCGTCGAGATCGAA
>CAZJKV010000149.1:0-3947 GCA_964546765.1 uncultured Chromatiales bacterium
GGCGCACCCACCTGGTCAGCCGCGCGCTCGCGGCCGCCGCAGCGATCGCCGGGCATTTCGCGACGCCCGATGAACTTTGAACGCAAGCGGATTCTGTAATGGAAAAATTTGAGACCCTCGACGGACTCGCCGTCCCGCTCGACCGCGCGAATGTCGATACCGACGCGATCATCCCCAAGCAGTTCCTGAAATCGATCAAGCGCAGCGGCTTCGGCCCGAACCTGTTCGACGAATGGCGCTGGCTGGACCCGGGTGACCCCGGCATCGACAGCGCCAGACGCCGGCCGAACCCCGATTTCGTGCTGAACCAGCCACGCTACCAGGGCGCTACGATCCTGCTCGCGCGCGACAACTTCGGCTGCGGCTCCTCGCGCGAGCACGCGGTGTGGGCGCTCGCCGATTTCGGCATTCGCGCCGTCATCGCGCCGAGCTACGCCGATATCTTCTTCAACAATTGCTTCAAGAACGGCGTGCTGCCGATCGTGCTGCCACCCGGCGACGTCGATCGCCTGTTCGCCGAGGTCGAGGCGACGCCCGGTTACCGGCTGCGCATCGACCTGCCGGCCCAGTCCGTCACGTTGCCTTCCGGCGCCGTCATCGAATTCGCTATCGAGCCGTACCGCAAGGATCGCCTGCTGCAGGGGCTCGACGAGATCGGCGTGACGCTGTCACGGCGCGACCGGATACTCGCCTACGAGGAACGGCGGCGGCGTGAGGCGCCGTGGCTGTTCGGCGCCGGGGCACGCTCATGAGCCGCAGGATCCTGGTGCTGCCGGGCGATGGCATCGGTCCCGAGATCGTCGCCGCGGCGCTCGTCGTCCTCGAAAGACTCCAGCGCGACTTCGGCCTCGCCATCGAGATCGAACGCGGGCTGGTCGGTGGGGCCGCGATCGACGCGACCGGCGTGCCGCTGCCGGAAGAGACATTGCGCCTCGCGCATGCCGCCGATGCGGTGCTGCTCGGCGCGGTCGGCGGACCGAAGTGGGATGGTCTCGATCCGGCGCTGCGTCCGGAGAAGGGCCTGCTCGGCCTGCGCGCCGGCCTCGACCTGTTCGCGAACCTGCGTCCGGCGCAGCTCTATCCCCAGCTCGCAAACGCATCGTCGCTGAAACCTGACCTCGTCAGCGGTCTCGACCTGATGATCGTGCGCGAGCTGACCGGCGACATCTACTTCGGCGAGCCGCGCGGTATTCGGACACTCGACAACGGCGAGCGCCAGGGCTACAACACGATGATCTATAGCGAATCCGAGATCGAGCGTATTGGCCGCGTCGCGTTCGAGACCGCGCTGAAGCGCGACCGGAGGTTGTGCTCGGTCGACAAGGCCAACGTCCTCGAGACGACCCGGTTGTGGCGCGAGGTCATGATCCGGTTGCACCGGGACTATCCCGGCGTCGAGTTGAGCCATATGTATGTAGACAACGCGGCGATGCAGCTGGTCCGCGCGCCGAAGCAGTTCGACGTCATCGTGACGTCGAACATGTTCGGGGACATATTGTCGGACTGCGCCGCGATGCTGACCGGATCGATCGGCATGTTGCCGTCGGCCTCGATGAATGCTGGCGGGCAGGGCATGTACGAGCCGATCCACGGCTCGGCCCCTGACATCGCCGGGCAGGGCATCGCGAACCCGCTCGGGACGATCCTTTCGGTCGCGATGATGCTGCGTTATTCGCTCGATGCGGCGCCGATGGCCGATGCAATCGAGCGGGCAGTGCCCGCGGTGCTCGACCAGGGTCTGCGCACCGGGGACATTCATACCGCCGGGATGCGGCGGGTCGGGACCGCAGAGATGGGCGCCGCGGTCGCCGCGGCGCTCTGCTGAACACACAAAGGATTGACCAGGAGACAGACGGAATCATGAGCAGGCAAGTGAATGTGGCCGTCGTCGGCGCGACCGGCGCCGTCGGCGAGACGATGATCTCGGTGCTCGAGGAGCGTAAATTCCCGGTCGGGACACTCACTCCTCTCGCGAGCAGCCGATCGGCGGGCAGCCGCGTCTCCTTCAGGGGCGAGCAGGTCCGGGTGCAGGAGCTCGCAGAATTCGACTTCAAGGGCGTCGACATCGCGCTGTTCTCGGCCGGCGCGTCGGTCTCTCGCGAACACGCGCCGCGCGCGGCCGCGGCCGGCTGCGTCGTCATCGACAACACCTCGGAGTACCGCTACGACGATGACATCCCGCTGGTCGTCCCGGAGGTCAACGCCCATGCGATCGCCGGCTGGCGCAATCGCAACATCATCGCGAACCCGAACTGCTCGACGATCCAGATGGTCGTTGCGCTGAAGCCGATCTATGACGCGGTCGGCATCGAGCGCATCAATATCTGCACCTACCAGGCCGTGTCCGGAACCGGCAAGGAGGCGATCGAGGAACTCGCCGCCCAGACCGCGGCCCTGCTGAACGGCAGGCCGGTCGAGTCCGAGGTCTATGCGCGGCAGATCGCGTTCAACGCGCTGCCCGAGATCGATGTATTCCAGGACAACGGCTATACCAAGGAAGAGATGAAAATCGTCTGGGAGACTAAAAAAATCCTCGAAGATGACGCTATCCTGATTAACCCGACGGCGGTCAGGGTGCCCGTTTTCTACGGGCATTCGGAGGCCGTGCATATCGAGACCGGCAAGAAGATCACGGCGGAGGCGGCCCGGGCCCTGCTCGAACGCGCGCCCGGGGTCGAGGTGGTGGACAGGCGCGAGCCAGGCGGATATCCGACGGCCGTCACGGAGGCGGCGGGCAACGACCCGGTATACGTCGGACGGATTCGCGAAGACATCTCCCATCCGCGCGGGCTGGATCTGTGGGTCGTCGCCGACAACGTGCGCAAGGGGGCGGCGTTGAACAGCGTCCAGATCGCGGAAATACTGCTGCGGGATTATCTCTGACGGGTCAGCCCGCGGCGACGGATGACGTCGCGACTGGGCGCCGGAAAGTTGGCAAAGGATTTGCATATGTATTGCATATGTAATTCGCAAGGTTCGCGGCGCCATCGTCCGGGACCACCATGGCGACGACAATGATCAAAGGGAGTCAGGACATTGCTTAGATTGGCGAAGATATTGGCGGTCGTCTTGTTATTGGCGCCAATCAGCGCCTCCCCGCTCGGCCTTGGCGATATCCAGCTGAATTCCGCGCTGAATCAGCAGCTCGACGCCGAGATCGAGATGATCGCCCTGGGCCAGACCCGGGTCGAGGACATCTCCGTGCGCCTTGCAACGCGCGAGGCCTTCGAGCGGGCGGGTATCGAGCGTCCGCTCTTTCTGAGTCAGTTGCAGTTCGAGGTCACGCCCGGCCCCGGCAATACCGCGAGCATCAGGATCAGCACCAGCCAGACCGTCAGGGAGCCTTTTCTGAACTTCCTCGTCGAGGTCAACTGGCCCAACGGCCGCCTGCTGCGCGAATATACGGTACTGCTCGATCCACCGCTTTTCATCGACGAATCCCCGTCCACCGTCCAGGCGCCCGCCGTTTCCGCGCCGGATGTCCCGGTCCGCGCCTCCACCCCGGCGACGGCCGCTCCGGCCACGACGGCGCCGCGCACGGTCCCGGGCCGGCTCAGCGCATCGGCGACGGTGTCGCCCGACGGCGCCTGGAGCTACGGACCGGTCCAGCAATCCGACACCCTGTGGTCGATCGCCCGTGAATATCAGGCGGCCGACGGCTCTGTGACGGTCGAGCAGATCATGATGGCCCTGCTCCGGAACAACCCGGAGGCCTTCTATAACAACAACATCAACGAGCTGCGCGCCGGTCACGTACTGCGCATCGACGAACCGGGCGCGATCGGCCGGCTGGGTCATGCCGAGGCGGTTGCCGAGGCACGCCGGCAATTCGCCCAGTGGCAGGATGCGAAGCGCGAACGCGCGGGGGCGGCCGAACCACGCCCGCTCGGCGGTGACGAAGGCGGGATTGCGGGCGTTTCCGGGTCGGCCGCCGCCGCCACGGGTCC
>CAZJKV010000150.1:0-3933 GCA_964546765.1 uncultured Chromatiales bacterium
CGGCGCCGCACGCGCGGTCGGGGGCGCGGTGGGGCGCAACCCGCTCGCGTATCTGATCCCCTGTCACCGGGTCATTCGCGAGACCGGCGTGATCGGCGACTATCGCTGGGGTGCGGGGCGCAAGCGCGCGATGCTGGTCCGGGAGTGTGCTGCGCGGGTGACCTGAACCTGGCCGGATGCTGTGGCGTGCCGGCGTGACCGTTCGTTATCGGCCCGATTTTGACCCGAAAAAGCGGCCAATAAGCCCGAAAACAACGCGATATTCGGGTCAATATCTCATATAAACAGTAGCTTATTGTGGTCCGACCCCGGATGTTGCCGGGGGGTGGGGTGGGGCGCATAATGGATTTGCGGCTGGTTGTATCGTGGGGGATCCGGAGGGGGATCAGATGCTGCGACGAAGGCTGAGGGACATGATCGCGGTGAGCGATGCCTATCGGCATCCGTCGTTGTTGCGTCGATTGTCGCGGATCCACAGGAATTCGATCCGGCCGCTGCCGTCGTCACACCCGATATACCGCTATACCTGCCTGATGCATGTATTCAGCTTTGCCGAGCACCCCGACTATATCGCAATCGCGCAACACGGCCAGGGTCGCGTGTATGCAGGCGCCGATTTCGCGCACTGGCTGATCGCGCGCGGCCTGCTGATGCCGCTGCGGTCCGACGACGCGCAGGCGGGTGACCTGGTGTTCTACTTCGAAGACGGCCAGTTCAAGCATGCCGGCATGATAACCGGCGACGGGCGCGTCGTGTCGAAATGGGGCTCCGGGCAGCTCTACGAACACGATCTCTACGAGGTCCCGGACAGCTACGGCGACGACGTGCGCTACTTCGCCTCGCTGTCCTGCGATGCGGCGTTCGAGTATTTCACCTGGTTCGCAGCCGAGCACGGCATCCCGCAGTCACTGCTGCATAGCGGACGACAGGACGTCGCAACCTCGCAGGCCCCGGTCGCCGCATTCGCGCAGCAGGATTGACCACCGCGTCGATGGGCGCCGGCATGAGTTGGCTCGTGCCCGCCGACGATGGCTGCGTGATGCTGGTCAAGGTGACGCCTCGATCATCGCGGCCGGGGATAGAGGGAGTCGTCGCCGGCCGGCTGGTCGTTCGACTCCGGTCCGCGCCGGCGGACGGCAAAGCGAACGCCGAGCTGGTATCATTGCTGGCCAGAACTCTCGGGATTCCAAAGAATGCAGTCGAGATCAGGAGCGGCGTTGCCTCGCGACTGAAGCGCATCCTTGTCCGCGGGCGCAACCCGGAGGCGGTCTCCGCTACAATACTCCATGCCTGATCGTTACCCGCTCGCGATAGAAGCACGCAAACTCGTCAAGAATTTCGGCGCTACCCGCGCGGTCAGGGGCATCGACCTCTCTGTGCAGCGCGGGACGATCTACGGGCTGCTCGGTCCGAACGGCGCCGGCAAGACGACGACAGTGCGCCTGCTCGCGACGCTGTTACGGCCTGACGGCGGCAGCGCGCGGGTGCTCGGTCATGACGTCGTGCGGGAGTCCGCGCACGTCCGCGACCTGATCAGCCTGACTGGCCAGTTCGCGTCGGTCGACGAGGACCTGACCGGTTACGAGAACCTCATGCTGCTAGCGCGCCTCCTCGGATACACGCGCTCCCTGTCGCGGGCGCGGACCGCCGAGTTGTTGCAGGCCTTCAGTCTCGAAGAGGCCGCGCGGCGCCAGGTCAAGGACTATTCGGGCGGGATGCGGCGCCGGCTCGATATCGCCGCGAGCATCCTGCGCACGCCCGAACTGCTGTTTCTCGACGAGCCGACGACCGGCCTCGACCCGCGCACCCGGGGGCAAGTCTGGGAGATCATCCGCGCCCTGGTCGCGAGCGGCACGACGGTGTTGCTGACAACGCAGTATCTCGAAGAGGCGGACCTGCTTGCCGATCGCATCGCCGTCATCGATCACGGCACGGTCATCGCCGAAGGGACCAGTAACCAGCTCAAGGCCTCGGTCGGGGCCGGCGTGCTGCATATCCGTCTCGAGGATCCCTCCCTGCGCGATTCGGCGTTGCGCCTGCTGGAAGAACGCCTGGAAGGTCTGGTGCATGCCGAGGCCGATCCGCGGGCGCTCGCGGCGCAGCTCTCCGATCCGGAGCGCGCGGTCGCGGCGCTTGCCGCGCTTGCCGGGGCCGGGATCGCCGTTACGGATTTCTCGCTCGGGCAACCAAGCCTGGACGAGGTCTTCTTTGCGCTGACCGGCCACCCCGCGGTCGAGCCGCCGGACCCGGAGGATGCGCAGGACGGGGATGCCGGAGTGACCCTGCAGTGAGATCGAGGCGCAGATCGATCCGGTCGGTCGTCGATCCGGCGCTGCTCGCCGCGGTGATCACGCGACATGCGCCGCGACGCGCGGGCGCGATCGCGAACGTCCTGACCTTCGGCTGGCGCACCCTGTTGAAGATCAAGCATACCCCTGAGCAGCTGTTCGACGTCGTGATCACGCCAGTCATGTTCACGCTGATTTTCACGTACATGTTCGGCGGCGCGCTGGCCGGTTCGCCGCAGGCCTACCTGCACTTTCTGCTGCCGGGGATCCTGGTGCAGACCGTGATGTTCACCGCGATCTACACCGGGTTCACGCTGAATACCGATATCTCGAAGGGCATCTTCGACCGCTTCCGGTCGATGCCGGTGTGGAAGCCCGCGCCGATCGTCGGGGCCATGGTCGGCGATTCGGTGCGCTATACCGCCTCGGCGATAATCGTCATCGTCCTCGGTTTCATGATGGGCTATCGCCCCGAAGGCGGTGCCGCCGGCATCCTGTTCGCGATCCTGCTGCTCAACGTCTTCGCGTTCGGGATCGGCTGGATATTCACCGCGATCGCGCTGCTGGTGCGCACGCCGGGGACGGTGATGACGCTAAGCTGGCTGGTGCTGATGCCGGTGACCTTCATCTCGAACATCTACGTCGATCCGGGGACGATGCCGTCCTGGCTGCAGGCCTTCGTCGGCGTCAATCCGGTATCGTTCGTGACGACCGCGTTGCGCGGATTCATGGACGGCAACGTCACGTTCCCGCAGATCGGCTATGCCTTGCTGGCGCCTGCGGCCATCACGGCGGCATGCGCCCCTGTCGTGATGCGTCTCTACAATCGCGAGCGTTGATGGTCGGAGTCTGTCGCAGGATGCGCTCTCCGCATCCTGCAGGGATTCAGGGCGTCCGAAATGTGTGCGCGGGAAGCAGTTCGCGCAGGCGGCGGTTGTCGACGCGCTTGCCAATTTCATGCGGGCCGCTCTCGGGCAAAACGAAATCCCCGGGTATCCGGCCGTCGGCCCTGAAGCGCGCGGCGAGGTCGCGCCAGGCGACCGGCTCGCCGTTCGCGACGTTGATGCGTTCGCCGGGCACCGGATGCGCTACCAGATGCGCGATGACCGCGACGATGTCGTCGACGTGGATCAGGTTCACGAGCTTCGCGCCGTCCTTGATGCGTCCCCGGCGCAGCCAGCCGTCGGGTTCGCGCCCGGGCCCGAAGATGCCGGCGAGCTGCAGCACGGTCGCGCCTTGCCTGCGCAGCCATTCCTCGCCCTCGACGCGCGAATGGCCCGGGTCGAGCGGCGCCGCTTCATCGACCATCGCGTCCGGTTCGTCATCGGAGATCAGGTAGGCCGACGTGCTGCCGAGCACGATCAGCCCGCGGGCGTCCTGCAGGTGCCGGTCGAAGAAGGACCGGACACGGTCGAGCGGCGTCGCGGGAAAGGTCCAGATCACCATGCGGGCGCCAAGCGGCGGATTGCCCCAGGTTGACGGTTCGTCCAGGTCGAAGCGGTATGTCTGCGGCCGCGCCACAGGCCCGCGGCGCGTCCCCTCGGCGGACGGAAAGCGCTGCAACAGCGCCGTGCCGACATAGCCGGCGCCGAGTATCGTGATCGGTGTCTGGCCGCCCATCGCGGCATCATATCAAAGGGGGTCA
>CAZJKV010000151.1:0-3893 GCA_964546765.1 uncultured Chromatiales bacterium
CCACGCCGCCGGTCAGCACCTTGCCGGAGGACGGCACGACGGTGTTGTAGGCGCGGGCGAGGCGGGTGATCGAGTCGAGCAGGATGATCACGTCCTTCTTGTGCTCGACCAGACGCTTGGCCTTCTCGATGACCATCTCGGCGACCTGCACGTGGCGGCTCGCCGGCTCGTCGAAGGTGCTTGAGATCACCTCGCCGCGCACGGAACGCTCCATCTCGGTGACCTCTTCGGGACGCTCGTCGATCAGCAGCACCATCATGTGACATTCGGGATTCCTGAACGCGATCGAATGCGCTATGGTCTGAAGCATCATGGTCTTGCCGGCCTTGGGCGGCGACACAATCATCGCGCGCTGGCCCTTCCCTATCGGGGCGACCAGCTCGATGACGCGCGGGGTGATGTCTTCGGTGCTGCCGTTGCCGATTTCCATGTGCAGACGCTGGTTGGCGAACAGCGGGGTGAGGTTTTCGAAAAGTACCTTGCTCTTGGCGATCTCGGGGGATTCGTAGTTGATCTCGTTGACCTTGAGCAGTGCGAAGTAGCGTTCCCCCTCCTTCGGAGGTCGAATCTTGCCCGATACCGTGTCTCCGGTGCGCAGGCTGAAGCGCCGGATCTGACTCGGCGAGACGTAGATGTCGTCGGGGCCCGCGAGATAGGAGCTGTCCGCCGAACGCAGGAATCCGAAACCGTCCTGGAGTATTTCGAGCACGCCCTCGCTGTAGATGTCCTCGCCCTTTTTCGCATGCGCCTTCAGGATCGCGAAGATCACTTCCTGGCGACGCGATCGCGCCATACCATCGATTCCCATGGATTCAGCGAGCTCGAGCAGGTCGGCCGCGGATTTCTGTTTGAGTTCGGTGAGATTCATGACGTCTTGCTATCCGGATTCAGAGGAGTAAAGGGGGAACAGGATACACAGTGAGCACCCGCAAAGCGGAAGACCTGCGCTGTTCTCTCAGGGGTAGTCGCAAAATAAAAAAATGGAAGAACGCCGTAGAAGGCTATAAATCTTATGGTGCTGTTCTGGCATAACGCTACCACCAAATTTCGGGAGCGTCCAGTTTTTTTTCCCGGCACGGGCGGTGGCACGGGCGGTGGCGCGCCCCGCGGCCGCCCCTGGCGGAGCCCTCGGCGGCACGCGCGCAGCAGGTTAGATATTGCTGTCGATGAACGCCGACAGTTGGGACTTGGAGACAGCGCCGACCTTGGTGGCCTCGACGTTTCCGTCCTTGAACAATATCAGGGTCGGGATGCCGCGAATTCCGTACTTCGGCGGCGTACCCGGGTTGTCGTCGATGTTGAGTTTGGCGACCGTCAACCTGCCTGCATACTCCCCGGCGATCTGCTCGAGGACCGGTGCGATCATCTTGCACGGCCCGCACCATTCCGCCCAGAAATCCACCAGGACCGGGATTTCCGACTTCAGGACCTTCTGATCAAACTCGCCATCCGACACATACTGAATATTCTGACTCACCTGCACCTCCGGTTCTGCGATCCATTGCCGCGACGACGTTCTGCGCGCGACGTACTCACCCCGATTATCATCAAAACGGCTGCCCGGCACAAACCCGGCACAAATCCGTGCTCCGGCGCGTGTTGCGTAGCAAAACAGCACAAATCTGCTATGCTGTGCGCCCATGGAGAACAAGCATTTGACGGATGTCGCATTTTCCTCCCTGGACCTGCCCGAGCAGATAAAACAAGCCATTGAGGAAACAGGTTTTTCCCACTGCACACCGATACAGGCCCAGGCATTGCCGCTGACCCTGCTGGGTCAGGACGTGTGCGGCCAGTCGAAGACCGGCACCGGCAAGACCGCGGCGTTTCTGATCGCGCTGTTCAATCGCCTGCTCAAAAACCCGCCGGCGCCCGACCGCCGCCCGAACCAGCCGCGCGCGCTCGTCATCGCGCCGACGCGCGAACTCGCGATCCAGATCCACAAGGACGCGCTCGCGCTAGGCAAATATACGGAGTTCACGATCGACGTCGTCTACGGCGGCACCGGCTACCGTGAACAGCGCGAGGCGCTGGAGCGCGGCGTGGACATCCTGATCGCGACGCCGGGCCGGCTGATCGATTACCACAAGCAGCATGTCTTCGACTTCAAGGCGATCGAGGTCGTCGTGCTCGACGAGGCCGACCGTATGTTCGACCTCGGTTTCATCAAGGATATCCGTTATGTGTTCCGGCGCATGCCGCGCCCCGAGAAACGGCTCAGCATGTTGTTCTCGGCGACGCTGTCGATGCGCGTCCTCGAACTCGCCTACGAGCACATGAACAACCCGAAGCAGATCAAGCTGGTCAAGGACAGGGATGCAGTTACGGCCGACAATGTTCAGCAGCTGGTCTACTATACCTCGAACGAGGAGAAGATCCCGCTGTTGCTCGGTCTGCTGCGCCAGTTGGAACCCAAGCGCATCCTGGTCTTCGTCAACACCAAGGGCGCCGGTAACCGCCTGAGCGATTACCTGCGCGCGAACGGCATCGACGGCGAGACGCTGTCCGGCGACGTGCCGCAGACCAAGCGCATCGAACTGCTCGAACGCTTCCGCGACGGCAGCCTGCCGGTGCTGGTCGCGACCGACGTCGCTGCGCGCGGGCTGCATATCCCGGACGTCAGTCACGTCATAAATTTCGACCTGCCGCAGGATTCGGAAGACTATGTCCATCGCATCGGCCGCACTGCGCGCGCCGGCGCGGCCGGCGACGCGATCAGCTTTGCCTGCGAGACCTATTCGTTCTCTCTTCCGGAGATCGAGCAATTCATCGGGCACAAGATTCCGTCGGCGCCGGTCGATCGCGATCTGCTGGTGACACCGGTCGTACCGTCGCGCAAGCACCATGGCGGCGAAACCACGCGCAGGAGCGGCGGCGGGAGACCCGGCGGACCGCCGCGCAATCGCAGCGTGCGCCCTGCACGACGCTCGCGTTGATCAACCTTCGTACCGGGATCAGGAAATCGACAGCAGCCGTTGCGGGTCCGGGCCCTTCAAGGCCAGGCGATGCGCCTCCGCCTCCATCGCCTGCATGCCCCGGTGATAGCAGGCCAATGCGGCCGCGGTCTCGCCGGCCTCCTCGAGCGTCGCGGCCAGCTCATTGAACGCCTCCGGCGTGGCGCCGGTCTCGACGCTCTTTTCGAGATACTGTCGCGCCTTGCCCCACAACCCGTTGCGTCGCGACAAACGGCCCAGCGTCAACAGCAACATCGGGTCGTTGTCCCGGCCGCGTAACCAGCCTTCCGCCCGGCGCAACTGCGCCGCCGGATCGGCGCCCTCGACCAGACCATAGAGGTAGACCAGCGAGCCGCTCCACTGCCGGTCGATTGCCTCGCGAAGCACGGCCTCTGCACGCCCGCCGGCGCCACGTTCGAGCAGGCGATGCACATAGGTGCGCAGGCTTTCCTCGTGATCCCGCACCTCGACCGGGGCCCGCCGCCACACCGCGTTCAGCGCCTGCTCGTCCTCGAGCCCCGGCGCCTCGAGCAGGCCGATCCAGGCCCGGAGCTGGAGCCGGCGTGCGCGCTCGGGTTCGACGACCTTATGCTTGCGAAGGGCCGGCAATAGCTCGATCAGGCGTTCCCAGTCCTCGACCAGGGTGTGCAGGCGCATCATGCCGGTCAATACAACGCGGTTCTTCGGCGCGATACGGTGCAGTCGCTTCAGGTTTGCGGCGGCCGCCTGGTACTCGCCGTCGGCGAGCTGCATCTCGGACTGCGCCAGCGCCAGCGCAAATTCCGCGTTCGGCATCGTCTTGCACGCGAGCTGCAGGTAACGGTCGCGGCGCAGGCCGGCGCCCTGTGCCTGGGCTGCGCGCGCGGCGCCGAGGAATCCGAGCGCCCCGGCCTCCTCGCCGGCGTAGCGCAGCAACCGCTGCTCGGCGCGCTCCCAGCG
>CAZJKV010000152.1:0-3791 GCA_964546765.1 uncultured Chromatiales bacterium
GGTCCGTCGCAGGGGTCTCGATCACGGGCGGCGCGCGCAGCAGATACCACAGCGTCGCGAGCACCACCACGCCCGCGATCACACCCGCCGCGATGCGCAATACCTGTGGCAGGCCACGCCGGGGCGTCGCCGGAAAGCGCGCGGTCAGTTCCGAGCGGATCGGCGGGGTCTCGAGCCGAGCCGGGTCGAGCGCGGCCAGCACTTCTGCGGGGTCGAGGCCGAGGTAGACGGCGTATTTCCTGATATTGCCGCTGACGAAGATCGGGGCGGCGAACTTCGCGTAGTCGTCAGCCTCGAGCGCGCGGATCTGCGCCGGCATCAGGTGCAGGGCCGATGCGACTTCCTCGACCGACTCCCCGCGCGCCGCGCGGGCCTTGCGCAGGCGTTCACCCGGATGCGGGCCGCGAACGACGAGCGGGGTCTGTGCCTCGGTCTCCTCGTCCCGATTGCCGGGCGCCTGATCCATGATTCAGTCGAGTTCGCGCAGCCTGGCCGTCTCGTTCGAGCGCGGAAACTCCTCGCGCAACTGCCTTGCGTAATCTTCCACGGCCGACCAGTTGTCGAGTTTGCGCTCGATGCGCACGCCGAGCCAAAGGGTCTGCGCCGAATGGCGCGCGATGGCCTCGTAGCGCTGCAGGAAGGCGCGCGCCTGCATCAGCTCACCGGTCTCGAGATTCAGCAGGCTCAACTGGTACAGCACCGGCGCCAGCAGCGGGTCGATGTCCAGCGCGCGGCGGAAATAGCGTTCCGCCTTCTCATGGTCCGGGATGCGCTGCATGCAGAAACCGGCGTTCTGCCAGGCCTCTTCCGGATGCTGATAGCCGGCGATGTCGGCCGCGCGCACGAATCGCTCCTCGGCCTCGCGATAGCGTTCCTGCTCGCACAGGAATACGCCGTAGTTGTTCAGCAGTGACGGGTCGTTCGGGCTGAGCCGGCTCGCGCGGCGATAGTGCTGGTCGGCGAGCTCGAAATTGCGGATCGTGTTGTACAGCGCGGCGATATAGTGATGCCCCGTCGCGAGGTCGGGGTCCTGTTCCAGGGCCCGTTTCAGCTTCTCCAGCGCGACCTCGTAGTTGCCCTGCTGCATGTAGTTGAGTCCGAGCCGGGCGTTGATCTCCGCCGGCGATTCGCCACCCCGCTTCGGCTGGGAGGCGCAGGCGGCGAGCAGGCACAGCGACAGCAGCATGACCACCGGCAGTGAAATACGGTTCATGTGCCCTCCCCGGGCGAGACGCGCAGGCGTTCGCTGCGGCGGGTGCGATCCATGACCTTGCCGGCCAGCTGGCCGCAGGCGGCGTCGATATCATCGCCGCGGGTCCTGCGCGTCACGGTCATGATGCCGGCCTGCATCAGCACGTCGCGAAAGCGGTCGATCGCGTACTGGCCGGAGGTGAGGTATTGCGTCCCGGGAAACGGATTGAATGGAATCAGGTTCACCTTCGCCGGCACGTCCCTCAGCAGCCTGACCAGCGCGCGTGCATCCGCGAGGCCGTCGTTGACGTCCTTCAGCATCACGTATTCGAAGGTCACGCGGCGGCGCGGCTGGCAGTCGACGTAGCGCCGGCAGGCATCCAGCAGTTCGCGCAGCGGATACTTGCGGTTGAGCGGCACCAGTTCGTCGCGCAGCGCGTCGGTCGTCGCGTGCAGCGAGACGGCGAGGCTGACCGGACAGGTCTCGCGCAGGCGATCGAGCATCGGCACGACGCCGGCGGTGCTGAGCGTCACGCGGCGTTTCGACAGGCCGAAGGCGTGGTCGTCGAGCATCAGGCGAATCGCGCGGACGACGTTGTCGAAATTCAGCAGCGGTTCACCCATGCCCATCAGGACGACATTGGTGACCGGACGCTCGCCGAGCCCGCGCCGGATCAGGGCTTGCTGCGCGATCAGCACCTGGGCGATGATCTCCGCGGTCGTGAGATCGCGATAAAAGCCCTGGCGGCCGGTCGAACAGAAGCTGCAGTTCAGCGTGCAGCCAACCTGCGACGAGATGCACAGGGTGCCGCGGTCGGTCTCCGGGATGAACACGGTCTCGACGGCATTGCCGCCTTCCAGGCGCAGCAGCCACTTGATGGTGCCGTCGCGCGAGGCCTGTTCGCGCAGGATCTCCGGCAGGCGGACCTCGGCGATTTCGCCGAGGCGCACGCGCAGGGTCTTGCTGATATCGCTCATCGCGGCAAAGTCGGTCACGCCGCGCTGGTAGATCCACTGCATCAGTTGCGAGGCGCGAAACGGCTTCTCGCCCGCGGTGACGAAAAAGGCCTCGAGGCCTTGCCGGTCCAGACCGAGCAGGTTCTGCCTGTCCGGCGGGGGGCCGGAGGCGTCAGCGTGTGCGTGGGCAGAGCTCATCGGCGGTGAAGAAAAATCCGATCTCCGTTTTCGCGGTTTCCGGCGCATCCGAGCCGTGCACTGCGTTCTCTTCCATGTTGCCGGCGAAGTCGGCGCGGATCGTGCCGGGCGCGGCGTTGTCGGGGTTCGTCGCGCCCATGATCTCGCGGTTGCGCGCCACCGCATTCTCGCCTTCGAGCACCTGGACCATGACCGGTCCGGAGGTCATGAAGGCGACCAGGTCCCGGTAGAACGGTCGCTCCTTGTGCACGGCATAGAAATCCTCGGCCTGGTCGCGCGTCAGGTGCAGCATCTTCGCCGCGACGATCCTGAGCCCGTGGTCCTCGAAACGGGTAGTGATCTTGCCGATGATGTTCTTCGCGACCGCGTCGGGTTTGACGATCGACAGGGTTCTTTCAATGGCCATCCAGATCTCCGTGGGTAAGCTGACGGTGACAAAAGGCCCGCGCGAGCGGGCCGGGTTCGATGAAATTGCAGGCATTCTAACGCCTTACAAGGCGTATTGAAAGCGTCAGACAGTGAAGCTCTCGCCGCAGCCGCAGGTGGCCTTCGTGTTGGGATTCGTGAAGCGCAGTCCGGCGTTCAGACCTTCGCGCCGGTAATCGATCTCGGTGCCGTCGAGATAGAGCATGTTCTTGCGATCGACGACGACCTTGACGCCGTCCTGCTCGAACACCAGGTCATCCGGCTTCACCTCACCGGCGGCCTCGACGACATAGGACAGGCCCGAGCAACCCGTGGTCTTGACCCCGAGGCGCATAGCCTCGCTCGCGCCGTGCGCCGCAAGATACTGGCGGATATGGTCCACCGCCGCGTTGGTCAATCTGATCGCCATCATTCAAACCTCCTTCTGATTTCAGCAGTATCAGCCGGTGACCCGGCGGACGAGGCTGAGCAGGGTCTCGATCCGGTATCCCAGTCTATCGACAAAAGCGTCGATTTCTTCGGGGCGGTTGCTGTCGCCGAGGCTGACGCGCAGCGCGCCCCGGGCGCGCTCCGGCGCGACGCCCATTGCGAGCAGGACGTGACTCGGTTCCGGGACGTCGCTGCCGCAGGCCGAGCCGCTGGACAGCGCAAAACCGTCCTCGTCGAGCAGCATCAGCAGGGTCGCGCCGTCGACGCCGCCGACCGAGAAAAACACCGTATTCGGTATACGATGGGCGCCGGCGCCGTGGATTTCAATGCCCGGCAGCGCGCGCAGACGCGTCTCGAGACGTGTACGCAGCGCCTCGAGACGTGCGCTCCGCTCCGTGATGCCCTGCGCACAGCGTTCGGCCGCGGCGCCGAAGCCGACGATGCCGGCGACGTTCTCGGTGCCGGCGCGGCGGCCGCCTTCATGTCCGCCGCCATGCAGCTGCGCCTCGATGTCGAGGCGCCGGTCGATGACCAGCGCGCCGACGCCCTTCGGGCCGTTGAGCTTGTGCGCGGACAGCGTCATCAGCTGC
>CAZJKV010000153.1:0-3728 GCA_964546765.1 uncultured Chromatiales bacterium
GCCAGCGCGCTGCCGGCGGCCGACGCGCTGCGCATGGCGACGCTGGCAGGGGCCATCGCGCTCGGCCTCGATCAGGACATCGGCTCGCTCGAGCCCGGCAAGTCCGCCGACATCGTCGCGGTCGACCTCGGCGGACTCGAGGCGCGTCCGGTCTATCACCCGGTCTCGCAGCTGGTCTATGCCACCGGCCGCCACCAGGTCACCGATGTCTGGATCGCCGGCCGCCAGCTGCTGCGCGAGCGCCGCCTGACGACGCTGGACGAAGGGCAGCTGCGCGCCTGGGCCGATGCCTGGCGCGACCGGATCGCGGCGACCGACGAGGACATGGGGCAAGACGGCAGGGGCAGGGCATGAACGAGACAGCGACGAACGTCGACCGCGCCGAGGTCGCGAAATTCGATGCCGCGGCGGCACGCTGGTGGGACCTCGAGGGACCGTTCAAGACCCTGCACGATATCAACCCGCTGCGCCTCGACTACATCGAAGGCCGCGCCGCCGGGCTCTCCGGCCGGACCGTCATCGACGTCGGCTGCGGCGGCGGGATCCTGTCCGAGGCGATGGCGCTGCGCGGCGCGCATGTCACCGGCATCGATCTCGCCGAGTCCGCGCTCGCCGTCGCGCGCATGCATGTACTGGAGACACGCGAGACCCGGGGACCAGACCTGAGCTATCGCGCGATCAGCGCCGAGGCGCTGGCCGGGGAGGCGCCGGAGAGCGCGGACATCGTCACCTGCATGGAACTGCTCGAGCATGTCCCGGACCCGGTCGCGCTGGTCGCGGCCTGCGCGCGCCTGGTCAGGCCCGGCGGCCACGTCTTCATGTCGACGATCAACCGCAATCCGAAGTCCTGGCTGTACGCGATTATCGGCGCCGAATATCTGTTGCGCATGCTGCCGGCCGGCACCCACGACTACGCCCGCTTCATCCGCCCGTCGGAACTCGGCCACTGGCTGCGCGCGGCCGGGCTCGAGCTGCGCGACCTGACCGGTCTCACATACCATCCGCTGACCGGGCGCTATACCCTGGAACGCGACGTCAGCGTCAACTATCTGGTGCATTCCATCAGGCCGGAGTCCTGATGCCGGCCCCGTCACCGGTGCGCTGCGTCCTGCTCGACCTCGACGGCACGCTGGTCGATACGGCGCCGGACCTCGCATGGTGCCTGAACGCGCTGCGCGCGGAACAGGCGCTGCCCCCGTTGCCGTTCACCGCGATCCGCCCCCATGTCTCGAACGGCGCCCGCGCGCTGATCCGGGCGGGTTTCACGCTTGATGAGTCCGATCCCCGCTTCGAGGCCCTGCGGCGACGGCTGATCGAGATCTACCAGGCGAATCTCGCGCGCGAGAGCCGCCTGTTTCCGGGCATGGACAGTCTGATTGACGCACTCGAGTCGCGCGCGATCCCCTGGGGCGTCGTCACCAACAAGCCCGCGGCGCTGACCCTGCCGCTGATGGCCGCGCTCGGGCTCGCGGAACGCGCCGCCTGCATCGTCAGTGGCGACAGCACCGCGCACAGCAAGCCGCATCCGGAACCGTTGCTGCACGCGAGCCGTCTCGTCGGCGTGACGCCGGACGGCTGCCTTTACGTCGGCGACGCGCAGCGTGACATCGTCGCCGGACGTGACGCCGGCATGATGACCCTGGTCGCGCTGTTCGGCTACATCGAGGACGGCGATCGCCCCGAGGCCTGGTCCGCGGACGGCCTCGTCGAACACCCGCGCGACATCCTCGACTGGCTCGCGCGGCCGGAACAGGACGCGGTTTCCCTCCATGGTCGCTGAACTTATGGTCGGCCTCGCCGCCCTGCTCGCCGGTCTCGTGATCGGTGCGTTGCTCGTGCACCTGCGCGCGCAACGCCGGATCACCGCACTGCAGATGGAAAACACCGGGCTCGCGACGACGCTCGAGGTGGAACGCAAGTCGGCGCTGGATCGCCAGCAGGCGCTCGAGGATTCCCGCAAGCAGCTCGGCGATGCCTTCTCCCGGCTGTCGAGCGAGGCACTCAAGCACAACAACGCCGAATTCCTGCGTCTCGCGCAGGAAAACCTCAAGCAGTTCCAGATCCAGGCGCACAACGAACTCGGCAAGAAGGAACAGGCCATCGAACACCTCGTCAAGCCGATCCGCGAGATGCTCGACAAGACCCATACCCAGATCCGCCAGATCGAACACGAGCGCAAGGAGGCCTACGGCTCGATCACCAAGCAGCTCGAAATGCTCGCGAAGACCCAGGTGGACCTGCAGGGCGAAACCCGTAACCTGGTGCAGGCGCTGCGCCGCCCCGAGGTACGCGGCCAGTGGGGCGAGATCACGCTGCGCCGCCTGGTCGAACTCGCCGGCATGGTCGAATACTGCGACTTCTTCGAGCAGGAACATACCCGCACCGAAGACGGCTCCGTACGTCCCGACATGATCCTGCGCATGCCGGGCGGGCGCGAGATCGTTATCGACGTCAAGACGCCGCTCGATGCCTATCTGAGCGCAATCGAGGCGCCGGACGAAGCGGCGCGCAAGCTACACCTCGAGCGCCACAGCCGCAACGTGCGCGAACGTGTGCAGGAACTCTCGGGCAAGGCCTACTGGAAGCAGTTCAAGAACAGCCCTGATTTCGTCGTGCTGTTCATCCCCGGTGAACACTTTCTCAGCGCGGCGGCCGACATCGACCCGACGCTGCTCGAGGACGCGCTGCGCCGCCGGGTCATACTCGCGACGCCGCTCAGCCTGATGGCCCTGCTGCGCGCGATCGCCTATGGCTGGAAGCAGGAGGCGATTGCCGAGAACGCCGAGCACATCCGCGACCTCGGCGAGGATCTCTACAAGCGTCTGACCACGTTCAGCGGCCACCTGGCGAAGATCGGCCAGAGCCTCGGCAGCAGTCTCGATCACTACAACAAGGCGGTCGGCTCCTACGAACGCCAGGTCCTGCCCGGCGCGCGCAAGTTCACCGAGATGGGCATCCATCCCGCGCGGGAGCTCGAGACCCCGGAACAGATCGAGAAGGCGCCGCGCCAGCTCACCGAGGAAAACACCGAGCGCTGATGCGACCAGACGCGCCGCGCGATCCCGCCGTGCTGGAGGCCTACCGGCATTGCCTCGGACTCGCGAAATGGCATTACGAGAACTTCCCGGTCGCGTCTCATGCGCTGCCGGCCGATCTGCGCGGACCGGTCGCGGCGATCTATGCCTTCGCGCGCACCGCCGATGATTTTGCCGACGAAGGCGACGACTCTCCGGAGACCCGACTCGCCCGCCTCGCGGACTTCCGCGAGCGGCTCGCGCAGCTCGCCCGTGACGAGTCGCCGGAGGACCCGATCTTCCTCGCGCTCGCCGACGTGCGCCGGCGCTACGGTCTCCCGCTCGAGCCGCTGCATGATCTCCTCGATGCGTTCACGCTCGATGTCACGAAACGACGCTACGCCGACTTCGCCGAGGTGCTCGATTATTGCCGCCGTTCGGCGAATCCGATCGGCCGCATGATCCTGCACCTCTACCGCCAGGACGACGCAGCGAACGTCGCCTGTTCGGACCAGCTCTGCAGTGCGTTCCAGCTCGTCAATTTCCTGCAGGATCTCGAACAGGACTATCGCGAAAGCGGGCGCATCTACCTGCCGCAGGACGAGATGGCGCTGTACGGCGTCACCGAGGCGCACTTTCGTGAACGCCGCACCGACGACGCGATGCTGGCGCTGGTCGCGCAGCAGGTCGCGCGCGTCCGGCGCATGCTCGCCG
>CAZJKV010000154.1:0-3703 GCA_964546765.1 uncultured Chromatiales bacterium
TCGCCGCCGGTCGATGGCGTCGTGCTGATCGCGCCGGCGGTGTGGGCGCGCGGGACGATGCCGTGGTATCAGCGCAGCGCGCTGTGGCTGGGCCGGCGACTGTTCCCCGGCGTCAGTTTCAGCGGCCGCTTTCTGCAGCGCTTCGTCGCGATCCACCCGACCGACGATCCGGCGGTCATGGCGCAATTGCGCAATGACCCGCTGGTGCTGAAGGACGCGCGCGCGGACACCCTCGACGGCCTGACCACGCTGATGGACGATGCGCTCGCCGAAAGCGGCGCGCTGCCCGGTCCGGCGCTGATCCTCTACGGCGGCCGCGACGACATCATCCCGCCCCCGGCTGCATGCGCCTTGCTCGGACAGCTGACCATCGACGGCCGCGAGCGGCGAATGGCGTATTTCCCTGACGGCTATCACATGCTGACCCGCCAGCTCGAGGCGCGGCCGGTACTCGACGACATCGCCGCGTGGCTCGTCGATCCGGGCGGGGCACTGCCGTCGGGCAGGGAGGTTGGTCATGCGACGGCGGTCACGGCGATCTGCGATAGTGATAGGATAGATTGACCGCGATTCCGGTACCGTGATCCCGGGACGGAGACCCGCGATGACACTACGACTCGCAAGCCTGTCCACACTCCCGGCGCTCCTCGCAGGCGCCATGCTGCTCGCCGCCTGCGACAGTTTCGACGGCAACGGCCTGCGCTCGCCCGACGATACGGACGCCACGCTGGCCCTCGTCGACCTCAATCTCGACTTCACCTTCTCCCAGCCGATCGGTATTGCGCATGCCGGGGACGGCAGCGGGCGACTGTTCATCATCGAGCGCGCCGGGGTCGTTCATGTCATCGAGGATGGCGAGGTCGCGGACACGCCGTATCTGGATCTCACCGACCGGGCCTTGTCAAACGCCTCCGAGCGCGGCCTGCTCGGTATCGCGTTCCCATCGGGGTTCGACGATGACGGACACTTCTATGTCCACTATACGAGTGAGCCAGGCAACGACTTCGGCATCAATATCGCCGCGGGCGACACGATCGTCTCGCGCATCCATGTCAATGACGGCATCCCCGACAGAGACAGCGAGGAACTTGTGCTGCATGTCACCCAGACGCTGGCAAATCACAATGGCGGTCAAATCGCGTTCGGGCCGGTGGATGGGTACCTCTATATCGCGCTCGGCGACGGCGGTGGTGGTGGTGATCCCGATGGCAACGGCCAGGACCTGGGCACCCTGCTCGGCTCGATATTGCGCATCGACGTCGAGGCCGGCGTCGAGTCCTATGCGACCCCGCCCGACAATCCGTTCGTCGATGATGTCAACGCGCGCGACGAGATCTGGGCCTTTGGCCTGCGCAATCCCTGGCGCTTTTCATTCGATCGCGAGACCGGCGATCTCTATATCGCCGACGTCGGCCAGAACGCCTACGAAGAGATCAACTTCCAGCCGGCCGCGAGCGACGGCGGCGAGAACTACGGCTGGAATATCATGGAAGCCACGCGCTGCTTCCCGGCGAACGTCGACTGCGACCCGACCGGCCTGACCCTGCCGGTCGCCGAGTACCCGATCAGCGGCGCCGCCGACTGCGCGGTCACCGGCGGTTACGTCTATCGTGGCGACGCCTTTCCCGCGCTGCAGGGCATCTATGTGTACGGCGACTTCTGCAGCGGCCGGATTCGCGGCTTCGAGGTCGATCCGTCCGGAGACGTCGAACCCAGGCTACTGCTAGACAGCGGTCTCCAGGTCTCGACCTTCGGCGAGGACGAGTCCGGCGAGATCCTGCTCGCCGACTATGCCACAGGCCGACTGCACCGTCTGTTACCAGGTCCGTAAGCGAATTTTACCAATCAAATCCTGCGCATTTCTGCCGCTAGAGCAAGAAGTTCCGGGTATCGTGGCCGGTCGGCTAACTAATCATCGATGGACGCTTGACCGAACTGGCATTCCGGGAGTATCGTATTACCTACATTGTTATTCTTAATACTACATAATAGTCATCAGTCAAGTAATGCCAACAGGCGCAAAACGCGCCCTAACTTCCCGGGAGAGATCGACAATGTTCAAGCCCAAGTCACTCGCCATTGCCGTGCTTGCCGCCGGCGTGGTTTATCTACCGCAGGCGCATGCCCACCACGCGCTGGAGTATATCGATACCTCCAGCTACACGCTCACCGAAAAGGGCCAGGGCATCGCCTATCTACTTTACGACCATCAGTCCCGTGATCCGAACGACCCGGGTTCCGAGCGTTGGGAGTTCACGCCGGGCATCTCTTACGGCGTCACCAACTGGCTGATGGTCGATGCGCACACGCACTACGCGAAGTTCGGCGCCAACTTTGTCGAAGACGGACCTGCCGTCGATGCTGGAGCCCAGGAACGCATCGACATCATGGGTCCCGCTCCGATGCTCGAGGCCGCCGCGATCGGCGCCCAGGTCGCGATCCCGCGCTTCAACGAATTCGTCGATGTCGGCCTCGCCGCGTCGGTCGAGATCCCGTTCTCGGCGGCGAAGCGCTGGCTCGGTGCCGACAAGCTCGGCTATGAGTTCGAGATCATCCTGCACAGGGAGATCATGGAGCACGTCATGGTCACCGCGAATCTGATCAACGTCATGGAACATGACGGGGACAGCTACGAGCACGAGCAGGAATGGCGCTTTGCGTTCCGCTTCCCGATCTCGCCGAACCCGGATGGCATTGCCGCCGGTATAGAATGGGAAGGCAGCTTCGAGGACAGCAGCTGGAACGTGATGCCTGGCATCTATGCCCCGATCACGAACAACGCGATCGCAAAGATGGGCCTGCAGATGAATGGCAAGGAGATGGAAGCCCGCCGCTTCCACGCTTCGCTGATGTACCTGTTCTGATCCTGCACGGAGTGCCCGGCCCCGATCGCGGGGCCGGGTTCCGGTAGATCCCTGCAAGGCGCCCCGCAGTTCGTATTTTTGCTATAGTCTGCACCAACCACTGCCGGAGATCCGCATGAAACTGCCACGACTGTCGCTGATCCCATTGCTGCTGCTGTTGCCGTTCACCGCGGCCGCGCATGAATACTGGATCGCATTATCGAACCCACACCCTGCCGAGGGCGAGAAGGTAACCGCCAGCATCTGCGAGGGCCACGAGTTCCCTGACTGCGAAAATTTCGAATTCCCGGACACCTTCACCGGCCTGCACGTGACTGGTCCGGACGGTGCCAAACATCCAATCGACGTCACCGTCGGTGACGACGGCGCCGCGATCGCCGAATGGACCGCCGGCGCCGCCGGCCGCTATGCATTCACAGTCCAGATGGTGCTGGTGCACGCCCGCCGCGGCGAGCTGCCGATGTACACAACGCGCGGCGAACTGCGCGTCGGATCCGGTGACGCGCAACCTCCGGCTGCAGGCCTCGATCGCGGCTTCGAGATCCAGGTCGCCGACGACCTCGCGGCCGGTGAAGGCGCCGATCGCATCATGCTGCGCGCGACCCACAACGGCCGGCCCGCGCAAGCCTCGCTGCAGATCCACCCGGCACAGGGCCGCAAATTCTCGATCAACGCCGACCGTAACGGCGAGGCCAGCCTGCGCCGGCCCGCCCCGGGCCGCTACCTTGTCTACGCCTCGCACCAGGGCGTCAGCGGTTCGGTCACCTTCACTATCCCTGAATAAATCAAAGGGGGTCAGAGTCGTTTAATCCCGAGGTTCCTGAATATTCAGAGACTCG
>CAZJKV010000155.1:0-3664 GCA_964546765.1 uncultured Chromatiales bacterium
GCGCCCCGCCGAGGCTCGAGCGCATCGGGTCCGGTCCGCGGCAAGCGCGCCGCCTGCGGCACAATGCGCCGCCTTGAATTCGAAGGTCCAGTCCCCATGTCGTGTAGGTTGACAGGAGGGAATCGATGCAGGAGACACCAGAACTGACCCATCACGGCGCCCAGGCAGCGCCGGACAGCGCGGGCGCCGAGGGGGGACAGCCCGACCAGGAAATCACGGAACCCTCGCAGCAGCAGGCGCTCGAGGAGCGCCTGAAGCAGGCCGAGCTGGCCGTGCAGGAACATCACGACGCCTGGCTGCGCGCGCGGGCCGAGGCCGACAACATCCGCAAGCGCACGCAGACCGAGGTGTCGAACGCACACAAGTTCGCGGTCGAGAACTTCGCGAGCGAGCTGCTGGCCGTCAAGGACAGCCTGGAAGCCGCGCTCGCCTCCGAGAACGCCACGACCGAAGCGATGCGCAGCGGCGTGGAGCTCACGCTGCGCCAGCTGAAATCGGTGTTCGAGAAGTTCAGCCTGAACGAGATCGATCCCGCGGGCCAGAAATTCGATCCGCACCGCCACCAGGCGATCAGCACGGTGGAGGCTGCCGGGGAGCCCAACACGGTCGTGCAGGTCCTGCAGAAGGGTTATCTGCTCCACGAGCGCGTGATCCGGCCTGCGCTGGTGACTGTGTCCAAGGCGAAAAGCCTTGAAAGCTGAAGGTCTTATCCCAATATCGGCGGTGGGGCCCCGAGTCGGGGCCGCGAGCGCATTTGAGCGAGGCGAGACATGGCAAAAATCATAGGTATCGATCTGGGCACCACGAACTCCTGCGTGGCCGTGATTGAGAACGGGGTGCCGAAGGTCATCGAGAATTCCGAAGGCGCGCGCACCACGCCGTCCGTCGTGGCGTACATGGAGGACGGCGAGATCCTCACCGGCGCACCCGCGAAGCGCCAGGCGGTGACCAATGCGAGGAACACGCTCTACGCCGTGAAGCGTCTCATCGGACGCCGCTTCGAGGAAAAAGAGGTTCAGAAGGACATCGATCTCATGCCCTACCGCATCGTGCGCGCCGACAACAGCGACGCGTGGGTCGAGGTGCGCGGCAAGAAGATCGCCCCGCCCGAAGTCTCGGCGCAGGTGCTGATCAAGATGAAGAAGACGGCCGAGGATTACCTCGGCGAGCCGGTCACCGAAGCGGTGATCACCGTGCCCGCGTACTTCAACGACTCGCAGCGCCAGGCAACCAAGGACGCCGGGCGCATCGCCGGGCTGGAAGTCAAGCGCATCATCAACGAACCGACGGCGGCCGCGCTCGCGTTCGGCCTCGACAAGAAGAAGGGCGACCGCAAGATCGCGGTCTACGATCTCGGCGGCGGCACCTTCGACATTTCCATCATCGAGATCGCGGAAGTCGAAGGCGAGCATCAGTTCGAGGTGCTGTCGACCAACGGCGACACGTTCCTCGGCGGCGAGGATTTCGACCAGCGCGTGATGGACTATCTGTGTGACGAATTCAAGAAGGAATCGGGCATCGACCTGCGCAAGGACATGCTCGCGCTTCAGCGGCTGAAGGACGCCGCCGAGAAGGCGAAGATCGAGCTCTCGTCCTCGCAGCAGACCGAGGTCAATCTGCCGTACATCACGGCGGACCAGTCCGGACCCAAGCATCTTGCGATCAAGATCACGCGCGCCAAGTTCGAGGCGCTGGTGGAGGATCTCATCGAGCGCACGATCGAGCCGTGCCGCATCGCCGTGAAGGACGCGGGCGTGAAGCTCTCCGAGATTCACGACATCATCCTGGTGGGCGGTCAGACCCGCATGCCCAAGGTGCAGGAGAAAGTGAAGGAGTTCTTCGCCAAGGAGCCGCGCAAGGACGTCAATCCGGACGAGGCGGTCGCGGTCGGCGCCGCGATCCAGGCCAGTGTGCTGGCCGGGGACACCAAGGACGTGCTGCTGCTGGATGTGACCCCGCTGAGTCTGGGTATCGAAACCCTGGGCGGGGTGATGACCAAGCTGATCGAGAAGAACACCACGATTCCGACCAAGGCCTCGCAAGTATTTTCCACCGCCGAGGACAACCAGACCGCGGTCACCGTGCACGTGCTGCAGGGCGAACGCGAGCAGGCCGCGGCCAACAAGTCGCTGGGCAAGTTCGACTTGCAGGACATTCCGACGGCCCCGCGCGGCGTGCCGCAGATCGAGGTGTCGTTCAACATCGACGCCAACGGCATCCTCAACGTGTCGGCCAAGGACAAGGCCACCAGCAAGGAACAGTCGATCGTGATCAAGGCCAGCTCCGGCCTCAGCGATGAGGAGATCGAGCACATGGTCAAGGAAGCCGAGGCGCATGCCGAGGAGGATCGCCGGTTCCGCGAACTGGTCGATGTGCGCAATCAGGCCGACAATATGATCCACGCTACCGAAAAGTCGCTCAAGGAATTGGGCGACAAGGTGGAAAGTGGCGAACGGGGTCGGATCGAATCCGCGATCTCCGACCTGCGCACCGCGCTCAAGGGCGACAGCAAGGAAGCGATCGAGGTCAAGCTGCGCACCCTGACCGAACTGTCCGGCAAGCTCGCCGAGAGGGTCTACAGCCAGTCCGATGACAAATCGGATGGCGACAGCGGCGGAGCCGGCCGCAAGACCGATAACGAGGGCGTGGTGGACGCCGAGTTCGAGGAAGTCAAGGACAAGTAAACCACCGGTATGATCCGGTCCGACGCTGTCATCCGCGGCATCGGGCCGGTTTGCCTGCTGGTCGGCCAGCCGCCAGCCGTCACCCGGAGCACCGATGGCCAAACGCGACTACTACGAAATCCTTAATCTTGCCCGCAATGCCAGCGAGGACGATCTCAAGAAGGCCTACCGGCGCCTGGCGATGAAGTATCACCCGGACCGCAACCCGGGGGATGCCACTGCCGAGGAGCGATTCAAGGAGGCCAAGCAAGCCTATGAGGTGCTGAGCGACGCGCGCAAGCGGGCGGCCTACGACCAGTTCGGCCACGCCGGCGTGGACACGTCCGTCGGCGGCGGTGGGCGAGCGGGCACCGGCAACGGCAGTTTCAACGATATCTTCGGGGATATCTTCGGGGATATCTTCGGCGCTGGCCGAGGCAGACCCGATCAGGTCTATCGAGGCGCCGATCTGCGCTACAACCTCGAACTGTCACTGGAAGACGCGGTTTTCGGCACCACCGCCAAGATCCGCATTCCGACCCGGGTCGACTGCGAGGTCTGCCTGGGCAGCGGCGCCAAGCCGGGCACCAAACCGGTCACCTGTCCGACCTGCAACGGTGTCGGTCAGGTCAGGATGCAGCAGGGGTTCTTCGCCATCCAGCAGACCTGTCCGCGCTGTCACGGGCGGGGCAGCGTCGTGGCCGATCCCTGCGGTCGGTGCCGGGGTAGCGGTCTGGTCGAGGAGCAGAAGACGCTGTCGGTGCGGGTGCCCGCCGGGGTGGATACCGGCGACCGCATCCGCCTTTCGGGAGAGGGGGAGGTGGGGCGAAACGGCGGCCCGACCGGCGATCTCTACGTCGAAGTGCACGTCCGTGAGCACGCGATCTTCGAACGCGACGGCAGCCACCTGTCGTGCGAGGTGCCGGTCAGCTTCGCCAGGCTCGCACTGGGCGGCAGTCTCGATGTGCCGACGCTCGACGGCAGTGCGACCATCAAGGTGC
>CAZJKV010000156.1:0-3591 GCA_964546765.1 uncultured Chromatiales bacterium
GGGAGACCAGCAAGTCGTCGACGTTGACGCCAAGTTTCTCGGCGTAGGTCGGATCGAGCGCGTGCTCGGCGTCGATGAAGGCCGCGGTGCCGCCGGCCTTCTGGGCCTCGGCGATGACCTGCAGCGTCAGTGTCGTCTTGCCGGAAGACTCGGGGCCGTAGATCTCGATGACCCGCCCGCGCGGCAGGCCGCCGATGCCAAGCGCGATGTCGAGGCCGAGCGAGCCGGTCGAGATCGTGCCGACATCGCGTACGATGTCGCCGTCGCCCATGCGCATCACCGAACCCTTGCCGAACTGCCGCTCGATCTGGCTCAGGGCCGCGCCCAGCGCCTTCCGCTTGTTCTCATCCATTGGTTTCTCCCCTTTTGAACTGTCGCGATTATCCCACAGTATGACCCGGCAGTCCTAGCCCCGCACCCGCGCACTGCGCAATTCCGGAACGACGCGGAGACCTCGCTCGGTGTAACTCGCTCATGCGAACGGCCAGTAGGCGCGCCGCTGGTAGCACACCCCGCCGGCGACCGGCAGCGACTCGATCAGTGCGAGTCCGCCCGGCTGCCAGGACAGCGACTCGATTTGCAGCACCGGCGGCCGGCGACTCACCTTGCGCATCAGGGTCATGTGCGCGCGGAACGGCCGTGGTTCCAGCACGATGTCGCAGACCGCGAGTCCCGCGCGCAATTCTGCGACCAGGGTCGCGAGCGCGGGCGGCGTCTCGGCGGGGCCGAGCCACAACACCCGGGACTGGCGCCACCAGGCGATGCGATCGAGCGTCAACGTGAAGGGCGCGGCGTGGACGCCGGCGCCGGCCTGCTCGATGCAAGGCAGTCGCGATTCCGGGACCGTGCCGAGAAAGACCAGGGTAATGTGCAGGTTTTCGCTCGGGATGCGGCGACCGGCGTGGGTGGGCAAGTGGTGACGGAGTGCGTGATCGAGGGCGTCGCGCAGCGGCGGGTCCGGCCAAAGGGCGAAGAACAGGCGGGCCGCTGCCGCGCTCATTGCCAGCGTTCGAGGAGCCCGAGCAGGCCGGTCAGCGACGCGATCATGGCCTGCCAGCGTACCGCGGCCCGATTTCCATTGAAGTACTCGGTGCGGCTCAGCACGACCCGGCCGGCGACGGCCCAGGCCAGGCACACCGTGCCGACCGGCTTGCCCGGCGTGTCGCCGCCCGGGCCGGCGATGCCGCTGATCGCGAGACTGACCTGGGCGTGGCTGTAACGCAGCGCGCCTTCAGCCATCTCGCGGACGACCTCGTCACTGACCGCGCCATGGCGTGACAGCGACTCCGCGCGCACGCCGAGCATCTCGCTCTTCGACTGGTTGCTGTAGCACACGAAGCCGCGCTCGAACCACTGCGAACTGCCGGACACCGAGGTCACGATCTGCGCGACCCAGCCGCCGGTGCAGGATTCGGCCGTCGCGAGCATCAGCTTCCGCTCGAGCAATCCTTCGCCGACGCGCATTGCCAGATTTTTCAGATCCTTTTCCATGTTCCGGTATAATCTCAGAAAACTCCCGTGACCGTAACTTGTCCAGTAATCTGACCGGCTTCCTCAATACGCTGTTACTGCATGTCGTGCCCCAGCACCGGCTGTCGCGGATGGTGCGCTGCCTGACGCGGATACGGCGTCCCTGGTTCAAGGATCTGCTGATCCGGGCATTCATGCGCCGTTTCCGGGTCGACCTGTCGATCGCAGAAAAGCCCTACCCCGCCGATTATCCTGATTTCAACAGCTTTTTCACGCGCGCGCTGAAGCCGGACGCGCGGCCGGTGGTGTCCGGGCCGGGCGCGATCGCGATCCCCGTCGACGGCGCGGTCAGCCAGTGCGGCCCGATCGCCGGCGACCGCCTGATCCAGGCCAAGGGCATCGACTACCGGCTCGATGCGCTGCTCGGCGGTTCGGAATCGCTGGCGGCGCGTTTCAGCGGAGGGGCGTTCGCGACGCTGTACCTGTCGCCGCGCGACTATCACCGGATCCACATGCCGGTCGACGGGACACTGCGCGAGATGCGCTATATCCCGGGGCGGCTGTTCAGCGTCAGCGACTACTCGACGCGCCATGTGCGCGGCCTGTTCACGCGCAACGAGCGCCTGGTCACGGTGTTCGACACCGCCGCCGGACCGATGGGCGTGATCCTGGTCGGCGCGATCTTCGTGTCCGGCATCGAGACCGTCTGGGCCGGAGAGGTCTCGGCCGCGCGTCCGTTCGGTGATTGCGCGCGGGACGCCGACGGCCGCCCGCCGGCGGTCACGCTCGCGCGCGGGGCAGAACTCGGGAGGTTCAACATGGGGTCTACGGTGATCGTGCTGTTCGGGCCGGGTCGGGTCCGCTGGGCGCCCGCGATCACCGCCGGCGCGCCGGTCCGCATGGGCGAATGCCTCGCCAGTATAACGGCGTCCCCGTAGCCCTCTTGGTTTTATCGCGGGATCGGGCCTGATCAGGTCCTGTCGATACTAAACGCGAGCACCTCGTCGATCGACCGCGCGCCGACGGCGAGCATCACGAGGCGGTCGAATCCAAGCGCAACACCGGCGCAGGGCGGCAGGCCGGCATCGAGCGCGGCTAGCAGGCGCTCGTCCGGCGCGATGTCCGGTAGACCGGCGCTGCGGCGCCGTTCGCGATCGGACGCGAAACGGCGCCGCTGTTCGTCCGCATCCGTGAGTTCGTGGTAACCATTTGCGAGCTCTATACCCTTTATATATAGCTCGAAACGTTCAGCGACCCGCGCATCGCCGGACCCCAGTCGGGCCAGCGCGGCCTGGCTCGCCGGCCAATCATGGACGAACAGCGGGCGCGCCTTGCCGAGCCCGGGTTCTATCAGGTGGGTCAGCAGGAGATCGAGCCATTCGTCGCGTCCCAGCCGCGACGTCACGGCGAGTCCGTGCCGGGATGCACAGTCCCGCAACTCCTCGTCACTTGCGGTCAACGGATCCAGGTCGAGGTCACGGCGGAACAGTCCGGCATGGGTCACGCGCACAAAAGCGGCGGGCATATCAAGAATAGCGGCGACCAGCGCCTCGACCTCGTCCATCAATGCATGATGATCGAATCCGGGGCGATACCATTCCAGCATCGTGAATTCGGGGTTGTGCATGCGTCCGGCCTCACCGTCACGGAACACGCGCGCGATCTGCCAGACCGGCCCGCTGCCCGCGGCGAGCAGGCGCTTCATCGCATATTCCGGCGAGGTCTGCAGATACAGGCGCCGGCCGGCGGCGGCGCCGGGGCCGGTGAAACGCGTCTCGAGGCTGGACAACTGCGGGTCGCTAACGGCGGCAGATACCAGCACCGGCGTCTCGACCTCGAGCACGCCTCGCGCGGCGAAGAAACCGCGGATCCTGTCCAGGATCGCGGCGCGGACGCGCAGCGTTTCGATCGTGGCGCCGGGGCGCCAGTCGCCGGTAGCAGGACTTTCTGTCGACATCGGGGCAGGCTGCGCAGACCGGCCGCGCATCGTCGTCAGGACTTGACCCGGGACACGTATTCGCCGCTGCGGGTGTCGACCTTGATGACCTCGCCCTGGTCGACGAACAGCGGCACGCGCACGACGGCGCCGCTCTCAAGCGTCGCCGGCTTGCCGCCGCCGCC
>CAZJKV010000157.1:0-3540 GCA_964546765.1 uncultured Chromatiales bacterium
CCCTGCCGCACCCCCGCCGCCGGAGCAGCCGCCGGAGACCCGCCCGCTGACCCAGTTGCGCTCGGACCTGCGCGCGGTCGCACCCCCGGACACCGATCCCGAGACCGAGCGGCAGCCGCTGACGGCCGAGGAACTGATCGCGCGCAGCATGGAGATCGCGACGCTGAGCGCCGAGATCAGCCAGTCGATGACCGACTACGCCCAGCGCGGCAAGCACCGCTTCATCTCGGCCCGGACCCGTGAGTTCCGTGACGCAGCCTATCTCGACGCGTGGCGCGCCAAGATCGAGCGCATCGGCAACCTGAACTACCCCGAGGAGGCGAAGCGGCGCAACTTGTCAGGCGACCTGCTGCTCGACGTCGCGATCAACGCCGACGGCAGCCTGCACAGCGTAACGCTGCTGCGCTCGTCCGGGCACAAGATCCTCGACGACGCGGCAATACGGATCGTCCACCTTTCGGCACCGTTCTCGCCATTTTCGGAGGAGATGAAGCAAGATACCGATGTCTTGCACATCACCCGCAATTGGGAATTCCTCGACAGCCACGCCCTCAGCACGAGCCGCTGAGTCTCATTCGTGCGATAATCGACGCATGTCCGACACGATGAAGCTCACCAACCAGTTCCTGATCGCGATGCCGACACTGCAGGATCCGAATTTCTTCCATGGGGTGACCTGGCTGTGCGAGCACAACGCCCAAGGGGCGATGGGCATCATGATCAACCGCCCGCTCGATATCGACATGGGCGAGGTCCTGAAGCAGATGAACATCGAGACCTCGCTCGACGCGGTCCGGCGCCTGCCGATCTACCTCGGCGGCCCGGTGCAAACCGAACGCGGTTTCGTGATCCACAAGCCGCATGGTGCGTGGGACGTGACGCTCAAGGTCACCGATGAACTCGGCGTGACGTCGTCGCGCGACATCCTCGAGGCGATCGCGCGCGGCGAAGGTCCGGAACAGAGCCTGGTCGTGCTCGGCTACGCCGGCTGGGGGCCGGACCAGATCGAACGGGAGATCGGCGAGAACGCGTGGATCAACGTCGACGCCGACGACCGTGTCCTGTTCGACACCCCGAGCGAACAGCGCTGGGAGGCCGCTGCGGCGCTCAGCGGCGTCGACATCCATCGGGTGTCGACACACTCCGGACGCGCATGAAAGGGGACGGCCGCACCGTTCTCGGCTTCGACTTCGGCAGTAAATACATCGGCGTTGCCGTCGGCCAGGAGCTGACGGGCGACGCGACACCGCTCGAGACGCTGCACGCAGTCGGCGACAAGCCCGACTGGGACGGCATCACACGCCTGATCGAGACCTGGCGCCCCGCCGCGCTGGTCGTCGGCATCCCGCTGCAGATGGACGGCAGCGAACAGGACATGACCCACGCGGCGCGCCGTTTCGCGCGCCAGCTCGAGGGCCGCTTCCACCTGCCGGTCCATCCGGTCGACGAGCGGCTGTCGTCGATCGAGGCCGAACAACTGATATACGAGCGCGCGGACAGCGACAGCCGCCGTGCCCGCCGCCGGCGCGGGATCGACGCGATCGCGGCCCAGGTGATCCTGCAGACCTGGTTCAGCGAGGCGGACGGCCCGGCGCAGGATGCCGAATGAGCGGCACTCGACGCCACTCCGCCGACTCTGTACCATTTCCTGCACCCGGGCCGCCGCGACCATGACCTTCGACCCCGAAAAGACCGACCCACAAGCCGCCATCGGCGAGATGGCCGTCGCCCTGCGCCGGTTGCTGGCGGCGCGCGGCATCTCCGACCCGCTGATGGCCGGGATCTACAGCGGCGGCGTGTGGATCGCGAACCACTTGCACCGGCTGCTCGAACTGCGCGACCCGCTGTCCACGCTCGACATCTCGTTCTATCGCGACGACTTCACCCGCATCGGCATCCACCCGCAGGTCCGGCCCTCGCACCTGCCGATCCCGATCGACGACCGCCACATCATCCTCGTCGACGACGTGCTGAACACCGGGCGCACGATCCGCGCCGCCCTGAACGAGATCTTCGACTATGGGCGCCCGGCCTCGATCCTGCTCGCCGTGCTGATCGAGCGCGGCGGGCGCGAGCTGCCGATCCAGGCCGACGTGATCGGGCTGCAGACGGAACTCCCGAAGGGACAACACATCAAACTGCACGGCCCGGACCCGCTCCGGCTCAGCATCAGCCAGTCGCCGAAGAAGGACTGATCCCAAGGCGTGGACAAGCGCAATATCCAACTCGACAGCCAGGGCCGGCTGCGTCATTTCCTGACCATCGAGGGACTGAAGCGCGATCTGCTGACCGACCTGCTCGACACCGCCGAATCGCTGAGCGGGGTTGCCGAGCGCTCGGTCAAGAAGGTGCCGCTGTTGCGCGGCAAGACCATCGTCAATCTCTTTTTCGAATCGAGCACCCGCACCCGGACGACCTTCGAACTCGCCGCCAAGAGGCTGTCCGCCGACGTACTTAACATCAATATCCCGGCCTCGGCGACGTCCAAGGGCGAAACCCTGCTCGACACACTGCGCAACCTCGAGGCGATGCACTGCGACATGTTCGTCGTGCGTCACGCCGACAGCGGCGCCGCGCACTTCATCGCGCGCCACGCCGCGCCGCATGTCAGCGTCATCAACGCCGGCGACGGACGTCATGCGCACCCGACCCAGGCGATGCTCGACATGTTCACGATTCGCCGGCACAAGGGCGCGTTTCACAAGCTCAAGGTCGCGATCGTCGGTGACATCCAGCATTCGCGCGTCGCGCGCTCGCAGATCCAGGCGCTGTCGACGCTCGGTGTCGAGGAGATTCGCGTCATCGGCCCGCGCACGCTGATCCCGGTCGAGGCGCATACCCTCGGGGTCCATGTTTTCCATGAATTGCGCGAGGGGCTGCGCGACATTGATGTGGTGATCATGCTGCGCCTGCAGCGTGAACGCATGACCGGCGCGTTCCTGCCGAGCGAACACGAATACTACCGGCTCTACGGCCTGACCGAGCACCAGCTCGCGCTTGCCAGGCCCGACGCGATCGTCATGCATCCGGGTCCGATCAACCGCGGCGTCGAGATCGACTCGGCGGTTGCGGACGGCGCCCGGTCGGTAATCCTGCAGCAGGTCACGCACGGCATCGCGATGCGCATGGCGATCATGTCGAAGGCGATGGCGCATTCGGCGCAATTGGGGTCAGAGTAGAATGTGTCCAATTAATCATTGGGCACATTCTACTCTGACCCCATTGGAGCCCGTGAAATGATGCGCGTGCAGATCCGGAACGGCCGCCTGATCGATCCTGCGAACGGGATCGACGGCCGCCACGACCTGTTCATCGCTGACAGCCGGATCGCAGCGATCGGCAGCGCGCCGGACGGCTTCAGCGCCGACCGCGTCATCGACGCCGACGGCCGCGTGGTCTGCCCCGGCTTCGTCGACCTGCGCGCCAGCCTGCGCGAGCCCGGCCAGGAGCACAAGGCAACGATCGCGAGCGAGACCCATGCCGCGGCGCAGGGCGGCATCACGACGCTGTGCTGCCCGCCGGACACCTATCCCGTCATCG
>CAZJKV010000158.1:0-3519 GCA_964546765.1 uncultured Chromatiales bacterium
CAGCGTGCTCGGCCCGATCGGCCGGCCCTTCGCACCGTCGCCGGGGCGGCACCGGCCGCTCTTGATCGGCGGCGGGGTCGGCATCCCGCCGATGGTGTTCCTTGCCGAGGTGCTTGCCGAAGGCGCGCGCGGCGAACTTCAGCCGCTGGTGCTGATGGGCTCGGAGGTGCCGTTCCCGTTCGCACTGGCGGAATCGCGCCTGCCGGTGGACGGCCTGCCGCCGGGGGTCAGCGCCGCGATGCCGCTGATGGAAACTCTCGCGGTACCCAGCCGCCTGGCGAGCGGCACGGGCGTTGCGGGTTGTTACCGGGGCTTCGTGACTGCGCTGGCGCGCGACTGGCTACGCAGCCTCGACGAGGCGGAGATGCGCCTGGTGGAGATCTTCGCCTGCGGCCCCACGCTCATGCTCGAGGCCGCGGCGAAGCTGGCGCGTGAATTCGGCCTGCCCTGCCAGGTGTCGCTGGAAGAATTCATGGCCTGTGCCGTCGGCGGCTGTGCGGGTTGCACGGTGCGCCTCGACACCCCGACCGGACCGGCAATGAAACGCGTCTGCGTAGACGGCCCGGTCTTCGATGCGGCGACCGTGGACTGGGCGGCCTGGCCCTCGCTGTATGTTTGACTCCGGGCGTCACCTCCGCGGGCGTCGGCCGCGAGATGCAGTCAACCGAAATTGATACGCGCCTCGAGGTCGACCGAAGAATCAGCATAGGCCAAGGCCCGCTCGAGGTCGATGATGCCTTCCTTGTAAAGCTTGTAAAGCGACATGTCGAAGCTCTGCATGTCGCCTTGCGAGGTTTCGCGTATGGCCTGCTTGATGCCCGTGATGTCGCCCTTGAGGGTCAACTCGGCGATGTGCGGGGTGTTCAGCAGCACCTCGACCGCGGCCACGCGGCGGTTGTCCTTGCCGATGACCAGGCGTTGTGCAATGACGGCGGTCAGGTAGTGGGACATGTCCATCAGGACCTGCCGATGCTGTCCCTGCGGAAACAGGTTAATGATCCGGTCGAGCGTCTCGGCGGCGTTGTTGGCATGCAGCGTGGCGATCGCGAGGTGGCCGGTGCCGGCGAGGGTGATCGCGGCCTCCATCGTCTCCTGGTCACGGATTTCGCCGATCAGCACCACGTCGGGGGCCGCACGCATCGCGCTTTTCAACGCGCGGGCATAGGAATGGGTATCCAGGCCCAGCTCACGCTGGTTCACGATCGACTTCTTGTTGGGGTGCAGGAACTCGATCGGGTCCTCGATGGTGATGATGTGATCGCTCAGGATCTCGTTGCGGTGATTGATCATCGCGGCGAGCGTGGTCGATTTACCCGAGCCCGTGGCGCCAACCATCAGCAGCAGGCCGCGCTTCTTGAGCGCCAGCTCCTTCAGGACCTTCGGCAGGCCGAGATCATCGAGCCGCGGCATGTCCAGGGTGATGTAGCGCAGCACCAGGGCGAAATTGCCACGCTGCTTGAAGACATTGGCGCGGAAGCGGCCGAGGCCGTGTTCGGAGATCGCGAAATCCAGCTCGTGCTCGCGCTCCACGTGGCGTTTCTGTTCCTCGTCCATGATCGACAGGGCGATCTGGTTGACCAGATCCACCGACAGGATTTCCTTGCCTACCGACAGGATCTTGCCCTCGATCTTGATCTTGATCGGCGCCTCGGGCGTAAAAAAAAGATCCGACGCCGACTTGTCGGCCATGAGCTTGAGGTAGGGCTTGAGATTGAACAGCGCCCGCTGGGGCGGGGCTGTCACCGATCCCAGGGTCTCCGCGTTGTCGTCGGCGACCCGCGTGTCCTGTATCTCTTCGTCAGCTGTCTTTGCCATACTTCTGTGCCTTGGCATCGTCGGCCAGTCGGAGGCTTTCGGCGCCCTCGTCGTGGCTCTTGAAGTCGCGCTTGCTCTCCAGCTTGATGCGCAGCCTGAGCTCATTGCGCGAGTCGGCATTCCTGAGTGCGTCCTCGTAGGAAATCTTGCCGTCCTCGAACAGCTCGAACAGCGCCTGGTCGAAGGTCTTCATGCCGAGACGGTTGGACTTGGCCATCACTTCCTTGATGCCGTGTACCTCGCCCTTGAAGATCAGGTCCGAGATCAGTGGCGAGGCCAAGAGCACTTCCATCGCGGCGATCCTTCCCTCTCCGCCGGAACGCGGCAGCAGCCGCTGCGCGATAATACCTTTCACGTTCAGCGACATATCCATGAGGAGCTGGTCGCGCTTCTCCTCGGGGAAAAAGTTGATGACGCGGTCCAGCGCCTGGTTGGCGCTGTTGGCGTGCAGCGTTGCGAGACACAGGTGGCCGGTCTCGGCGAACTGGATGCCATATTCCATCGTGTCGCGGTCGCGGATCTCGCCGATCAAGATGACATCCGGCGCCTGGCGCAGCGTGTTCTTTAAGGCGATCTGCCAGGAATCGGTGTCCATGCCGACCTCGCGCTGCGTCACGACACAGCTCCTGTGGGTATGCACGTACTCGACCGGGTCTTCGATGGTGATGATATGGCCCTTGGAATTCTCGTTGCGGTAGCCGAGCATCGCCGCGAGGGTGGTGGACTTGCCGCTGCCGGTTCCGCCGACGATCAGCACCAGGCCACGCTTGGTCATTGCGATGTCCTTCAGGACCGGCGGCAGCTCCAGCTCCTCGAAGGTCGGGATCTTGGTGTTGATGGTGCGCATCACCGCGCCGCTGTGGCCCTGCTGGATGAAGGCGCTGACGCGGAAGCGGCCGATGCGCGGCGGCGCGATCGCGAAATTGCATTCCTTGGTGGCGTCGTATTCCTTGGTCTGGCGGTCGTTCATGATCGAACGCACCAGCGCGGCGCTCTGCTGGGGCGTCAGCGGTTGGTCCGTGACCGGCTTGACCCGCCCGTCGACCTTGATCGCCGGGGGAAAACCCGCGGTAAGGAACAGGTCGGAGCCCTTGACCTCAACCATCTTGCGCAGCAGTTCATGGATGAACCTGATTGCCTGATCGCGTTCCATATGAATTAACCCCGGAGCCGGAAATGGGTGGCTGACACCTTAGAAAGCGTCCTTGTTCTGGGCCCGGTAGCGAGCCTCTTCGCGGCTGACGAGGCCCTTGCGGAGCAGGTCCTGCAGGCACTGGTCGAGCGTCTGCATACCGATGGCCTGGCCGGTCTGGATGGCGGAGTACATCTGCGCGATCTTGCCCTCGCGGATCAGGTTCCGGATGGCGGCGGTGCCGATCATGATCTCGTGGGCCGCGATGCGGCCGCCGCCGACCTTTTTCATCAGCGTCTGGCTGATCACGGCCCGGAGCGATTCCGACAGCATCGAGCGGACCATTTCCTTCTCGCCAGCCGGAAACACGTCGACGATGCGGTCGACAGTCTTGGCGGCAGAACTGGTATGCAGCGTGCCGAACACCAGGTGCCCGGTTTCGGCGGCGGTCAACGCCAGTCGAATGGTTTCAAGGTCACGCATTTCACCAACCAGGATCACATCCGGGTCCTCGCGTAGCGCCGAACGCAGCGCCTCGGTGAAGCCCAGCGTGTCGCGGTGTACCTCGCGCT
>CAZJKV010000159.1:0-3514 GCA_964546765.1 uncultured Chromatiales bacterium
AAGCCGGTACGCCGGAGGCCCGAGGGGCGAACGCTGCTGCGCCTGCTGACCGGCGACGGCGCGCGTTTCATGCGGCTGCTCGTCGCGGTCTTCATCGTCCTGTTGCTGTTGCTGCAATTCCGCCTGTGGTTCGGCGACGGCGGCGTCAACGAGATGCTTCGTCTCCAGCAGGAGGTCGCGCTGCAACAGCAGGAGAACGAGTCCCTGCGCGAGCGCAACGCGGCGCTCGACGCCGAGGTCATCGACCTGAAGCAGGGCGAGGCCGCGGTCGAGGAACGCGCGCGTCGCGAGCTCGGCATGATCCGGCATGACGAGACCTTCTACCAGGCGATCGAGGAATGATCGCCTGGGCGGTGATCCCGGCGGCCGGCAGCGGCAGCCGGATGGGCGGCGATCGTCCCAAGCAGTACCTCCCGCTGGCCGGCAGGACCGTCATTGAACATGTTATCGACCGTTTCGTCGCGCATCCTGCGATACGCGGCATCGTCGTCGCGCTCGCCGACGGCGATCCCTGGCGCGAGCGCCTCGAGCGCGACGGCGATACGCCGGTCCTGACCGTCACCGGCGGCGCCGAGCGACATCACTCGGTGCTGAACGCATTGCACCGCCTGCAGTCGATCGCCGATACCCATGACTGGGTGCTGGTCCACGACGCGGCGCGGCCCTGCCTGCGCGCGGCCGACATCGACCGCCTGATCGAGGCGCTCCGCGATCACCCGGTCGGGGGGCTGCTCGGCTTGCCGGTCGCCGACACGCTGAAACGCGTCGATCACGACGGCGACGTGGTCGCGACACTGAGCCGGGAGAACGTCTGGTATGCATCGACGCCGCAGATGTTCCGCCTCGGCGAACTGACCGCTGCGATCGAACGCGCGATCCGGGAGCGGGTCGCGATCACCGACGAGGCCGGCGCGATCGAGCGCACCGCGCGTATGCCGCGCATGGTCGAGGGCAGTCCCGACAACATCAAGATCACGCGGCCGGCGGACCTCGCGCTGGCCGAGCAGTTCCTGCGACACCAGGCCCGGGAGACGGCGCAATGATGCGCATCGGCTGCGGCTTCGACGCCCATCGCTTCGCGCCGGCCCGCCCGCTGATCCTCGGCGGCGTCGACATCCCGCACGATCAGGGCCTGCTCGCGCATTCCGACGGCGACGTGCTGGTGCACGCGCTGTGCGATGCCTTGCTCGGCGCCGCGGCGCTCGGCGACATCGGGCGTCACTTCCCGGACAGCGACCCGGCCTTTGCCGGCATCGACAGCCGCGTGTTGTTGCGCCGCATCGTCGCGCTGTTGCTCGATCGCGACCTGATGGTCGTGAACATCGACGCGACGATCATTGCGCAGCAGCCGAAGCTCGCGCCGTATATTGCGGAGATGAGCGACAATTTGGGGGCGGATCTCGGTGTCGAACAGGGTCAGATCAACATCAAGGCGACAACGACCGAAGGGATGGGGTTCACCGGGCGCGGCGAGGGCATCGCCGCGCACGCAGTCGTCCTGTTGACCGTGGATGGCGGCCGCTGACCCCTATATATAACCCCCTTCTGAAGAAGGGGGAAAAGTGAGACGCAACGGGGTCAGAGTAGAATTCGTCTACTCTGACCCCGAATGGTTCGAATGGTTTCCTTCGCAAGCGTAGGGGGAAAGGAGTATCAACCACCGACCAGCTTCGAGCGCCGCTCGTAGGCCTCGCGGGCGATGCGGATGTCCTCGAGGTAGATCGGAAGTTCCTTCAGTGTCAACGCCTGGGGGCCGTCGACCAGCGCCTTCGCCGGGTCGGGGTGGAAGTCGACCAGCACCATGTTGGCGCCGGCGATGATGCCCTGGGCGGTCACGTGCATGATGTCGAGCAGGCCCTCGGGGCCCACGGCGCGGGTGCCGACCGAATGCGACGGGTCGATGCACACCGGCATGCGCGTCAGGCGCTTGATGACCGGGACGTGGGCGAAATCGACGAAGTTGCGGTGCGGGTCGCCCATGTTGGTCTTCATGCCGCGCAGGCCGAAGATCACCTTGCGGTTGCCCTCGCTCGCGAGATACTCGGCGGCGTTCAGCGATTCCTCGAGCGTGATGCCGAAGCCGCGCTTCAGCAACACCGGGAACTCATGCTGGCGTCCGACGTTCTTCAGCAACTCGAAGTTCTGGGTGTTGCGCGTGCCGATCTGCAGCAGGATGCCGGTCGGATTGCCGGTCTGGTCGAGCGCCTGACGGATCTCGTCGATATGGTCCTCGTGCGTGATCTCCATCGCGATGCACTTGATCCCGTACTTGCCGGCGAGCTCGAAGACATAGGGCAGGCAGGCCTTGCCGTGTCCCTGGAACGAATACGGATTGGTGCGTGGCTTGTAGGCGCCCATGCGGGTGCAGACCTGCCCGTGTTCCTTCAGTGCCTGCATCATCTGCTCGACATGCGCGGGGTTGTCGACCGCGCACAGGCCCGCGAAGACATGCAGCGAATCCTGGCCAAAATGCAGGCCGTTGTATTCGAACGACGTCGAACGGTTGTCGCCCGTGTGCCGGCCGAGCACCCGGTATTCCTCTGACACGCGCACGACCCGATCGACGCAGGGCAGCGCCGCCATGTCCTCTTCGTCGAGCGTCAGCGTGTCGCCGACCAGGTAGATTTCGGTCAGGGTCTGCAGCGTGCCAATTTCCTGGTGGACGCGTGCCTGGATATTCGGCAGATTCGCAAGGTGGTCCATCAACTTGCGGAATTCGGTGCTGCGCTTGTCGGTGTCGGGTGCGAGTATCAATATCATCTTCGGTAATCCTGTCGTACTGGTGAATGGGAGACTCATCAGTCCCGGAAGCGACGGCTCAGATCGCCGTAGCCGTCGATGCGGCGGTCGCGCAGAAAGGGCCACCAGCGCCGGACCTGTTCGCTACGGGCGCGGTCGATCTCGACGACGAGCACCTCCGGGTCATCGATGCCGGCCTGCGCGAGCCATTCGCCCTGCGGTCCGGCGACGAAGCTCGAGCCCCAGAAGCGGATGCCGGGCCCCTGACCCGAGGGATCGGCCTCGTGACCGGTGCGGTTGCAGACCACGACCGGCAGGCCGTTCGCAATCGCATGGGCGCGCTGTATCGTCATCCAGGCCTCGCGCTGCCGCGCGCGCTCGGCGTCGTCGTCGCGGTCGTCCCAGCCGATCGCCGTCGGATAGAGCAGGACCTCCGCGCCGGCGAGCGCCATCAGCCGCGCCGCCTCGGGATACCATTGATCCCAGCACACCAGCACGCCGAGCCGGCCGACCGAGGTGTCGATCGGCCGGAAGCCGAGATCACCGGGCGTAAAATAGAATTTTTCGTGATAGCCGGGGTCGTCCGGGATATGCATCTTGCGATAGATCCCGGCTATCGAACCGTCGCGCTCGAGCACGACCGCGGTGTTATGGTACAGGCCCGCCGCGCGGCGCTCGAAGACCGAGCCGACGATGACCACGCCGAGCTCGGCGGCGAGCGCCGCCAGCCGTTCGCTGGTCGGGCCCGGCACCGGCTCGGCGAGATCGAAGCGGG
>CAZJKV010000160.1:0-3513 GCA_964546765.1 uncultured Chromatiales bacterium
CGGCCGCGGCCGCCGCGCCGGCGCCGGGGAACGGCCGGGGCACGGCCGCGTATCCGCCGGTTATGCAATATGTCCCGCAACCCCTCGAGCGCGGCACCGCCTGCTGCCTGATCAGCGACTTCCATGACGTCCTCGACGACCGGGCAAGGCTGGAGGACTATCTGCCACGCATGGTCAGCGGCGAGCCGCCCGGTGATGTGAGCGTGATACGCATCGTCGATGCCGCCGAACGGCAACTGCCCGAGGCCGGTGAACTGCGCCTGGTATCGCCGGAGGGGGGGGCGATCGTGACCATCGACAGCGGCGATCCGGAGCTGCGGCGGCGCTACCGGTCGTGGATCGTGGCGCAGGACGCGAGATTCTCGGAGGCCTGCGGCCGGCTCGACCTGAGGTTGCTGCGCATCAGCAACGAACTCGACCTCATGGCGCAACTCGACAGCGTGTTATGACCCCGTCCGTGTCGGACAGCGCAGCTCTCGCGATGCTAGCTGACATCGAACTCCCTGCACAGCCGCCTGATCCCGCCGGCGCGCTCGTGCTGCTGGCAGCGCTGGTCGTGCTTGTCGCCGTGATCGCAGGAGCATGGCGGATGTCACGCAGGGGGCGCAGACCCGGAAGCCGGCCTGTCGCGTCGGAGGCATCTCCCGGCAGGCAGGCGCTGGCGCGACTCGATGCCTTGCGTGAATCGTGGAAGGCCGGGCGGGTCGACGACCGAGAGGCCGGCTTCCGGATCTGCGTCCTGCTGCGTATCGGTCTCGGACTGGCGCAGCTGCGGTCGACCGCGCCACCTGCCGGCGTCGACCCCGCGCAATGGACCCATGTCGTCCGCGGGCTGGAGGCCGTGCGTTACCGCCCCGAACAGGTACGCCTGACGGGCAGGATGTTCGAACAGGTTCAGGACTGGCTCGCCGGATCGCCGGCGACCGACAGGTCGGCCGGTGGTTGAGTTCGCCGCATCGCTGTGGCTGCTACTGCTGCCGCTGCCGGTGGCGATCTGGTGGTTCGGACGTCGCCGGTCTTCCCGCCGTGATCGCGACGGGGCCCTTCTGCACCCGATGGCCGCGCTGATCGGCCGGCTGCAGGCGCCTCGGCGACCGGGGACCCAGATCCCCTGGTTGTGGCTGTTCGGCTGCGGCCTGCTGGTCGTCGCGCTGGCGAGACCGCAGTGGATCGATCCCGATCCGGTGGATGGCGCGCCCGGCCACAACATGGTCTTCGCGATCGATGTCTCCGGCTCGATGCGCATACTGGACTATCGCGTCGACGGACGGCCGGTCAGCCGGCTCGATATGCTGAAATCCTCGCTGATCCGCTTTCTCGAACACGCACCGCGGATGCGCGCCGGCGTAGTCGTCTTCGCCGACGACGTGATGACCTTCGTGCCGTTGACGACGGACCTCGCGCTCGCCGCGGAGATGGTCGGCGAGATCGACAACAGCCTCGCCGGCGAACGTACCGCCCTCGGCGACGCGATCGCACTCTCGCTCCGGCGCATGCAGGCCGTGACCGAGGCCGACGCATCCCGGGTCCTGGTGCTGATGACCGACGGGGTCCCGACCGCGGGCACGATCGACCCCGAAGCCGCCGCCGGACTGGCCCGCGCGGCCGGCATACGTATCTACACCGTCGGCATCGGGAGCGGCACACCTGCGCCATTCCCGCTCAGCCCGACCGGGGAACAGACGATCGCGGACATCCCGCTCGACGAACCCTTCCTGCAGGCGCTCGCCGCGACGACCGACGGGGCCTATTTTCGCATCGTCGAGGACGGTGACCTGCTGCAGGCGCTGGACCATATCGACCGGCTCGAACGCTCTCTCATCCCGGCCGGCGCCGTCGTGCGGGAAGCGTACTGGCTGCCGGCCCTGGCAGGGCTCGCGCTGCTGGTGCTCGCGGACCGGCGCCGCCGTCTCGCCTACCCGGCGACGGTTTCATGAGCGAGTGGCTACCGGCGCTGTCCCTGCGCGAGCCGCTGTGGTTGCTGCTCGTGCCGCTGTGCGTAGCCACCCATTATTACCTGCGCCGACCCGGCCGCCTTCCGACCGGGCTCCGGGCCTATGCCGAACCCCGCCTGCTGAAATGGCTGATCGTGGCGCCGCACAGACGGCCCCTTTCGTATCCGTCGCTGCTCGCGTGGCTGCTGATCGCGATCGCGATCAGCGGTCCGACGCTGGTCGACCGCACCGTGCCGCAGATGCGTGCCGGCGTCGATGTCGTCGTCTTGCTCGATATCTCCCCGTCGATGCTGGCCGGCGATGTCGAACCGGACCGCCTGCGGCGGGCGCGTCTCGAGGCAATCGACTTCCTGCAGCGGCTGCGCGGCGATCGCGTCGCGCTGGTCGCGTTCTCGGCGCATGCCTATCGGGTGACACCGCTGACGTCCGACCTCGCGGTGATCCCGTGGTACCTCGACGCGCTCGAACCTTCCCTGACCCGCCTCCCCGGCAGCAATCCGGTCCCCGCACTCGAACTCGCCGCCCGCCTGCTCGATCGTGACGGCAAGGCGGGGCGGAGCGCAATCCTGCTGCTGAGCGACGGTGAGTTTCCGGACCGCGCCGGCGTAATGGCCGCGGCCGAACGGCTCGCGGCGCGGCATATCCCGGTATTCGCGCTCGGCATCGGGACGGCGAGCGGCGCTCCGGTGCCGAGCGCAAGCGGCTGGCAGCGGTCTCATGACGGCGAGATCGTCATCTCGCGGCGCGACCGTGACCTGCTCGCGCAACTCGCGGCCCGCACCCGGGGGCACTATGCCGACCTGCGCGGCGACGGTCGCGACTGGGATTACCTGATGGCCGGTATCGATGCACTCGCCCGCGGCGACCGGTCCGTCCCCGACGCGAGCGTCGGCCTCCCGCTCCATCCCTGGCTGCTCGCGCTCGGCCTCGGCGTCCTGCTTGCGATGCGCATGCGCTATCCCGGTCCCGCGCTGCCGGCCGTCGCGCTCGCCTTCGGTGTAATACTCGCCCTGCCCTGGGCCGACCTCCATGCCGCATCCGGCACCGAACGCGACGCGTTCGGGGCGCTGACGGCGGGACGATACGCCGATGCCGAGGCGCGCTATCGCGACATCGACGGCTACAACGGACGCCTCGGCGCCGGTGCAGCGGCCTACCGGCAGGGCCATTGGGCCGATGCGCTCGCCTGGTTCCGTGCTGCCGAGTCGCTGGCCAGGGACGACCATATGCGCGCCACTGCGATCTACAATCGCGCGAACACCCTCGTCCGGCTCGAACGTCTCGACGAAGCACTGTCGGCCTACGACCAGGCCCTCGCGCTGCACCCGAATCACGCACGCGCGGCGCTGAACCGTGATCTCGTGCAGCGTGAACTGTCCAGGCCATCCACGACCACAGCGGATGAAGCGGGCATCGCGGCGCGGGAGACCCCGGATGCGCGGCATGTCAGTCCCGGTGAAACCCATGACCGTCGGGGCGGCGGCGAAGCCGGCATCATCGTCCAGGGCGGCGACAGCGCGGGCGCGCCGGGAGCCGATCCGCGGGCACGAGTCATTGC
>CAZJKV010000161.1:0-3510 GCA_964546765.1 uncultured Chromatiales bacterium
CGCGCGCTGCTCGACAACGGGCGCGACGGCGACGCGGTCGCCGGTGACTGTATCCACACGCTGACGCTCGACGGCGCACTGGCGGCCGAAGGCGCGCATGAACTGACCATTGAAGTGGACGGCACGACCTTCCGGCGCATGCAGCGCCAGGTCGTCGAGGTGGTCGCGAGTCCGATCATAAGCGGCATCGTCGAGCGCGCCGGCCGCGATCGCCTGTTCGTGATCCCCCGCGCCGGACTGATCGACGCGGACAGCCTTCAGGTCACGGCGACCGTGACCTCTGCGGACGGCGCGGTCCGCGCGCTACCGGTCCCCCGCACCGCACCGCACGAATGGCAACTCGACCTCGGGCCGTCCGGCAGCGGCCGGCACCGGCTCGCGCTCGACATCGAGGCGCGGCGATCCGATGGACGGCTGTTGCAGTACCGGGACGAGACCATTGGTTTCGGCAAGGCGGCGGCGCCGCCGGCCGCCGTGATCGAGGCGGTCGCAGAGGAAACGACACCGGCGCACCCCGCGCCTACGACCATACCGATGCCGGACCCAGTCGAGACAACGCCGTCACACGGCCCTGACTGGACTGTGATCGGCATGGTGCTGCTGCTGGTGAACCTGCTGCTGCTTGCCGCGGTCGGACTGACGTGGCGACGCTGGATCTCGCCGGCGGCTGCGGTCGCCGCATGGCAGGAACCGGCCGCGCCAGTCGAGGTGGATCAGGTCGAGGTGGATCAGGTCGAGGCGGATCAGGTCGAGGCGGATCAGTCGGAAGCCGAAGCGGCGCCGGCTTCAGGCCGCGAGATGGAAAGCGGGGCCGCGCCCGACATCGCGCATGCGGACGCGGCAAGCGCCCCGTCTCCGGCTTCGGCCCCGATCGACGAAGAGATCGTCCTGCAGGGCATCAATCTCGAAGGCATCGAGCTCGATTTCGACGACGTGAAACAGCGGCGCGAGGCCGGCTGATCGCGGCCGGTCAGAGCGCGCCGGCCTCCTTCGCGAGATAGTCGGCGACGCCTTCGGACGTCGCCTTCATGCCCTTCTTGCCTTCCTGCCAGCCAGCCGGGCAGACCTCGCCATGCTCCTCGGTGAACTGCAGCGCGTCGACCATGCGCAGCATCTCGTCGATGTTGCGTCCGAGCGGCAGGTCGTTGATGACCTGGTGGCGCACGACGCCCTGTTTGTCGATCAGGAAGGAGCCGCGCAAGGCGACCGAATCGTCGACCAGCACGTCGTAGGCACGCGCGATGGACTTGGTGATGTCGGCGACCATCGGATACTGGACGTTGCCGATACCACCCTTCTCGACCGGGGTATTCTTCCAGGCGAGGTGGGTGAAGTGCGAGTCCACCGAGCAGCCGACGACCTCGACATTCTTCTTTTTGAATTTCTCGAGCCGGTGATCGAAGGCGATCAGTTCGGACGGGCAGACGAAGGTAAAGTCGAGCGGCCAGAAGAACAGCACGACATAGGACTTGCCTTCATAGCTCGACAGCCTGAAGCTTTCATCGAAAGTGTTGTCCGGCATCACCGCGGTTGCGCTAAAATCCGGGGCGGGTTGTGTGACCAGTACGCTCATTGCAATCTCCTTGTGGTGGCTTGTGGATCCCTGGGCCAAATGAGAATTAGACTCGATCTATTTTACAGCTATCCCGACCGGTTTCAAGCCCGATGACCCCGCCGCCCCGGTCCGGCAACGCGGAGATCGTCGCGCGGGACCTGGCGGTGCTGTGGCACCCGTGTACCCAGATGAAGGATCACGAGACCCTGCCGCTGATCCCGATCCGGCGCGGTGAGGGGGTCTGGCTCGAGGATTTCGACGGCCGGCGCTACCTCGACGCGATCAGCTCCTGGTGGGTCACCCTGTTCGGTCATGCGAACCCGCGCATCAACGCGGCGCTGCGCGAACAGCTCGACCGGCTCGAGCATGTCATGCTCGCCGGCTTCAGCCATGAACCTGCGGTCGCGCTCGCCGAACGCCTGGCCGCACTCGCGCCCCCCGGCCTGACCCGCTGCTTCTACGCCGACAGTGGCTCGGCCGCGGTCGAGATCGCGCTGAAGATGAGCTATCACTACTGGCGCAATCTCGGTCGCGGCCGGCGCACGAAATTCATCACGCTCGAAAACAGCTATCACGGTGAGACCCTCGGCGCGCTCGCGGTCGGCAATGTCACATTATACCGCGACACCTACGCGCCGTTGCTGATGGACACGATCACGGTCCCGTCGCCGGACGCCTTCGGGTGCGCCCCCGGGGAAGGCGCGGCTGAATATGCGCGCCGCCGTTTCGCGCTGATGGAACAGGCGCTCGCGCGCCACCACGACGAGGTCTGCGCAGTCATCGTCGAGCCGCTGGTGCAATGCGCCGGCCACATGCGCATGTACGACCCGGTGTACCTCAAGCTGCTGCGCGCGGCCTGCGACCGCTACCAGGTCCACCTGATCGCCGACGAGGTCGCGACCGGCTTCGGGCGCACCGGGACGATGTTCGCCTGCGAGCAGGCCGGTATCCGCCCGGACTTCCTGTGCCTGTCCAAGGGGCTGACCGGCGGCTATCTGCCGTTGTCCGCGGTGCTGACCGGCGACGCGGTCTATGAGGCCTTCTATGACGACTACGGCAAGCTCCGGGCCTTCATGCATTCGCACAGCTACAGCGGCAATCCGCTCGGTTGTCGCGCGGCGCTCGCGACCCTCGACATCTTCACCGATGACGACGTGCTGGAGCGCAACCGCGCGCTCGCGCGCATCATGGCCGAGGCCTGCGCCCCGCTCGCTGACCACCCGCAGGTCGCCGAGGTACGCCAGCGCGGCATGATCCTCGCGATCGAGATGGTGCGCGACAAGGCGAGCCGCGAGCCGTATCCGTGGCAGGAACGCCGCGGCCTGCACGTCTACCGGCACGCGCTCGAACACGGCGTCCTGCTGCGGCCGCTCGGCAACGTCGTCTACCTGATGCCGCCGTACATCATTACCCCGGAACAGATCCGTCAGGTCGCGACCGTCGCCGCCGCCGGCATCGACCGTGCGGTCAGGGCCTAGTTTCAGATGCGGACTACGAGAATCTATTTTCACGGCGACCTGAAGACCGACAGCCTCATCGACCTCGACGAGACGGCGTCGGCGCATCTGCTGCGCGTGCTGCGCCTCAAGGCCGGCGCGCCGGTCGTCGTGTTCAATGGGCGGGGCGGGGAGTTCGAGGCCGTCATTGCGGACGACGGGGACCGCGGCCGCGCGCGCCTGAGGATCGGCGCGCGGCGCGATCCCGCGGCCGAATCACCGCTCCGGATCACGCTGGTCCAGGGGATATCGCGCGGCGAGCGCATGGACTATACGCTGCAGAAGTCGGTCGAGCTCGGCGTGCACCGCATCATCGTGGTGACGACCGAGTTCAGCCAGGTCCGGCTCGACGGGACGCGCCTCGAGCGGCGCGTCGAGCACTGGCGCGGCGTCATCCGCGGCGCCTGCGAGCAGAGCGGGCGCACGATCCTGCCCGAGCTCGAAGCGGGCATGGCGCTC
>CAZJKV010000162.1:0-3414 GCA_964546765.1 uncultured Chromatiales bacterium
CCGGGTAGCTATGTACGGAAGGGATAACCGCTGAAAGCATCTAAGCGGGAAGCCCCTCCCAAGATGAGATCTCACTGGACCCTCGAGGTCCCTGAAGGGCCGTCCAAGACCAGGACGTTGATAGGCTGGGTGTGGAAGTGCGGTAACGCATGAAGCTAACCAGTACTAATTGCCCGTGAGGCTTGACCATATAACACCCAAGTGGTTTGTTGTATGGCTGGTAATCTGATGTAACGTATTCCAATGCCCAAGACAACTTTCCGCGGATAAACGGGAAAAACGGGGTCAGAGAATGATTTTTCTGATCGAGGGTCGCCTGAAAGGGCAGCGAGAAAAAAAATCCTTCTCTGACCCCGTTTTTCAGTTTTTCCGTCACCAGTTTCCCTGGCGGCCATAGCGAGCGGGAACCACCCGATCCCATTCCGAACTCGGAAGTGAAACTGCTCAGCGCCGATGGTAGTGTGGGGCTTCCCCATGTGAGAGTAGGACACTGCCAGGGTTCTATCCCAAACCCCGCGGATCGACCGATCCGTGGGGTTTTTTTATGTTTTAATTGACCGCATGAACGTGCTGGTCACAGGCGCCAATCGCGGCATCGGGCTCGGGTTCACCCGGCATTATCTCGCAGCCGGCTGCGAGGTCTGGGCCTGTTACCGGCAGGACCCCGGCGGCCTGGCCGGACTCGAGGGCAGCCTTCTCCACCTCGTGCGCTGGGATGTTCGCAAGCCCCGGCCGGACAGTGGCGCCGACCTGCCCGGGCGTATCGATCTGCTGATCAACAATGCCGGCATCTACGGCCCGGACGGCAGCGGCCAGTCTCTCGAGCTGATCACCCCGGAAGTCATGCACGAGGTCTTCGATGTCGACTGCGTCGGTCAGCTGCGCGTCGTTCGGCACCTGCTGCCGAGCATCGTCCACACGCGCGGCGTCATCGCGAATCTCAGCTCGAAGATGGGCTCGACCGGCGACAACAGCAGCGGCGGCTGTTATGCCTACCGCGCCGCGAAGGCGGCACTCGTGATCGTCTCGAAATCGATGGCGCTCGACCTTGCCCCGCGCGGCGTCCGTGTCATCACGCTGCACCCCGGATGGGTGCGCACCGACATGACCGACCACTCCGGCCTGATCGACGTCGACACATCGGTACGGGGGATGGCGCGTATCATCGAGTCGATCGATGATTACGAGCCGGGCGCGTTCGTGGCGTTCGACGGGAAAGCCGTGCCGTATTGAAAGGTCAGCGCGCTGCCTTGTCGATCGGTAGATCCAGGGCGTTCCAGATCGCGAGCGTCGCCTGCGACTGGTTCATCGTGTAGAAGTGCAGTCCGGGGGCGCCGCCGTCGATCAGCCGGCGGCACAGCTCGGTTGTGACCTCGATGCCGAAGGCGCGCAGCGACTCGACGTCGTCTCCGAAGGCCTCGAGGCGCTTGCGGATCCAGCGCGGTATCTCGGCGCCGCAGGCATCCGAGAAGCGCGCGAGCTGCTGGAAGTTCGTGATCGGCATGATGCCGGGCACGATCGGCAGTTCGAGACCCATTCCCTCGCAGGCATCGACGAATCGGAAATAGGCATCCGGGTTGTAGAAGTACTGGGTCAGCGCCGAGTCCGCGCCGGCCCCGACCTTGCGCCTGAAGTTCTCGAGGTCGGCGCCTGCAGACGGCGCCTGGGGATGGAATTCCGGGTAAGCCGCGACCTCGATGAAGAAATGATCGCCGGTCTCGACGCGGATGAACTCGACCAGTTCGTTCGCGTAGCGGAACTCACCGGCCGAGCGCATCCCCGACGGCATGTCGCCGCGCAGCGCAACCAGGTGGCGAATGCCCTGCGCGATGTAGGAATCAAGGATCTCGCGGATATTCGCCCGCGTCGAGCCGATGCACGACAGGTGCGGGGCGACGTCGATGCCGGTGTGCTGCTTGATGTCGACGACGGTATTGAAGGTCGGCTCGCGGGTCGAGCCGCCGGCACCGAAGGTGACCGAGAAGAAGCACGGGTTCAGCCTTGCCAGTTTCCTGCCGACCACGCGCAACTTCTGCGCCGCTTCGTCCGATTTCGGCGGAAAGAATTCGAAGCTGTAGGCCCTGGGGTAGTTGCGCTGGCTTTTCATGGACGCAAGCGTCGCGGGATGCGCTGCCTCAATACCGGTAATGCTCGGGCTTGTACGGACCGCCGACCGGCACGCCGATGTAATCGGCCTGCTCCTTCGACAGCTTCGTCAGCTTCGCGCCGATCTTCTGCAGGTGCAGACGCGCGACCTCCTCGTCGAGCGTCTTCGGCAGGATATAGACGCGTTTTTCGTAGTTTGCGCCGTTCTTCCACAGCTCGATCTGCGCCAGCACCTGGTTCGTGAAAGAATTCGACATCACGAAGCTCGGGTGGCCGGTTGCGCAGCCGAGATTGACCAGCCGACCTTCGGCCAGCAGGATAATGCGCTTGCCGTCCGGGAAGATTACGTGATCGACCTGGGGCTTGATATTCTCCCACTCGTAACCCTCGACGCTTGCGATGTCGATCTCGTTGTCGAAGTGACCGATGTTGCACAGGATCGCCTGGTTCTTCATCGCCTTCATGTGATCATGGGTGATCACATGGTAGTTGCCGGTCGCGGTCACGAAGATGTCGCCCTGTGACGCGGCTTCGCTCATTTCGACGACGCGGAAACCTTCCATCGCCGCTTGCAGCGCGCAGATCGGATCGATCTCGGTGACCCATACCGTCGCACCGAGGCCGCGCAGAGACTGTGCGCATCCCTTGCCGACGTCGCCGTAACCGAGCACGACGCAAATCTTGCCGGCGATCATGACGTCGGTTGCGCGCTTGATTCCGTCGACCAGGGATTCGCGGCAGCCGTAGAGATTGTCGAACTTCGACTTGGTGACCGAATCGTTGACATTGATCGCCGCGAAAGGCAGCTCACCCTTAGCCTGCATCTGGTACAGGCGGTGCACGCCGGTCGTCGTTTCCTCGGTCACGCCCTTGATCTTGTCCTTGATGCGGCTGTAGTAGCCCGGAGTGCTGTCGATGCGTTTCCTGATCGCGGCAAACAGGAAGCGCTCTTCCTCGCTGCCCGGTTTGTCGAGCACGCCCGGGTCCTTTTCGGCCTTGGCGCCGAGGATGACCAGCAACGTCGCGTCGCCGCCGTCGTCGAGGATCATGTTGGGCGTGCCGCCGTCGGCCCACTCCATGATGCGGTGGGTGTATTCCCAGTATTCCTCCAGGCTCTCGCCCTTGTAGGCATAGACGGGGATGCCGCGCGCCGCGATCGCCGCGGCGGCATGATCCTGGGTCGAAAAGATATTGCACGAGGCCCAGCGGATGTCGGCGCCGAGGTCGGCCAGGGTCTCGATCAGCACCGCGGTCTGGATCGTCATATGCAGGCTGCCGGCGATGCGGGCGCCCTTCAGCGGTTGTTCC
>CAZJKV010000163.1:0-3356 GCA_964546765.1 uncultured Chromatiales bacterium
AGAGGACCGGGACGCGCGGCAAGGGCAGGGCGGCGGCGCGGTGCATGACGCGCGCGACGTGAAGAGTTGACGGCAACAGACAGAACACTGGCAGGAGAACAAGAGATGAACGACATCATCAGGCAACTCGAGTCCGAACAGATGGGGCGAGAGCTCCCGGCGTTCGGCCCCGGCGACACCGTCGAGGTCAAGGTCAAGGTCAAGGAAGGTCAGCGCGAACGCCTGCAGGCCTTCACCGGGATCGTGATCGCGAAGCGCAACCGCGGTCTCAACTCGGCCTTCACGGTGCGCAAGATCTCGCATGGCGAGGGCGTGGAGCGCGTGTTCCAGACCTACAGCCCGACGGTCCACAGCGTCGAGGTGAAACGGCGCGGCGACGTCCGGCGCGCGAAACTCTATTACCTGCGCAACCTGCGCGGCAAGGCGGCCCGTATCAAGGAAAAACTCTGACAAAAGTTCAGGTTATAGCTCCTTATAGCTTCTTAAAGCTCAGGGGGCGTGTGCGCGTCGGTTTCGGCTATCCATGACGCTGCGGCTGCGGTATTCTGGTGCAGTCATAGTCGCTACACACACCACGGAGGTGCAGCATGATACGAAAAGCCAGCCTGGCGGCACTGATCGCTGCCGCGATCCTGCTTTTTGGCATACAGTCCGCAACGGCCGGATCAACGCCGCCGGATTCCGCGTTGCACAGCATCGCGAGGATCATGATCACCCTGAACCACTTCCCGTCCGACAAGGAGAAGCGCGAACTGCAGGCGATCATCGACAGCGAGATGGCAACCGACGGCGAGCGCACGCTCGCGAGCGCACTGATGGCGATGGAGCATCAGGTCTCCCGCAGTGACCGGGGCAAGCTGCAGCAGCTCAAGGACGATGAGTCGGCCGACGGGATCGAACGCGATCTCGCCGATATCCTGATGAACATGAATCACCAGCCGTCGTCCCGCGACCGGGACCGGCTGCGCCGCTACCTCTGACGGGTTCGCGCCTCGAGGCCCCGGGCGGAGCGCTGATCGAGCGTTTCCTCGATGCGCTGTGGATGGAGCGCGGCCTCAGCCGCGCCACGCTTGCGGCCTATCGTACCGACCTCGAGGTGCTGTCACGCTGGCTCGCGGGGCGCGCCGTGACGCTCGATCGCGCGGGTCCGGACGATCTGCACGCCTACCTGTCCGTGCGGGTGGGCAGCGGCGCCCGCCCGCGCACGACGGCGCGCCAGGTCTCGACGATGCGACGCTTCTACCAGTACCTCGTGCAGGCGGGGCTCAACCGCGAAGACCCGACCAGCCGCATTGATTCACCGAGGATCGGCAGGCCGCTGCCGAAGTCGCTGTCCGAGGCCGAGGTCGAGACGCTCCTGACCGCGCCCGATACCGGCGATGCGCAGGGCTTGCGCGACCGCGCGATGCTCGAGATCCTCTATGCGACAGGCTTGCGCGTGTCGGAGCTCGTCGGGTTGCCGCTCGGCCGGATCAATCTGCGCCAGGGCGTCGTCCGCGTCTTCGGCAAGGGCGGCAAGGAACGCCTGGTGCCGCTCGGCGAAGAGGCCATCCATCATCTCGAGACCTGGCTGCGCGAGGGCCGTCCCGAAATGCTTAACGGGCGGGTCTCGGATGCCGCCTTTGTCACGTTGCGCGGCGGGCCGATGACGCGTCAGGGCTTCTGGCACCTGATCCGGCGCTACGCGGTGCGCGCCGGCATCGAGAGGCCCCTGTCGCCGCATACCCTGCGCCACGCCTTCGCGACCCACCTGCTCGATCACGGCGCGGACTTGCGCGTCCTGCAGATGCTGCTCGGCCACAGCGACCTGTCGACGACCCAGATCTACACCCATGTCGCACGCGAACGTCTCAAGGACCTGCACGCGCGCCATCACCCCCGCGGCTGAGCTGACAGCTTGCGGCTCTGATATGATTGTCGTTTCTGTTGCGAAGGTGAAATGCAATGCGTAGATTCCTGTCCGTGGTGGCGGCGCTGACACTGTGCGCCGTGATCGGGCCGTTGCAGGCCGACCAGAAGATCCCGCCGGGGGTGACCGAACTGCTCGAGCGGATCATCCCCGGGACGCCGCCCGACGATATCCGGCCCGCGGCGATCGACGGATATTACGAGGTCAGTTTCGGCACCGACATCCTCTATATCAGCGCCGACGGCAACTTCCTGTTGCGCGGCGACCTGTTCGACATGCGCACGCAGGCGAACCTGACTGAATCGCGCCGCGCCGCGTTCCGCTCCGGCCACATCAGCGAACTCGCGCCGGACGAGCTGGTCGTCTTCGCGCCGAAGGAAAAGGCGCGTCATGTCGTCCATGTCTTCACCGATATCGACTGCAACTTCTGCCGCCAGCTGCATCGCGAGATGGAGCGCTACAACGAGCTTGGCATCGAGGTACGTTATCTGGCCTACCCGCGCAGCGGTCCCGACACGCCGTCGTATCACAAGATCGTGTCGGTGTGGTGCGCCGGGGATCAGCAAGAAGCAATGACGCGCGCGAAGTCCGGCGAGACGCCCCCGCGGCGATCCTGCGACAACCCGGTCCTCGAGCATATGGCGCTCGCGAACCGATTCGGCGTGCGCGGCACGCCGACCTTCGTGCTCGCCGACGGGACCACGCTGCCGGGCTATGTGCCGCCGGACAGGCTCTCCGACTATCTGAACGGCGAATTCGGGGAATGATGCGCCGCCGGTTCGCCGAACGCGCGCGGAGGGGATGACGGGACCGGCTGAAAGCCTTCGCGAACCCGATCCGGCGGCGCTGGCCGCAGCGGCGGGCGCGACGGTGATCACCGCGAACAACCGCCTGTCCAGGCTGCTGCTTCGCCGCCATGCCGCGTTGATGCGGGGCGAGGGACAGGCGGCCTGGGAGGCCCCGGATATCCTGCCCTGGGGCGCGTGGCTCCAGCGTTGCTGGGAGGCCCTGCTGATGCAGGGCGTGTCCGGCGACTCGCCGACGCCCGGGATGCTGCTCGTGCGCGACCAGGCGGTCGCGCTGTGGGAACAGCTCATCGCGGACTCGCCTGCCGGACGCGAACTGTTGCGCATTCCCGCGGCCGCGCGAGAGGCGCGCGAGGCGTATCAGTTGCGCCTCGCCTGGTGCATGGACACCCCCTGGGATTCCGCCACCTGCGGTCGCGATGTCGGCGCCTTTCTCGACTGGTCCGCGCGCTACGAGGAACGCTGCCGCCGCGAGGGCTGGATCGACGAGGCGCATCTGCCCGACCTGATCGCCGCGCGCGTGGCGTCCGGGCACCTCGCGCTGCCGCCCTTGTGCCTCGCCGGATTCGACGAATTCACGCCGCAGCAGCAGGCGCTGACCGGGACGATCGAGGCCGCCGGTGTGCCGGTGACGATCACCG
>CAZJKV010000164.1:0-3305 GCA_964546765.1 uncultured Chromatiales bacterium
GCTGCTCGCGTCCGACGCCGGTTACGGCTTCGTTGCCCGGCTCGGCGAGCTGTTCACGCGCAACAAGGCCGGCAAGGCCGTGCTGAATGTGCCGAAGGGCGCCTCGGTGCTGGCGCCGGCGCCGGTCGCCGATCCCGCCTCGGGCCGTGTCGCGGCGATCACCAGCGAGGGTCACATGCTGGTGTTCCCGCTCAGCGAACTGCCGCAGCTCGCGCGCGGCAAGGGGGTCAAGATCATCGGCATCCCGGCGCCGAAGACGAAGAGCGGTGAAGAGCGGGTGACCGCGATCGCCGTCGTGCCGGACGGCGGATCGCTGAAGGTATACGCCGGCCAGCGTCACACGGTGCTGAAACCGAAGGACCTCGAGCGCTACGAAGGCGAGCGCGGGCGGCGCGGGCTCAAGCTGCCGCAGGGCTTCCGCCGGGTCGACCGGCTGGAACTCGGTTGAACGCTGGTGGTCTGATTAGTCGGGAATAATATGCCAAGGGCTTGAAGATTCAGCAATTGGCACTATCTTATGGCATGCGGGCCGGCGCGCTGCGGGGCCCATCGGACAAGTCATAGAGGAAGAAGCAAGCATGAAGCGAATCGTACTTTTCCTGGCGACCAACATTGCCATCCTGCTGGTGCTCGGCATCGTGCTCAGCGTGTTCGGCGTCACGAGCATCCTCGACGAGCAGGGTGTCGGCCTCGACTTGAACGCGTTGCTGCTGTTCGCGGCGATCATCGGCATGGGTGGTTCGTTCATGTCGCTCGCGATGTCGAAATGGACTGCGAAGCGCTTTACCGGCGCGCGCGTCATCGAGCGTCCGGCGAACGAGACCGAGATGTGGCTGGTGCAGACCGTGCAGCGCCAGGCCCAGGCGGCCGGCATCGGCATGCCCGAGGTCGCGATCTACGATGCTCCCGACATGAATGCGTTCGCGACCGGCGCCCGGCGCAACAGCGCGCTGGTCGCGGTCAGCTCCGGCCTGCTGCGCCAGATGAGCCGCGACGAGGCGGAGGCGGTGCTTGCCCACGAGGTCAGCCATGTTGCGAACGGCGACATGATTACGCTTGCGCTGATCCAGGGCGTCGTCAATACCTTCGTGATCTTCCTGTCGCGCGTGATCGGCCACCTCGTCGATCGCGTCGTGTTCAAGGTCGAGCGCGGCCATGGCCCCGCGTTCTGGATCACTGCGATCATCGCCCAGGTGATCCTCGGCATCCTCGCGTCGGTGATCGTCATGTGGTTCAGCCGCCAGCGCGAGTTCCGCGCCGACGCCGGCGGCGCCAGCCTTGCCGGCCGCGACAAGATGATCTCCGCACTGCAGCGCCTGCAGCAGCGCACCCCGGAGCCGCTCCCCGACCAGCTCGCCGCCTTCGGCATCTCCGGCCTGATGAACGGCCACGGCCTCAAGCGCCTCTTCATGAGCCACCCCCCCCTCGAGGAACGCATCGCCGCCCTCCGCACCGGCTCTGGGGTCGGACCATCGTAAGCAATTATATACGCTGGATTTAGTGCGAAATATCGGCCGTTTTCAGGCCTTAGAGCCCCTATTTTGGTACCAAAACAGGGGCTCTAATTTTTCATGGATCCTGTCCGTCACGTATTCTCTTACACCCCCGTTTTTATCATCGAAATTGCCCCTTTAAGGGCGAAATCACGGTGAATTTCAGCCAATAAACACGCTAAAACAACATGTTGTGGTGGTCCGACCCCGGGGGTAGTTTGGCGGGGGCGCCGGGGGATTCGCGGACGAGGCGGGGGACGAGGTAGCCGGGGAGGAGGGACTGCAACTGGTGGTGGAGGTTGCGGGCGGCGGGTTCAGGGACTTCGAAGTGGGCGGCGCCGGCGACGCGGTCGAGCAGGTGCAGGTAGTACGGCGTGATGCCGGCGTCGAACAGGGTCTCGCTGAGTCGGGCCAGGGTCGCGGGATCGTCATTGACGCCGCGCAGCAACACACTCTGGTTGAACAGCGTAATCCCGGCCCGGGTCAGCGCGGCGGCAGCCGCGATGACGTCGGCATCGATCTCGTTCGGATGATTTGCGTGCACGACAATCACCGGCCTCAGGCGATTTCCGGACAGCAGCTCGAGCAAAGCCGCATCGATCCGTGACGGCAGCACGATAGGCAGCCGGGTATGCAGGCGCAGGCGACGCAGGTGCGGGATCGCGACCAGCCGCCCGACCAGCGCGGCCAGGCGCGGCGTCGACAATACCAGCGGATCACCGCCGCTCAGGATGATTTCGCTGATCGACCGATCGCCTTCGACCACCTCGATCGCCCCCCGCCAGTCGTCCTCGCCGGCATGGGCCTCGGTATACGGGAAGTGTCGCCGGAAACAGTAGCGGCAATGAATCGCGCACGCACCGGTCGTGATCAGCAGCGCGCGTCCGTGATACTTGTGCAGCATCCCGGGTCCGCGGATCGCGGCCCGGTCTGCGACCGGATCGCGAACAAAGCCTTCGACCGTTTCCCGTTCGCGCCCGAGCGGCAGCACCTGGCGCAACAGGGGATCCGCCGGATCTCCCCGCCGCATCCTGCGCACAAAACCGACCGGCACGCGCAGCGGAAACGGACGGTCGGCGTCGAGGTCGACGTCGACCTGGTCCGGGCGCAAGCCGAGCGCGGCAAGCAATTCCGCCGGGTCACGGTATCCGTGTGCCAGCTCCTCCTGCCACTTCGCCGGCTGCCAAGTGGCCGGTGTTCGCGCTATCATGATGCCCTCGTCGAAGCCTGGTCCGGGGTGTCCCGGGCGGCATTGTAGGGGATTCTATAACGGTATGGTAATCTGCGCCGCGCCGGCACGCCCCGCGGCGCGTTATTCACTGCAACCCGGAAGCACACATGGCGATATACAGCACCAATGAATTCAAGAACGGCCTGAAGCTGATGATCGACGGCGATCCCTGTACCATCGTCGACCTCGATTTCGTCAAGCCGGGCAAGGGCCAGGCCTTCACGCGGGTCAAGTACCGTAACCTGAAGACCGGCCGCGTCAACGAACGCACCCTGAAGTCCGGCGACACCCTCGAGGGCGCCGACGTCATGGATACCGAGATGCAGTACCTCTATCACGACGGCGAGTTCTACCACTTCATGAAGCCGGATACCTACGAGCAATACGTCGCGAACGAAGAGGCGATGGAGGACGCGAAGACCTGGCTCAAGGGCCAGGAGATCTGCATCGTGACGCTATGGAACGATGTCCCGCTGTCGGTCGCGCCACCGAACTTCGTCGAACTCGCGATCACCGAGACCGACCCCGGCGTGCGCGGCGACACCTCGGGCGGCGGCGGCAAGCCGGCGACGCTCGAGAGC
>CAZJKV010000165.1:0-3281 GCA_964546765.1 uncultured Chromatiales bacterium
CGACGCCGCGCTGTTGCGGCAGCGCCGGCACGCGATCGGCGCGCTGTTCGAGGGACGGGGCTACCTGCCGGTACAGGATCACCTGCGCAAGATCGGCGACGTCGAGCGCGCGCTCGCGCGTATCGCGCTGAAGACCGCGCGCCCGCGCGACCTCGCGCTGTTGCGTGACGCGCTCGGTGCGTTGCCGGAACTGCAGGGTCTGCTCGCGGCCTTCGATTCGCCAATGATCCAGGCGCTCGGCGAGCAACTCGGCACCCATCATGGTCTCCACGCCTTGCTCGTGCGCGCGATCATCGACAACCCGCCGGCGGTGATCCGCGACGGCGGCGTCATCGCCGACGGTTATGACGCCGAACTCGACGAGCTGCGCGGGCTCGGCGAGAACGCCGGCGAATTCCTGCTCGAACTCGAGCGCCGCGAACGCGAACGCAGCGGCATCCCTACGCTCAAGGTCAGCTACACCCGCGTGCATGGCTATTACATCGAGATCACCCGCGCACGCGCCGGACAGGTTCCGGCCGACTATATCCGGCGCCAGACGCTGAAGGGCGCCGAACGCTTCATCACGCCGGAACTGAAGGCCTTCGAGGACAAGGCACTGTCGGCGAAGGAGCGCGCGCTCGCGCGAGAAAAGGCGCTCTACGACGCGCTGCTCGACGATATCATCCCGCAGCTCGGGACACTGCAGGCCGCGGCTGCCGCGATCGCCGAGATCGACGTGCTCGCGAACCTTGCCGAGCGCGCCGGGACCCTGAACCTGAATCCACCCGACTATAGCGACGAACCCGGCATCCAGATCGACGGCGGCCGCCACCCGGTCATCGAGGCGGTGCTCGACCAGCCCTTCGTCGCGAACGACACGCGCCTCGACGACCAGCGCCGCATGCTGATCATCACCGGTCCGAACATGGGCGGCAAGTCGACCTATATGCGCCAGAACGCGCTGATCGTGATCCTCGCCGCGATCGGCAGCTTCGTCCCGGCCGAGCGCGCGGTAATCGGCCCGATCGACCGCATCTTCACTCGCATCGGCGCCGGCGACGAACTCGCCGAAGGCCGTTCGACCTTCATGGTCGAGATGACCGAGACCGCGAACATCCTGTACAACGCGAGCGCGAACAGTCTCGTGCTGATGGACGAGATCGGCCGCGGCACCAGCACCTTCGACGGCCTGTCGCTGGCCTGGGCCTGCGCCGAGTTCCTCGCACGCGAGGTACGCGCGTTCACACTGTTCGCAACCCACTACTTCGAACTGACCGCGCTGCCCGAACTCGCGCCCGCGATCGCGAACGTGCATCTCGACGCGGTCGAGCATGGAGACGGCATCATATTTCTGCACGCGCTCAGGGACGGCCCCGCGAACCGCAGCTACGGGCTGCAGGTCGCCGCGCTCGCCGGCATCCCGCCGGCTGTCATCGCGGCGGCGCGACAGCGCCTGAACGACCTCGAACAGCGGGCCGCGCAGCAGGCCGGCGCCGAGGCACGCCCGCAGTTGCCGTTGTTTGAAGAGAAGGTCGCACAGGACCCGCCCGCGATGACACAGCTGCGCGCGCTGGACCCCGATGCCCTGTCGCCCCGCGAGGCCCTCGACGCGCTGTATCGCCTGAAATCGCTGCTGCGGGAGTGAGGCGCCCGCGCGCGGCTATTGGCGCAATCGGCGATAAACGATTAAAATACCGCGCATAACGCTACCATAAAAACTCCAGCCATCCGCCGGATTGATTCAAGAGGAGAGACTCATGACCTTTGTCGTGACCGAGGAATGTATCAAGTGCAAATATACCGACTGCGTCGAGGTCTGCCCGGTCGACTGCTTTCATGAAGGCCCGAACTTCCTGGTCATCGATCCCGACGAGTGCATCGACTGCACGCTCTGCGAGCCGGAGTGCCCGGTCGAGGCGATCCACCCCGAGGACGACGTCCCCGAACACCAAATGGAATACGTCGCGCTGAACGCCGAGCTCGCGAAGCTGTGGCCGGTGATCACCGAGAAGAAGGACGCACCCGACGACGCCGACGAGTGGGCGCAGGTCAAGGACAAGTTCCAGTATCTCGAGCGCTGACGTACTCCCATTCCCGCCACCCGCGCATCAGCGGGAAATACAGGCCCAGCCGGATCGGGCGCGTGTCGCGCCGGCGCATCAGCACGGCGTATCGCTCGAGTTGTTCGCGATAGCGCGACTGTTCCCGGTCGAGAAACGCCTCGACGCCGCCGCCCGCGTGGACGCCGGTCTTGTAGTCGATGATCCAGCGCACGCCGTCGCCATCAACGAAGGTCCGGTCGATGATGGCCATGACCAGCCCCCGCTCCTCCATCGTCGCCAGCGCGTATTCGCAACGCGCCTCCCGGTGCCCCGGATCGAGTATCCAGCGTCCGCGCGCGTCTTCGAGCGTCGAGCGCAGCGCCGCGACGACCCGTTCGACCGCGTCGCCGATCCCGCTCGCCGGCACGCCGAGCCGTGTCAGGGCGATTTCCGCAACCGCTCGCAGGCGCGCCGCCTCGAGCGATTCGAAGTCCGCGATGCCACTGCGCCCGCAATGCTGCAGCAATCGATGCGCGACCGTGCCGGTATGGCGCGCCGCCTCGCCTGCCCACAGAAACTCGACCGGGCCGTAGCCGCGCTCCTGTGATTGGTCGCCGGGGTGCGCGAGCGTCAATGCGGCGGGCGCCTCCGGCAGCGCCCAGTCCGCGGCGAGGCGACGCAAGGGTGGCGGATGGATCGCCGTCACGCCACCATCGTCCTGTTCATCCGCCGGCATCACCTCGACGCCGTCAGCGGCCTCGATGAATGCCGGCTCGACGACCGGCCACAGGCGGGCGAGCAATGACCTCCGATGCGGCGGCGAAAGCCGGAGTCCAGCGTCGCCGCCGCGTGCGCCAATGTGACCGAGCAGGTGCAGTCGCTTGCACGCGCGCGTTGCCGCGACGTAGAGCAGACGGCCGTCCTCGAGCAGGGCCTTCTCGCGCCGCAGTTGTTCGATATAGCGATAGATCGGATCGCTGTCCGCGCCGCGCTCGCGGATCGGCGCCAGCAGCAGATCGCCCTGCGGCCGTTCCATCCACATCAGCAGGCTCGGCGGGTCCTGCGCCGGCAGGCGGCCGAGACCGGGCACGATGACGGTATCGAACTCGAGCCCCTTGGCCTTGTGGACGGTCATGATCTGCAGGCCGTTGTCGGCCCCGGTATCGGGTCGCGCGGACAGTTTTTCGATGCGCGTCTTCAGCGTCTGCCGGTCGACGAGATCACCGGCGGTCGCAATCTCGTCGAACAGGTCGAGCA
>CAZJKV010000166.1:0-3271 GCA_964546765.1 uncultured Chromatiales bacterium
CTGGCGTTTCGTGGCGTCAGCGTGCTGTTGCTGGGACCGACGATGGCCCTGCTGGCGGCCGCCTTCGCCGCCGGCACGCCATTGCTGGCGACCTATACGCAGCTCTTCATGTCGTCGGCCGGCGGCTTCATCGTGCAGTATTTTCCGCTGTTCCTGCTCGGCGCGATCTTCGGCAAGTTGGTCGAGGACAGTGGCGCGGCGGAGGCGATCGCGCGCGGGATCGTCGGCAGGCTCGGCAGGCACCGGGCGATCCTCGCCGTCGTGCTGGCCTGCGCGGTGTTGACCTACGGCGGCGTGTCGCTGTTCGTCGTCGCGTTCGCGGTGTTCCCGATCGCCGCGGCGCTGTTTCGCCAGGCGGATATCCCGAAACGGCTCGTTCCGGCGACCATCGCGCTCGGCGCCTTCACCTTCACGATGACCGCACTGCCGGGTACCCCCGCGATCCAGAACGCGATTCCGATGCCCTACTTCGGCACCACGCCGTTCGCCGCTCCGGTGCTCGGCATCGTCGCCGCGCTGGTCATGTTCGGGCTCGGGCAGTGGTGGTTGTCGCGGCAGGCGTTGCGGGCGAAAACCGCGGGCGAAGGTTACGGCGAGCATCGGGACAAGCCGGTCGGCTTCGACAAGGATCAGCGCGAGCGCTGCTGCGGCGAGGGCTTCGACACCAGCTGCATCAAGCCCGAAGCGCCGCCGCGCGGCGTGCCGCCGTTCGCCGTCGCGCTCGCCCCGATCGTGCTGGTCATCGTGCTGAACTATGCGTTCAGCACGCACGTGATTCCGGCGCTGGACACCGATTACCTCGCCGAGGCGATCTACGGCAGCACGACCAGCGACGCGGTCCGCGGCATCTGGGCGATCATAGGCTCGCTGACGATCGCCTGCATCATGCTCGTTGCGATGAGCTGGCAGCGCATCGCCGCGCTCAAGCGCAGCCTCGACGACGGCGCGAACGCATCGGTGCTGCCGATCTTCAATACCGCCAGCCTGGTCGGTTTCGGCGCGGTGGTCGCGTCGCTGCCGGCCTTCGATCTGATCAAGGCGCTGGTCGAGGATCTCGGCGCAACGAATCCGCTGGTGTCGCTGGCGGTTTCAGTCAATGTGCTCGCGGGCATCACCGGTTCGGCCTCGGGCGGCATGAGCATCGCGCTGCAGACGCTCGGTGCTCAGTATCTCGAAATGGCGCAGACGGCCGGCATCGCATCGGAACTACTGCATCGCGTGACCACGGTCGCGACCGGCGGCCTCGACAGCCTGCCGCACAACGGCGCGGTCGTGACCCTGCTCGGCATCTGTGGGCTGACGCACCGCGAAGCCTACAAGGACATCTTCATGGTCGCGGTGGTGTTCCCGATTCTCGCGCTGGTGCTGATCGTCACGCTCGGGACGCGGTTCGGGGCATTTTGATGCGAACCGGGCTTGCAACCATCGCACAATCTCACCGCCGCGGGTGTTCCGGTCCGGGACAGACCTCGATTGACACATGCCCATACCTACAGCCCTCCGTCTGCTGGCCGTAATGGGCCTGTGGGCGGCCTGTTTTCCCCTGATCACCATTCATTGGCCTCGACCTCGCCCCTCATCTTGCCTTCGCGGCGTTGCGTGCGGCGCTTGCTGGCCTGTGCCCGCTTCTGCTGGGAATATTCTTCGGGTGTCCAATCCCGCGCGGCGGTCGCGCCTGGGCCCTCCTTGCGCTCGTGGGCCTTGGCGCGACGACGCTGGGTTTTCCTTTTCCGGGCATGTTCCATGCGGCGGAGCAGTCGCTCGTGTTGTTGAACTCGCTGATCTTCATCGCATTCGCGTTCAGCTTCGCCAGGCCGCAGACGACGCGCGACTGGCTCGACAGCTGCACAACAACCGCAGTCACTCAGGACTCGTCCTCAGGCCGGGCGGCCTGACGGGCCGCGTTTCAAACCGGATGCGGTCCAGCGGTGAATCGCGGACCCTTGCACGCCAACAGATGGGCGCATTCCTCGCGTGAATTCGCACGGCGCCCGGATGGGGGACGCTCGCGCCCGAAGCGGGGGCCTGCTTGAAGTGCTGCGCAGGGGGACGTCACCGCGTCATTGCGACTTTCGCTCGTGGCAACGCAGAACTGGCTGGCGCAGCCAATCAGGCCACTGCCCGCGTGCAGACTCAGGCAATACCGGGGAACATCAGAGGCAGATGCCTCGCTGATCGGTTCACCGCGCTCGAACCCCTCCACCCGCAACAGCTCGAGGAAATGCTCAGCTGCCGCCAGACCATGGAACAAGGTCAGACGCCGGCCCCCGGCACACAACCACCGACCGTCGACCGAAAACGCAAAGCGATCGGTCTGCCCGGTCCCGACAGAATGGATTCTGATAACCGTATCGTCCTTGTGCCAGCTCGGCGCAAGGGCCAGGTCCAGCCATGTGGCAACGCGTCCAGACAGGTCCATGACTTCCTCCACGGTTTGCTCGTGAAGCCGATTGTACTTACCGAGCGTGACACGCAGATGAACCACGGATTACGGTTTCGCAATTCCGCGTGTCGATCACGTTTGTCCTCGTCGCGCAGTCGGCGAATCGAGTAGCCGGCCCCGGCTAATGGGTGGCGTCGATGCCGCGACTCGGGCCCGAAAAATACCTGTTGACTTTACCATCATGGGAAGGATGAGAGTGCATCCTCAGCTCAACTCACAAGGAGAAAATCATGCAGGAATTCAATGTCGGGCGCATCGGCTGTGGCGGATGCATACGCAAGATCACGTCGGCCGTCAAGGCGCTCGATGCCGGCGCGACGGTGGAGGTCGACATCGAAGGCGCACGCGTTCGAGTCGCTTCGGCGGAGTCCGCGACCGACATCGCGCGAGCGATATCGGACGCTGGCTTAGAGCGGCCGACCGACGAAGGCATAGGCAGCGCGTAGTAGGTGAGGATGTTGTCCGGGCGCTCTGGAATCAGGATACACACGTCCACGCCGCGCAGCGCCGCGAGCTTGAGGGGTGGGTCGGAGCGCATCGTCGCCTACCTGAACCGCGCAGATGCCGACGTTTGGGTAATGCAGTCGGGCGTATCGAACATGCACATGACACCATCGTATCTCGCGGACTGGAAGGTAGCGGAGATCCGCTATGTGCCCGGGGTCGTCGACGTCGACGCGATTCTCTACCTCGGCATGGCGATGGAGACCCCGGGCCGGCAATGGGTCGCCTACATTGTCGGGCTCGATGTTTCAGGCCGGCAGGCCGGTCCGTGGCGATCGCCGCCGGTCGCGCCCAACCGGAACCGGGCGAGGCGGTCGTGCCGGC
>CAZJKV010000167.1:0-3259 GCA_964546765.1 uncultured Chromatiales bacterium
CGAACAGCGCGCGGTCGACATCCCTGAGCGCGAAGTGGTGGTCCCGCTCCGCCGCGGCGCGCATCTCCGCCAGCACATAGGGGTGGCAGCGGATCGCGCCCTGGCCGAAGATGATCAGGCTGCGCGTCAGGATGTTCGCGCCCTCGACGGTGATGCTGATCGGCACTGCCTGGTAGACGCGGCCGATGAGGTTGCGCGGGCCCATGCAGATACCGCTACCGCCCTGGATGTCCATCGCGTCGTTGACGGTCTGGCGCATGCGTTCGGTCAGGTGATACTTGACGATCGCCGACGCAACCGCCGGTTTCTCGCCCTGGTCGACCGCCTGCGCGGTCATGATGCGTGCCGCGTCCATTAGCCAGGTATTGCCGGCGATGCGCGCGAGCACCTCCTCGACGCCCTCGAAACGGCCGATCGGCTGGTGGAACTGGCGGCGGATGCGCGCATAGGCGCCGGTGTAGCGGCACATCAACTTGCCGGCGCCGGTCGCGAGCGCCGGCAGCGAGATCGAGCGACCGGCGGCGAGCGATTCCATCAGCATGCGCCAGCCCTCGCCGAGCCCGTCGCGACCGCCGATCACCCAGTCGAGCGGGATGAACACGTCCCGGCCGCGGTTCGGTCCGTTCTGAAAGGCCTGGTTCAATGGCGCATGGCGTTCGCCGATCTCGATGCCGGGGGTGTCGGTCGGGATCAATGCGAGCGTAATGCCGAATTCCTCCTGGTCGCCGAGCAGGCGCTCGGGATCGAACAGCTTGAACGCGAGACCGAGCACGGTCGCGACCGGACCGAGCGTGATGTAGCGCTTCTCCCAGTTGATCCGGATCCCGATGATCTCCTCGCCGTTGAATTCTCCCTTGCAGACGACACCGCGGTCCGGGAGATTGGCCGCGTCGCTGCCGGCCTCGGGACCGGTCAGCGCGAAGCACGGGACCTCTTCGCCGCAGGCGAGGCGTCTCAGGTAACGGTCCTTCTGTGCCTGCGTCCCGTAGTGCAGCAGCAGTTCGGCGGGGCCGAGCGAGTTCGGCACCATCACCGTCACCGCCGCGGTGATGCTGCGCGTCGACAACTTCATGACGACCGTCGAATGCGCGAGCGCCGAAAAGCCGAGCCCGCCGTATTCGCGCGGGATGATCATGCCGAAGAAGCCCTGGTCCTTGATGAAGCGCCAGACCTCGGGCGGCAGGTCGTGCAGCTCGTCGGTGATCTTCCAGTCTTCGATCATCCGGCACAGCTCGTCGACCGGACCGTCGATGAAGGCCTGTTCCTCGGGCGTCAGCCTCGGCGCGGGCAGGTCGAGCAGACGTTTCCAGTCGGGCCGTCCGCTGAACAATTCGCCCTCCCACCAGACAGTGCCGGCCTCGAGCGCCTCGCGCTCGGTGCGCGACATCGCCGGCATGATTTGGCGGAACCGGGCAAGCGCCGGCGCGCTGAACCAGCGGCGGCGCAACGGCCTGACATTGAGCGGGATCGCGATTGCGAGGAACAGCAGCCACAGCAGGAGCAACGACGCCATGCCGAGGCCGGTGCGCAGCGTCAACGCGATGAGGCAAGCAAGGAGGATCGTGCTCGAGGGCAGGAGGGGTATGCGCAGGTAAGCGAGCACCCACAAAACGGCAAGCAGTCCAGCCAGGGCCATCCACAGCGTCATGTCTTCGCCTCCCTCTCGCCGGTCGGCAGGCCCGGCGCGTGATGCTATCATTCGGGACACCGGCGGCATCACCGGCATCGCGGCAATATCGACCGCCACTATAACCGGTCCGTGCGGACCCGGCGGTGCGGCATCCTGATGTTATCGGCCACACCCATGCGAACTGAATCCGTAACCCATAATAAAACAAAGAGTTAAGCACAAAATGAGGGTCGCGAGCTGGAACGTCAATTCGCTGCGGGTGCGCCTGCCGCAGGTGCTGCAATGGCTGGTCGATACCCGCCCGGATGTGCTCGCGATGCAGGAGATCAAGCTGCAGGACGAACAGTTCCCGCTCGACGAGTTTCGCGCTGCCGGCTACAGCGCACATTTCGCCGGCCAGAAGACCTACAACGGCGTCGCGATCGTCAGTCGCACGGAGGCGACCGGCGTGATCCGCGACATCCCCGGACTCGATGACCCGCAGCGGCGCATCATCGCTGCGACGATCGGCGGGGTGCGCCTGCTCAACCTGTATGTGCCGAACGGCGAGAGCGTCGGCTCCGACAAGTACCGCTACAAGCTCGACTGGCTGGACAAGGTGACGCACTTTGTCGAACAGGAGTTGCGTGCGCATCCTCGCTTCATCGTGCTCGGCGATTTCAATGTCGCGCCCGAGCCGATCGACGTCCACGATCCGGCGGCCTGGGAAGGCAAGGTGCTGTTCAGCGAGCCGGAGCGCGCCGCATTCCGGCGCATGCTCGATCTCGGCCTCTGCGATACCTTTCGCAGCCGCCACCCGGACGAGACCGCATTCAGCTGGTGGGACTACCGGATGGCCGGCTTCCGCCGCAACCTCGGCCTGCGCATCGACCATATCCTCGCGAGCGAGGACCTTTGTACACTGTGCAAGACCGCCGCGATCGACAAGGGCCCGCGCGGCTGGGAGCGGCCGTCGGACCACACGCCGGTCGTCGCCGAATTCTCACTCTGACCCCTAATTCCGAAATCGTGAGGGACGGGCAATGAAATACCAGGACCTGCGCGACTTCATCGCGGCGCTCGAGCAGCGCGGCGAGCTCGTGCGCGTGAAGGCGGAGATCAGCCCGGATCTCGAGATGACCGAGATCTGTGACCGCACATTGCGCCAGGGCGGCCCGGCGATCCTGTTCGAGAACCCGAAGGGCCATGACATCCCGGTTCTCGCGAACCTGTTCGGCACGCCGGAACGCGTTGCCTTCGGCATGGGCGCGGACTCGGTGTCGGCCTTGCGCGAGATCGGCCAGGTGCTCGCGTATCTGCGCGCGCCGGACCCGCCGAGCGGGCTGCGCGACGCCTGGGACAAGCTGCCGGTGCTGAAGCAGGTGCTGAACATGGTGCCGAAGGTCGTCAAGCGCGCGCCATGCCAGGAGCATGTTATCGTGGGCGACGATGTCGACTTGTCGAAGCTGCCGATCCAGACTTGCTGGCCCGGCGACGCCGGGCCCTTGATCACCTGGGCGCTGGTCGTCACCCGCGGCCCGGACAAGCCGCGGCAGAATCTCGGCATCTATCGCCAGCAGGTGATCGGCAGGAACCGCGGCGTCATGCGCTGGCGCGCGCACGGCGGCGGCGCGCTCGATTTCCGCGACT
>CAZJKV010000168.1:0-3244 GCA_964546765.1 uncultured Chromatiales bacterium
GCCGCCGGTCGCAGCTGCCGCCATCAACGACTCGATCTCCGCGATGTTGCCCTGCATCGCGCGATCGGCGTCTGAACCCGGCGGTACCAGCGCCTGCAGACGCCGCCAGTAGGTCAGCGCGCCGGCGAAGTTCATGCGTTCATACTCCGCGGTGCCGGCCAGCCACAGTGCCTTCTGGTTATTCGGATCGATCGCGAGGGCCTGCTCGATCAGCTCACGCGGACGCCCTTCGAGCGACATGTCGTTTGTCGTCATCGCGAGCACATCGGCAAAATCGACCAGCAGCTGGGCATCGTCCCCGCCCAGCGCGACCGCACGGTCCAGCGCCGGCAATGCGCGATCGAAGCGCTCGAGCGCGAGATAGGAACGACCGAGCATCGCCCACCCCTCGACGTCATCCGGGTTTTCGATCAGGCGCTGTTCGAGCCGGGCAATCATCATGTCGATCTGATTTTGCAGATCGTGGCCCTCAGTCGACGCGATCCGCGAGGCGTCGCCATGCACGATCGCGGTCGGCGTACCCGTCTGCATGTAGACGCCAGTTGCGAGCAGCGGGACCAGGGCGGCGACGACGACCGCGCTGACGACCGCGGTGTGGCTCCTGCCAGGTTTGCTTTCGGTCCGGGCCTCGCCGGTATCTGATACATCTTCGAGCAACCTGCGTTCGAGTTCCTGCCTGCTTGTCTCGAACTGTTCCGGGGTGATGACGTCGTTGGCGAGGTCGCGCTCGAGTTCGGCGAACTGGTCCTGGTAGATCGTGATGTTCAGCGAACGGCGGTCGGTTGAAGCCTCTTCCTGCTCACGCCGCAGCAACGGCGGGACGATGAAGAGCAGGGCTGCCAGGATCAGCAGCGCGGCGGCGATATAAAATACGATCATCGGCCACCTTCTCCCTTGCCCTCACCGGCGGTCAGGAGGGCACTGGCGCGCCTGTGGTCCTCCTCGCTCAACCTGGGCGCCCCGGCCTCGGTCCTGCGGCGCCGCAACAGGATGACGCCGATGACCACGACGCCGATGGACAGCAGCAACAGCGGTCCGGCCCACAACAGCATCGTGGTCGATTTCACCGGCGGCCGGAACAGGATGAAATCGCCGTAGCGATCCACAAGGAACTGACGAATCTCCTGGTCGCTCATGCCTTCCTTCATCATGCGCGCGACTTCGCGCCGGATATCCTGCGCGAATTCGGAATGGGACTCCGCGATTGATTCCGCCTGGCAGACCAGACAACGCAACTCATATTCAAGCCGCTTCATTCGCGCCTGCATCTCCGGGTCGTCGGCCAGAGGCACGGCCTGCGCGGCATGCGCCTGTGTGCCGATCGCCGGCAGCGCCATCACCATGCACATGACCAGCGCCAACACACCGCTCGTCAGCGCAGCGCCGACACCTTCCCTGTCGTTTGCCATAGGAATCACCCTTTCAACCTTGCAGCTCGCGAATCAGTGGCAGGATCTTGTTCTGCAGCACCTCGGCCGTGATCGGTCCGATCTGCTTGAACCGGATCACTCCCTCGGCATCGATGATATAGGTCTCCGGCACGCCATAGACTCCGAAATCCATGCCGACGCGTCCGTCGGGATCGAACACGCTGTGCACATAGGGATCGCCGAAGTTGCGCAGCCAGCCGATCGCCTCGTCGCGCTGGTCCTTGTAGTTGAGACCGTAGATCGGCACGATCTGCTCGCGCGCAAGCTCCACCAGCAGGGGATGCTCATAGCGGCAGGACACGCACCAGGACGCCCAGACGTTCAGCATCCAGACCTTGCCCGCCATCTCCGTATTCGAGATGAGCCGGGACGGTTCGTGCAGGCGCGGCAACTGGAAATCCGGCGCCGGCTTGCCGATCAGCGGCGAGGGAACCTGGCCCGGATTCAGGAACAGGCCAGCGGCGAGGAATCCGGACAGGACCAGAAAGACGCCGAGTGGAATCAGATAGCGGAGATTCAACGATCCGCCTCCGCGAGCTTGCCGGCAGGCACGGTCTTGTCCGGTTTGCCGGCATCCGGGTGCTTGCGACGCACCGCGATGCGATAACGTCGGTCGGTGGCCGCGAGCACGCCGCCGATCGCCATCAGCGCGCAACCGCCCCAGATCCACCAGACGAAGGGCTTGTAATAGAGACGGACGCTCCACGCGCCGCCGCCGGCCGGCTCCCCGAGCGAGACATAGAGATCACGAAACAGCGTCGTGTGCAGCGATGCCTGGGTCATCGGCATGGTCTGCACCCAGTACACGCGCTTTTCCGGATTCATCACGGTGACCTGGCGACCATTGCGGAACACGGACAGATGGCCGCGCGCCGCGTCGAAGTTCGGTCCCTGACGTTCGGCGACACCGTCGAAGCGGAAGTCGTAACCGGCGATAGACTCGACATCACCAATCTCCATGCGCACGTCGCGCTCGACTTCGTAGCTGCTCACCATCGTGACCCCGATGATGAAGATCGCGACGCCGAAATGGGCGACCTGCATGCCCCAGTAGCTGCGCGACAGTCGTGACAGCGGCGCCGAGCCGGATTCGCGCGCGATCCGTATCCGGCGCGCGAAGTTGACGACTATGGTCGCAATGACCCACGCCGCCATCAGCCAGCCGAGCGCCGTCAGCGGCTTCCAGTCGCCCCAGCCGCCATAGATCAGCGGCACCGCGATCGCGACGACGACTGCGGAGGCGAAGGCCCAGCGCAGGCGCACCGCGACCTCGGGCAACTCGGCCTTCTTCCAGCGCGCAATCGGTCCGATGCCCATCAGGAAGACCAGCGGCACCATCAGAGGGAGAAACACCGCGTTGAAGTAGGGCGGACCGACCGAGATCTTGCCGAGATTCAGGGCGTCGAGCAGCAGTGGATACAGCGTTCCGAGCAGCACGGTGCCGCAGGCGACGACGAACAGCACGTTGTTCGACAGCAACAACGTCTCGCGCGAAAACGGGCTGAAACCGCCCTCGGACTTGACCTTCGGGGCGCGCAGCGCGAACAGCAGCAGCGAACCGCCGATTGCGACGACCAGCATGCCGAGGATGAAGCTGCCGCGCGCCGGATCGACGGCGAAGGAATGCACCGAGGTCAGCACACCGGAACGCACGAGGAAGGTGCCGAGCAGACTCAGCGAAAACGTGAGGATCGCGAGCAGCACCGTCCAGCTCTTGAAGATGCCGCGCTTCTCGGTGACCGCGAGTGAATGGATCAGGGCGGTCCCGACCAGCCAGGGCATGAACGAGGCGTTCTCGACCGGGTCCCAGAACC
>CAZJKV010000169.1:0-3193 GCA_964546765.1 uncultured Chromatiales bacterium
TGGCCCGGAACTTCGCCGCGACGGGACGCGAGGCGGAGGCGATCGCCGCCTATTCGGAACTCGCCGTCGAAGAGCCGCCATCGCCGAGCACCGCGATCGCGCGCACGGAACTCGACGCGCTGCTGATGCAGCGCGCCCGCGATCATGTCGAACGCGCCGAGCGGCAGGATCCCGCCGCGGCCGCGGCCGCACTGATCCCGCTCGGCACCGAGGCCTTCGGGCTCGAGTCCTTCGATGCGGCCGGGCTGGTCCTGGAACATGTCGTCAGGGTCGCGCCGGACAATGCTGAGGCACACTTCTGGCTCGGACGCGTCTACGCGGAGCGCGAGCTGTACACCGACAGCGCGGTGTTCCTCAAGCGCGCCGCCGAACTCGAGCCCGGCAATGCCGCTTATCATCACGAACTCGGCAGGGTCTATCGGGAGGCGCAGCTCGACCGGCTCGCGGAACAGTCGCTCGAGGAGGCGATCCGGCTCGCGCCCGACGACCCGGGTCCGAGGCTCGAGCTGGCCGGCCTGTACCTGGAGCGCGGAGACGATGCAGGCGCGAGGGCGCAGTATGCGCACGTGCTCGAGCGCGCGACGGATCGCGCTTCGATCGTGCGCGCGCTAAGCGGCTTCGGCCTGCAGGAAGACCCTGATCAGCTCGGGCGCAACGGCCTCGAGGCGGCGTTGCGGCTGTTCGACCAGACCATGACGGCGCCGCCGCGAGCGCCGCAGGTCCAACTCTATGTCGCGATCGTCTATCACCGCATGCTGCGCCTCGAGGAGGCCGAGGCGATCTATCGCCGGGTGCTGACCTCGGACGCGGGCCAGGTGCAGGCAGCCCTGCGACTGGCCGGCCTGTTCGGCGAGACCGGCAGGGTCGACGAGGCGATCGCCCTCTACGAGCGGATCATCGCAAGCGTCGGCGATCCGCGCCTGAACGCGCTGGCACGGCAGCAGCAGACCGATTTGTATGCGCGCAAGGCGGAGGCGCTGGCCATCGCGCTGAATGAAGGCGGCGGCGAACTCGCCGAGGCGCGCCGGCTCGGGCGCCTCCTTGTCGAACGCAATGCCCACGACGCGGCGGTGCCGATGCTCGAGGCCGCGACCCGCAGGTCGCCGCGCGACCCCCAGCTGTGGTATTTCCTCGGCCGCGCACATGCGGATCGCGGGCGTTTCGGACCGGGCATCAGCGCGCTAGAGCGCAGCGCGGTACTGTTTCCGGACAGCCTGCTGCTGCAGCATCACCTCGCGATGGCCTATGAACGCGCCGGACAGGTCGACAAGGCCGTCCCGATCTACGAGCAACTGTCGCGCCAGCGCGAAGAAGCGCAGATCCAGTTCCAGGCGCGGATGAGTCTCGGCCTGATCCGGGCGCAACGCTTCGCCGAGGCGGGCAATCACGCCGCCGCGCTGGACGAATACGACGCGTTGCTCGCGATGGCGCCGAACGACCTTGCCCTGCTCGGGCAACGGGGCCGGACGCTGCACCAGCTCGGGCGCCACGACGAGGCCGATACGGTCTTCGAGCGCATGGTCGAGATCGCCCCGGACAATCTCGCGATACGCCTGGGCCTGGTGGAGATCTATCGCGAACGCGGTGAGACCGCGCGCGAGCTCGGCCACCTCGCGGCGATCATCCGGATCGATCCGCGCAGTCCCGAGTCGCGCCAGGCGCGCACCCTGCTCGGCTTCGACGAGGCCATGGAGCGGCTCGAAGCGGGCGACGTCGCCGATGCCGAGGCGGGACTCGAGCGACTCCTGACCGTCGTGCCCGAAGACCCGTTGTCGCACTACCAGCTCGGCGCCATCTACTTCCAGCAGCGCCGCTTCGCCGAGGCGGAGGCGAGCTTCACCGAGGCCATCCGTATCCTGCCGGATTACCAGGACGCCCACCTGTCGCTCGGCCGCCTGTACGAGGTCATGGAGCGCCGGGACAGCGCGGTACGCGCCTACGAGCGCGTGCTCGCACTCGGCCGCAACACGCCGACCGCGCGCGAGGCGCAGCCCTCGCTCGCGGCGCTCTATGCCGCCCGGGTCCAGGCGCTGCTGGCGGAAGGCAAGGAGGACGAGGCGATCCTCGGCCTGGTCAAGCTGATCGGTAACGACCCCGAGAACATCGCCGCGCGCACCACGCTGGCGTCGCTGTACACGCGGGCGCGGCGTCACGAGGATGCCCGGCGCGAACTCGAGTTCGCGCTCCGGCTGCAGCCCGACAACCCGAGGATCTATCACCAGCTGGGCGCCGTCCACACCGTGCTCGGTCGCGACATGCAGGCGGCGGAGGCCTATGCCTATGCCGCCGCGCTGGACACGGACGAACAGCGGGTCAATGAATATGTGCGCGAGATCGCGATATCCGTCGCGCGCACCATGATCGAGGAAGACCGACCGTTCGCGGCGATCCGCCACTTGAGGGCCGTCAACGATCACGGCCTCGGCAACGATCGCACCTTCTTCATGCTTGCGGCGATCTATCGCCAGCAGGGTCGCTTCGACGAGGCGACACGCGCGTTTCGCGACGCGGTCCGCTTCGCGCCGGACAATATCTCGATGCGCTACAACCTCGCGGAACTCTACGAGCGCAGCAACGATCTCGACCTCGCGCTGATCCAGTACCGGCAGATCGTCCGCAACGGCGCCCCCGGTGACCGCGTCGTCGAAGAGGCGCGGCGCCGCGCGACGGTCTTGCGCGACCGCCTGGCGCGCTTCACGTCACAGTTGTCCTACAACGTGACGATGGGCGAGTCGAATATCGAGGAGCAGGACCTGAACAACACCGGCGCTATCAATACCCGGTTCAACTCGCAGTTGTTCTATAACCTCGGCACCAATTTCCGGCCGACACCGTACCTGAACCTGAGGCTCGATACCGGTTTCGTCTATATCGGCAACCACAGCACCGAGCGCGATACCCTGGTGTCCCGGCTCGGCGGCTCCGGCAACCTCAATTTTCCGCGGCATTTTTACAGCGCGTCGCTCCACGCGAGCGACATCCGTGAACTGATCAGCGATACCTACCAGGGCCGCAGCTACAGCGCCAACATCTCCGGCGGCCTGCGCTTCACTGACACGCAGGACCTGTTCCAGGGCCTGGGCTGGCGCGGTGGGCGTGCCGAGGAGCACGGCGAGCCGGTGATCGAACGCGCGCCCGAGGTCCGCGTGAGCGCGGATGCGGACAATCCGCGCCTGCGCCAGGCGCTCGACGA
>CAZJKV010000170.1:0-3158 GCA_964546765.1 uncultured Chromatiales bacterium
CCGCTTTGCCGATGCGACACTGGCCGATCGGGCGCAAGCGGACGACGCCATCGGCGCCGTGCTCCCCGCCCCGGCGCTGCGCGCCGAACTCGGCCAGTGGGACGGCAATACCTTTACGCCCACGATGACCGTTCCTCCCGCTGAACTGCGCCTGCGCATCAAGCCCGACGAGACGCGCATCGTCACCGGCGCACTCCCCTACCTGCCGGTTCCCTCCGGCGGCGCGAACGAAACCTGGCGCTACCTGCAAATGGCGCCGGTGCCGACACCGCCCGCGGCCGATCGGCCCTGGTGGTCGACGGAAGGCCAGCTCTTTCCCCCGCCCGATCGGCACGCGGCGGTGCCGGGGCACCTGCGCGACACTCCCGGCTTTCTCGCCGATCCGCAGGGCGAGGGGCAGTTCGACGGCAGCGCCTTCACGTATCCGCCGTCGGCGCGCCTGTGGATGGTGCGCCCGCTCGCGCCGCAAGTGGGCATCCGCATCCGGCTGTGTCTCGCCGACCCGGACCAGCCCGCCGATCCGGCGCTGGCCGAGCGGGTCTGGAATCTGGTCGCGCGCTCGCGCCCTGCCGGCGTGCCCCTGCAATTGATGATCGAAGGCAGCATCGTCAAGGAGAGCACATCATGACCCTCGAACAAGCCCGGCTGCTCGCTGCGAGCCTCGGTGGCAAGGCGCCGGGGCACCTGATCAAGGCCGAAGACTGGAACAAGCTCGTGAGCGTGCTCGACGCCTACGGCGAGGCCCTCGACGGCGTCGGCGCGCGGGTCGACGAGCTCGAGGACGACGTCGGCGAGCTCGCGACCCGGGTCGCCGCGCTCGACGATCTGCCCGAGCGTGTGCAGACCCTCGAGGACGAGACCGCGCCGCTTCGCCAGAGTTACCTGCTGTCGGTGCAGACGACCGCCGAGAACCATCTGGTCGGCCAGGTCGCCGAACTCGTGTTCCGCGCGACGGCGCTCGACGGCACGTCGCTCGCCGCGCCGATGCCGTGGCTCGACGTCGTCACGACCTGGGGGCGGCTGCGAGCCGCGCCCGGCTTCGTCGTGCGCGAGAACGCCGAGGAGAACGCGCTGTCCGTGCAGTTCAACAATGTCGGCGAGGCGCGCGTGCAGTTGCGCTCGCAGTTCACGAAGGGCTTTGCGCCGAACATGGAGCAGGCCTTCGGCACCGTGTTGCAGACGCAGGTCGCGAGCACGGGGAAGACCGTGCAGAAGGTGCTGCAGGATTCAGCCTCGCCGCAGGACCCCGAGACGGTCATGGCGTTCAAGGCGATCCACCAGATCTATGACGGCAACAAGACGATCAAGAGCTATGCCGACGGCTACGTCGGGCAGTACACCAACGGAAGGTATCTCGGCGGCATCAAATTGCCGCTCATTCCGATCGGCGGCTGGGAGCATTACCGCGCCACCGTGATGGCATTCGCCAAGCCTGACGCGAGCCCGCTCACCCCGGACCCGACGCGCGGCATCGCGACGATACAGGTGAACTTCCGCGAGTGGATTTCCTGGTGGTCCGACGATTACGTCGGCACCATCACGCCGATCCTGCCCGACTGGAGCAAGCTCATCGAACTGAACCTCGGCAAGATCGACCTCATTCCGATCACGATCAAGGAACTCGACAAGGGTCTCGCGACGGCCGGCGTGCTGGGCCACCTGCGCAACCTGAAGGCGATGGAGAAGGCGGTGACGCTCATCAACCCCGGCAGCGACCCGATCATGCAGCACGGCAAGGCAATGCTGGAAGGCGCGGTCCAGACCCAGCTCGCGGTGGGTGGGGCCGACACGCTGGCGGCGACCGGCTACGGCAAGCAGACGGTCGTGATGCAGGAGGTCGGGGCGCAGGCGAAGGCCGCGCAGGCAAGCGCACAGGACGCCGCGGCCACCAAGCAGTCGATCGCGGTCCTGGAAGCGCGCGTGCAGAACGCCGAACAGGCCGGCAAGGAGATCAGCGCCGGGCTGAAGACCATCGGGGACGGCGTCAACAAGATCAATGTGGCCGAAGTCGCGGATCTCGGCGGGCGGCTCAACAAGATCAACCTCGACATCGCCGGACTCGCCGCGAAGATCGGGCGCTAGGTCGTCATGCTTCATCGTGCGCGGATAGCGCTTTTCTCGCCCTGGCAGATCCCTTCGCCTTCAAGGGCAGGGAGCATGCCTACGAACTCGGCAACCGGAGTGTCATGGCCATCGTCTATCTAGAACCCGGGGACCTCAGCACCGTCCAGGCGCAACAGGTGCTGGACTTCCTCAATCGCGCGACCAGCGCCGCGCAGCTCAACCGCGACATCGAGTTTCCGGACGAGCGGGACATCGGTGTGCGTCTCGGACAGCGTCTGCTCGACGCGCGCGCCGCGCTCGGCGGGAAGTTCAGCGACCTCGTCCAGGTTCGCGCGATACGGCTGATCGGCCCGGAGCGCTTCACCGAGATCTGCGTCGCCGCCCTCGGCCTCGATCCGCGTCGCTGGGTCGAGCTTTTCTTCGGCGGCAGCCCGCTCGCGCAGCCGACTGAGACCGGGCTTGCGGTCAGCCTGGACGTTCTGCCGCAGCCGGCCTGGCGCGGCGAGCCACTCGCGGTCACGGTGCGGGTACGCGACCATGGCGGAACTCCGCGCGTCGGCGCCCCCGTGACCGTTCAGACCGGCGTCGGACGCCTCGTCTACATGTTCGGCTACACGCGCGTCGAAGGACAGGCGGTAACGGTGTTGACCGGCGCGGACGGCGCGGCGCGACTGGAACTGATCTCTCCGCCGCGGGAGCCGCTGTCCGATGTGCAGCAGGCCGCGCTCGAGTTCGCGCTCGCGCCGCTCGACGCGTCCGCCCCCGATCCCGTCAAACTCGAGCCGGCGCTGCGTGCCCTTGCGGCCGACTACGGGCTGGAGCGCAACTACAATTTACGCCGCGCGATCGACGTGCATGTGCGGGAGTTCCGCGAAACGATGATCGAAAGCCTCAACCCGGGGCGTTGGCGCTTCGAATGGCCGATCGACAGCGCATCACTGCAGGCCGACGCGGTCGATGCCGACGGCGGCGGCACGAGCGTTGCGCGCGCCGTATGCACGGTCGCGTGGAAGAACTGGGTCGGCGCATGGCTCGAGTTCTACGGCGACCTGCTGCGCGAGGGCGCACGCCTGGACGAGCGGCTGGCCGCCGCC
>CAZJKV010000171.1:0-3018 GCA_964546765.1 uncultured Chromatiales bacterium
GGCATCGGCACCGCGGCCACCGAGGCCCCGCGCGGCGTGCTGTGGCATCGCTACGAACTCGACGCGGGCGGGCGGGTCGCCGCGGCGACGATCGTGCCGCCGACCAGCCAGAACCAGGCGCGTATCGAGGAAGACCTGCGCGAGTCGCTCGCCCGCGACGGTTTCGACCGCCCCGACGCGGAACTGCGTCTGCAGGCGGAAAAGATCATTCGCAACTATGACCCATGCATCTCGTGCGCGACCCACTTCCTGAGGCTGACCGTCGAGCGCGCCTGAGTCCGGTGCGCGTCGTCGGCGTCGGATCGCCGTTCGGCGCCGACCGCGTCGGCTGGGCGGTCGCCGGGGCGCTGGCGCGCGATCCGTGGATACTGGGCCAGACGCCGGGACAGGTCTCGGTCAGTTGCGCGGACCGGCCCGGCCTGCGGCTGCTCGAACTGCTCGAGGCCCCCGGGCTCGTGGTGCTGATCGACGCAATGCGGGCCGACGGCCGGGCAGGGGCCTATACGTGCTTCGACGGCCGGCGACTGCCTGCGGACGCAAGATTTACGAGCACCCATGATTTTGGCATAAAGGCTGCATTGGATTTGGCAGGCGCGCTGGGAGGGATCGCGCCCGAGATCCGGGTCTACGGCATAGAGATCGCGGACGGGGACACCCGTTCCACGCCGGCGCCCGGACGGATCCCCCCGACGGCGCCGCCGGCGATGATATTTCACGAATGTATCATCAAAGATATTAGAGAGTTGGTTGATAATTATCTCAAAGAACATAAGGAACCGACCGATGACCGGAACCCGTGACGCAACCCAGGATCGACGTACCGCCTCCCGCGCGATGATCAGGGAACTGGTCGGCGTGCGCGACCATGTGCTGGCGCTGTATGGCGATCTCGCCGCGAAACACCCGTTCGATGACACCCGGCAGGTCAGCCGGATGCTCGAGGATTTCTGCCAGTCGCTGATCGATTACACCGCCGATACCCACTTCCGGCTGTACCGCTACATCGACGAGAAGCGCGAGCGGCGCAAGGCGGTCATCGAGGTCGCGGACCGTGTCTACGCCGGCATCCTGGACTCCACCGACGCGATCCTGAACTTCAACGACAAGTACGATTTCACCCGCGGGCGCGAGACGGTCGACCTGTCTAACCTCGAGGCGGACCTGTCCCGGCTCGGCGAAGGCCTTGCCGACCGCATCGAGCTCGAGGACGAGATCATCGCGGTGCTGAGCCGGGAGAAGGACGACTGACAACCCTTGCGGTCCGTTTCCATGCTCCCCATGGTTAATACAGGACAGGGCGACAGCGGAAACGACATCGGAAAACATGGTCAGCGTCAAGGACAAGCGTCTCGGGAGCTCCGGTACTGACGTACTGGAGATCGCGGACTGGCTGGCCTCGATCGCCCCGGGCCGCACCCCGGATGAGATGGCCGTCATCGCCCGCGCTTGTGAGCTCGCGCGCAGCGCCCACGCCGGCCAGCAGCGTGCCTCCGGCGAACCCTACTTTCAGCATTCCCTCGCGGTCGCGAACATACTCGCCGGGCTTTACCTCGATCACGAGACCCTGACCGCCGCGATCCTGCACGACGTGGCCGAGGACACCGCGATCGGTCCCGACGAGATCCGCGCCGGGTTCGGCGACACCGTTGCGCGCCTCGTCGACGGCGTCACCAAGATGAAGCTTATCCAGAGCTATCAGAGCCTGCCCGGCGGCGACCGCCAGGAGCGCGCCCAGGCCGAGAACCTGCGCAAGATGCTGCTCGCGATGGCCGAGGATATTCGCGTCGTGCTGATCAAGCTCGCCGACCGAACCCACAACATGCGTACGCTGTATGCCCTGCCGCCCGACAAGCAGCAGCGTATCGCGAAAGAGACCCTCGACATCTTCGCACCACTCGCGAACCGGCTCGGCATCTGGCAGCTCAAGTGGGAGCTCGAGGACCTGTCGATGCGCTATCTCGAGCCCGAACTCTATCGTCGTATCGCCGGCCTGCTCGACGAGCGACGCATCGATCGCGAGCGCTATATCGCCGACTTCATCGCGCGGCTCCAGGCGGAACTCGAGCGCATCGGCGTCAAGGCCGAGATCAGCGGCCGTCCGAAACACATCTACAGCATCTGGCGCAAGATGGAACGCAAGGGCGTCGGTTACGACCAGATTCATGATGTGCGCGGCGTGCGTGTCCTCGTCGACAGCGTCGCCGACTGCTACAAGGCGCTCGGCGTCGTGCACGGCCAGTGGCAATACATCGCCGGCGAGTTCGACGACTTCATCGCGACGCCGAAGGAAAACGACTATCAGTCGATCCATACCGCGGTGATCGGCCCCGAAGGCCGCACCGTCGAGGTCCAGGTCCGCACCCACGCGATGCACGAGCACAACGAGCTCGGCGTCGCCGCGCACTGGCAGTACAAGGAGGGCGCGCGCGGCGACGAGGCGATGAACCGGCGTGTCGCGTGGCTGCGCCAGCTGCTCGAATGGAAGGACGAGATCGCCGACGCCGGCGAGTTCGTCGACCGCTTTCGCGGCGAGGTATTTGAGGACCGGATCTACGTCTTCACGCCCAAGGGAAACATAGTCGACCTGCAGAAGGGCGCGACGCCACTCGACTTCGCCTATCACATCCACACCGACATCGGGCACCGCTGCCGCGGGGCCAGGGTCAACAGCCGCATGGTCCCGCTGACCCAGACACTCGAGACCGGCCAGCAGGTCGAGATCATCACGGTCAAGGAGGCGGCCCCGAGCCGCGACTGGATGAACCCGCACCTCGGCTATCTCGCGACCTCGCGCGCGCGCGCGAAGGTGCAGCACTGGTTCCGGCAGCAGGACCGCGACAAGAACGTCATCGCCGGGCGCGCCGCGCTCGAGCGCGAACTGAAGCGACTCGGGCTTTCCCGGGTGAATTACGAACGGCTCGCCGAGAAGGTCGGCTACGCCGATCCTGACGAACTGTTTGTCGCGATCGCGCACAACGACGTCAAGTCCTCGCGCTACCTGCAAGCGGCGCAGGCGCT
>CAZJKV010000172.1:0-3016 GCA_964546765.1 uncultured Chromatiales bacterium
GGCCGTCCATCATGTCGGACGGGGCCACAATGTCGGCGCCGGCCTCGGCATGCGACAGGGCCTGGCGCACCAGCGCCGCGACGGTCTCGTCGTTGACGACATAGCCGGCGTCGTCGATGAGTCCGTCCTGGCCATGGGTCGTGAACGGGTCGAGCGCGACATCGGTGATGACGCCGAGCCCCGGGAAGGCCTGTTTCAGCGCCCGCACCGCGCGTTGCGCGATGCCTTCGGGGTTCCATGCCTCGCGCGCGTCGAGGCTCTTTTGCGCGTCCGGCGTCACCGGGAACAGCGCGACCGCCGGGATCCCGAGCGCGACCAGGGCCTCGGCCTCGCGCAGTAGTTCGTCGATGCCGAGGCGCTCCACGCCGGGCATCGACGGCACGGCCTCGCGTCGGGGCGGATCGTCGAGCACGAACAGCGGGCAAATCAGGTCATCGACGCCGAGCACGGTCTCGCGCATCAGCCGGCGGCTGAAGGCATCGCGGCGCATCCTGCGCATGCGCCGACGCGGGAAGGCCCCTGGGTTGTCGTGACCGCGATCGCTCATGTCCCGGGATTATTTCTTGCGGGCGGGCGCGCGCTTCTTCTTTACAGCCGCCTTTTTCTTCACTGCCTTGACCGTCTTGCGGACCGCCTGCTTCACGGCCTTCCTGGCCGCCACCACCTTCTTCTTCGCCACCGCCTGCTTCTTCGCGGCCGCCTTCTTCTTCTGAGCGACCTTCTTCTTCACGACCGCCGTCTTCTTTTTCACTGCATTGACCGTCTTGCGGACCGCCTTCTTCACGGCCTTCCTGGTCGCCACCACCTTTTTCTTGGCGGCCTTTTTCGCACTCGCGGCCTTCTTCACCGCCTTTTTCACGGTCCTTGTGACGGCCTTTTTCGGCGCCGCGGCGGCCTTTTGCGCAGGCGCCGCCCGGGACGCGGGGGGTGACGACTTCACGGCGGCCGTCGCCTTCTTCGTCTTTGCGGCGATCGCGCCGACGGCCCGCGCCGCCTCGGCCGGCGATACCCCACCCTGCACGGACTGGGCGCTCATGCGGGGCCGGTTGCGCGCAGCCTCGACGACCTTGCGGATCCCGGCAAAGATATGCGGTATCTCGCCTACGCCCTGCACGGTATCGAGACGGCCGTCGTTGCGGTAATAATCGACGACCGGCGTGGTCTGGGCCTCGTAGACCCTAAGCCGGTTACCGATGGTTTCCTCATTGTCATCGGCGCGATGGCGCAGGTTGCCGCCGCACTTGTCGCAGCGGTCCTCGAGCTTGGACGGCGAGGAGTAGATGTTGTAGGTCTGGCCGCAGGACTCGCAGGTACGGCGGCCGGTCATGCGCTGCATCAGGGCGTCGAGGTCGACGTCGATCAGCAAGGCGAGATCGAGCGGCTGGCCGAGCCGCTCGAGCATCGCATCGAGCGCCTGGGCCTGGGCGATATTGCGCGGAAACCCGTCGAGGATGAAGCCGTTGGTCGCATCGGGCCAGGTCAGCCGCTCCCGGATCATCGCGAGGACGAGGTCGTCCGAGACCAGTCGGCCGGCGTCCATCGCCGCCCTGGCCTGCAGACCGAGGGCGGAACCGGACTTGACTGCGGCCCGGAGCAGATCGCCGGTCGATATCTGGGGGACATTGTAGGCATCTGTCAACAGCTTCGCCTGCGTCCCCTTGCCTGACCCCGGAGCCCCGAGCAATACGATTCTCATTTTCGCTTACCCCCTGTCTGGTTTATGTATTCTTATGATAAAAATGTTTGTTTTCAATGTCTTTTTCTACTGAAGGCAGGTGTGATATCGTCCGTGAAAGCGAATACGGGCGCTGATATTTTACGTTGTATTGCTTATACAGTTTTTTCGCATCGATGCAAAGGGCAGGGTCCGTACAGCGTCAAACCACAGCCGACACAACCCGGGGGGGGAACCGATGAGCCGGAAAAACGCCTTTTATGCCCAGTCCGGCGGCGTCACCGCCGTCATCAACGCCAGCGCCTGCGGCGTCATCGAGACCGCGCGCGAGCACCGCGAACGGATCGGGCGTGTCTACGCCGGTCGCAACGGCATCATCGGGGCGCTGACCGAAGACCTGATCGACACCGGCAAGGAGAGCGCGCGATCGATCGCTGCGCTGCGCCACACCCCGTCCGGCGCCTTCGGCTCCTGCCGCTACAAGCTCAAGGGACTGGACCAGAACCGGCGCGAATACGAACGCCTGATCGAGGTGTTCGCGGCCCACGACATCGGCTACTTCTTTTATAACGGCGGCGGCGACTCGGCGGACACCTGCCTCAAGGTGTCGCAGCTCGCCGAGACACTCGGCTATCCGATCCAGGCGATCCACGTCCCGAAGACCGTCGATAACGACCTGCCGATCACCGACAACTGCCCCGGCTTCGGGTCGGTCGCGAAATACGTCGCGGTGTCGATGCGGGAGGCGAGCTTCGATGTCGCGTCGATGGCGAAGACCTCGACCAAGGTCTTCGTGCTCGAGGTCATGGGCCGACATGCCGGCTGGATCGCCGCGGCCGGCGGACTCGCCACCGACGAGGATACCGACCTGCCGATCGTGATCCTGTTCCCCGAGGTACCGTTCGATCGCGAGCGCTTTCTCGCGAAGGTCGACGGCATGGTCAAAAAATACGGTTATTGTTCGGTCGTGGTGTCAGAGGGGGCGCAGGACGCGGACGGGAAATTCCTGTCCGACCAGGGCCTGCGCGATGCCTTCGGCCACGCGCAGCTCGGCGGCGTCGCGCCGATGATCGCGAACCTCGTCCGGGAAGGGCTCGGGCTCAAGTATCACTGGGGCGTCGCGGATTACCTGCAGCGCGCGGCGCGCCATATCGCGTCGCAGACCGACGTCGAGCAGGCCTACGCCGTCGGCCGCGCCGCGGTGCGGCTCGCGCTGCAGGGCCGGAATTCCGTGATGCCGACCATCGAGCGGACCTCGAACAAGCCCTATCGCTGGAAGATCGGCGTCGCACCGCTCGACAAGGTCGCGAACGTCGAAAAGAAGATGCCGAAGGGCTTCAT
>CAZJKV010000173.1:0-2991 GCA_964546765.1 uncultured Chromatiales bacterium
TGGTCCGGCAGCCAGCCCTCGAAGCGCCGCACCGCGTCGCGCACCGCGTCATGCAACCGCAGTGCGAGTTCGTTTCCGCCGGCGCGCGCGACGACCTGGTCGAGCCGCTGGTGCAGCGCGGCGATCAGCGCACGCCAGCGCCGGGGGTTGTCCTGAAGGTCGTCCTGTATATAGGGATTGCGGGTAATCATCCACATGTCGCCGAGGACCTCGAACATCAGGCGCGCCGAATGGCCGGTCCGGCGCGACCCGCGCAGGCGCTCGATGACCTCCCACAGGCCATCGCCGAGAAAGCGGGCGACGATCTCACGGTCGGAAAAAGATGTGTAATTGTAGGGGATTTCGCGTATGGGCGCCGACATCGGACTCCGGTTCCGGGGCGGATTCGTGAAGTTTTTCCGGCAAATGCCGATGACAACCCTGTGAGGGCGTCTGCCGCCTGAGTCTAGCATGCCGGGCAGACACCTGTTAAAGGGAAAGGCCCCCGAATGCTCGCGCCCCAGTCGACTCATGACATCGAACACCTGAAGCGCCTCGAACCGATCTCCTGTCTGTCGCATGAGCAGATCGGGGAGGTGCTGCGTCATTCGCGCATCGAGAGCCTCGCTGCCGGGGACGTCCTGTTCAAGGCCGGCGAGCGCGATCAGCAATGCGTCTACCTGCTCTCGGGCGACATCGAACTGCTGCCTGCCGATGGCACAGCTGCCCGGCGAATCAGCGGCGGCGACAAGGAAGCCCGGCACCCGCTCGCCGATGACCACCCGCGACGCGTTACCGCGCGTGCAGTGACACAGGCCGGGATCATCCGCGTCGACAAGGAACTGCTCGACACCCTCGTGACCTGGAGCCAGATCACCGTGCCGGAAGAGGCGGTCGTCATGTGCGAGGATGGCATCATCACGATCAACAAAGCAGACTGGATGAAGACAATGCTGAAGTCTGCGACCTTTCGCAGTCTGCCGCCAGCCAATATCGAGGAGTTGCTGCACCGGCTCGAACCGGTCGTCGTGCGCGCCGGTGAGGTGATCATCCGCCAGGGCGATGCCGGCGACTACTTCTACATGATAGAGGACGGCATCAGCCTGGTCACGCGCAATCCGGATAACGATGAGGACACCATCGAGATCGCGGAACTGAACAAGGGAGACACCTTCGGAGAGGCGGCGCTGATCTCCGACAATCCGCGCAACGCGTCCGTGTCGATGATGAGCGACGGCCTGCTGCTGCGCCTGTCGAAGGAAGAGTTCATCAAGCTGCTGACCGAGCCTACGCTGATGTGGATCGGTCTGGAGCAGGCAAAGAACGATGTTGCCGGAGGCGCGGTATGGATTGACGTCCGATTGCCGGCCGAGTACGCCCGCTCACACCTGTCGGGCGCGCTCAGCATCGCGATGCCGGCGCTGCACAGGGAGGCGCGCTCGCTCGATCGCGGGAAACACTACATCTGCTATTGCCAGACCGGCCGGCGCAGCTCCGCGGCAGCCTTTACCCTGCGCAATTACGGCCTGAATGCAAGCGTTCTGGCCAACGGTTTGCAGATGGTACCGAAGGAAATGATGGCGGGCGAATAAAAAAAATGCGGCTCTCGGCCGCAAGTTAGATCGTAGTGCAATTATCGTTATTGTTGTTCCCGTCGGGATGCATCCTCCCCGTGCGTTCCGTAATCTAGAATGATACTCCCCTCAAGTCAAGCCGTCGGTGCGAGAAATCCTGGCAACCGAACGGCGCTGTCAGTATATTGATCGGCGTGATGTCCGGCTTCGGAAGCGATTCGCGCGCATGTCCTGGGTAAAGGCCTTTCATGTCATTGCGATGGTGACCTGGTTCGCGGGATTGTTCTATCTGCCGAGGCTGTTCGTCTATCATGCGATGTGCGACGATGCCGCCGGTCGCGAGCGTTTCAAGGTCATGGAGCGCAAACTCTTCAACGGCATCATGACGCCGAGCGCGGTCGTGACCGTGGCGCTCGGCTTGTGGCTGCTGTTCGCCTATGCGTGGGAGACCTGGTCGGCGATGAAGTGGCTGCATGTCAAGCTGCTGCTCGCCGTGGTGCTGGTTGTGTATCACATCTGGTGCTGGCGCCTGCTTGTCATGTTCCGGGAGGATCGAAACCGGCATTCACATGTGTATTTCCGCTGGTTCAACGAGTTCCCGGTGCTCCTGCTGGTCGCGATGGTCGTGCTTGTCGTGGTCAAGCCCTTCTAGCTGCCCGGTTTTCCCGCGATCGTCGCGCAGCGTCCGGAGGCGCAAACTCCAGTTGACAACGTCGATTTTTATGCACAAGGTCCGCCGGGCGCCGGTGTATCGGGCCCGCGACACGGAGCGGACCGCGAGCCACCCTGTAAAAATATCTCAATATATTGATTTACATTGATAATTCAGAGTAATGATTTTTTCACCAAAGAGTAAAAAACCCAACGGTGGCCCATAGTAATCGGCCATGAACCCAAGCTGTCCACAAAGTTATCCACAGAGTTTGTGGAAAAGCGCTGATTGCATCATCCGACAATGGCTTAGCTTTCATAGATCAGAACCGGCATCAACGATACCGGATTCCGGCAGATCACGGCCGCGGGCATACACCGGCGCAGCGGCAGGGACGCACGCGCGATGAGCGCCGATGCGGCGGTGTGGCAGGTTGCGATCCCCGCCCCGGTTTACCGTGTGTTCGACTACCTCGCGCCGAAGACCGGCGCGGGCAGACCGTCGCCCGGCGCGCGGGTGCGGGTACCGTTCGGCCGCGGTCATCGCATCGGTATCATCACCGGCACCGCCGCCACGAGCCGCGTCGAGGCGGGTCGCCTCAGACACGTAAGCGAATTGATCGATGCGGTACCGCTGCTGCCGGCGGACTTGATGCGGCTGCTGCGCTGGACTGCGGATTATTATCATGCCCCGCCAGGCGAGGTCATCGCCGGGGCCTTGCCGACGCTGCTGCGGCGCGGCGCCCAGCCACGCGGCCGCGTCGTGCGACGCTGGCGCCTCAGCGAC
>CAZJKV010000174.1:0-2979 GCA_964546765.1 uncultured Chromatiales bacterium
GATGCGCGCCCGTGGCACACGCCTGCGGATCTCGAGCGTCGCCTCGAGCCCGCCGAGCCCGGGCATCGCGCCGTCCATCAGGATGACGTCCGGCTCGAGCGCCTGCTCGAGGTCGAGCGCCTCGCGGCCGTCGGCGGCCTCGCCGACGATCTCGATGTCGCCGACCTCCTCGAGCAGGCGGCGCAGGCGGTCGCGCGCGAGCGCCTCGTCGTCGGTGATAAGCACCTTCATCGGCCGACCCGCTCCGTCAGATACGGGATTTCGAGGCGCGCGGTAAATACCCCGTCGCCGGTCGTGACCTCAAGGCGCGCGCGACGGCCATAGTTCAGGCGCAGGCGCTCCCGGATATTATCGATCGCCATGTGGTGCCCCGTACGCCGGTTCAGGCCGTATCCCGGCAGGGTGCGCGGCGGCGGCAACGGGTTCGTCACGGTCAGCACGATCAACCCGTCCGCCTGCGCGCCCTCGATGCGGACGACGCCGCCCTCGGGCAGGGGTTCTATGCCGTGATAGACCGCGTTCTCAATCAGCGGCTGCAGCAGCAGCGCCGGCACCCGGGCATCCCGGGCCAGGCCATCGAGACGCTCATCGACCCGCAGTCGCACCCCGAGACGCAGCCCCTCGATGCGCAGATAGCGCCGCACCAGTTCGAGTTCTCCTGCCAGCGTACCGGAATGCCGATCGTCCGACAGGCTGGCCCGAAACAGCTCGGCGAGGTCCTCGACGACCTCCTCGGCGAGCGCCGGATCGCTGCGCGTCAGGCTCGCGATCGTGTTCATGCTGTTGAACATGAAGTGTGGACGGATACGCGCCTGCAGCGCCTGAAAGCGCGCACGCGACTCGGCCTCGATGGTCTGCCGGGTCCACCCCTGGACATAGAAATAGCGCAGGATCACGGCGCTGAATATCGCCGCGATCGCGAGATTGCGCAGCAGAAATTCGCCATGCCGGTAGGCCGGCATCAGCTGGGCGAAGTCGGTGCCGCGCCCGAGCATGAACACCAGCTCGCTCAGCAGCGCAGTCACGGCGATCACCAGCAGCCATGCGCCAGCGCCGGCGCCGGCCGGCCCGAGCCGGTCCAGCCAGCGCCGGCCGACACACAGCAGCGCCGTACACGACAGCGCGATCCACTGGATGAACAGCGATAGCAGGCTCAACGCATGCCAGCGCTCCGCGGTCCCCCCGCCGACCCCGAGCGCGAGGACGAACGCAAGCAGCTCGGCGCTGACGACGACGATGAAGACGACGCGGATATTGCAGAAATCGGGCAGATACCCAAGTGCGGGGCCCCTGCGATCGACGTTGCTGGTCAAGGATCTGGTCGTCATGGCGCAACCGTGAAGTCACGATGAAGTTGAATACGGTTAGAAGCATATCGGCGAACCCGCAGCAAACCTGTGACGGTTGACCCATTCAATCAGCCGCCTTCGGTCGCGCGGGCACCGCCGGTCAGGGCCGTCGGCCGCAGGGATGCGGCCGTCGAGCCTACAGGGATGTATTCACGGCGTGTCCTGACCGGCGGTGCCCGCGCGGCCGAAGGCCTCATCCATCGTTTTCGGTGTCCCGCCCCGCCGGCTTTCGCTATACTCGCTGCAAAACAACGCACTAACGACATCGCATGGAAAAGAGCACCGACAAACCCTGGTCAGGGCGCTTCACCGAGGCGACGGACAGCCTCGTCGAGCGCTTCGGCGCGTCGGTCGGATTCGACTGGCGGCTGTACCGCTACGACATCCAGGGCTCGATCGCCCATGCCCGGATGCTGACCCGCGCCGGGGTATTGAGCCAGTCCGAATTCGATGCGATCGAAAAGGGCCTCAAGGCGATCCAGACCGACATCGAGCGCGGCGATTTCGCATGGCTGATCGAGCTCGAGGACGTGCACATGAACATCGAGGCGCGGCTGACCGAGCGCATCGGCGAGGCCGGCAAGAAGCTGCACACCGGGCGCTCGCGCAACGACCAGATCGCGACCGACCTGCGGCTTTACCTGCGCGACGAGATCGACGCGATCGGCACGGCGCTGGCGCGCCTGCAGGACGTGCTGCTCGACATCGCCGAGCGCGAGGCGGCGACGATCATGCCGGGCTTCACCCATCTGCAGGTCGCGCAGCCGGTGACCTTCGGCCATCACATGATGGCGTGGTTCGAGGCGCTCGAACGCGACGCCGATCGACTCGTCGACTGCCGCCACCGCGTCAACGTCATGCCGCTCGGCGCCGCGGCGCTCGCCGGCACCAGCTATCCGATCGATCGCGCGTACACCGCGGAGTTGCTCGGCTTCGACGCGGTCGCCGAAAACTCGCTCGACGCGGTCAGTGACCGCGACTTCGCAATCGAGTTCTGCTCCGCGGCCGCGCTGCTGATGACGCACCTGTCGCGCTTCTCGGAAGAGCTGATCCTGTGGTCGTCGGCGCAGTTCGACTACATCGAGCTGTCCGACCGTTACTGCACCGGTTCGTCGATCATGCCGCAGAAGAAGAACCCGGACGTCCCGGAACTGGTGCGCGGCAAGACCGGTCGCGTCAACGGCGACCTGATCGCGCTGCTGACCCTGATGAAGGGCCAGCCGCTCGCGTACAACAAGGACAACCAGGAAGACAAGGAACCGCTGTTCGACGCGATCGATACTGTCAAGGCCTGTCTGGCCGTCTATGCCGGCATGCTCGGCGAGATGACCGTCAAGCCCGCATCGATGATGCACTCCGCGCTCAAGGGCTACGCCACCGCGACCGACCTCGCCGACTACCTCGTCCGCAAGGGGGTGCCGTTTCGGGACGCCCACGAGATCGTCGGCAAGACCGTTCGCCGCGCGATCGACGACGGATGCCCCCTCGCAGACTTGTCTTTCGACGTGTTACGCGAGTTTTCCCAGAAAATAGAAGAAGATGTCTATAAGGTCCTGGAACTTGAGGGATCCGTCGCCGCCCGCGACCATCTCGGCGGTACCGCCCCCGCCCAGGTCCGCGCCGCGATCCA
>CAZJKV010000175.1:0-2964 GCA_964546765.1 uncultured Chromatiales bacterium
CACGCGCGGCGCCGACGCCGACGAACATCTCGACAAAGTCCGAACCCGAGATCGTGAAGAACGGCACCTTGGCCTCGCCGGCAATCGCCTTGGCGAGCAGCGTCTTGCCGGTACCCGGGGAGCCGACCATCAGCACACCGCGCGGGATCTTGCCGCCGAGCTTCTGGAACTTGGTCGGGTCACGCAGGAAGTCGACCAGCTCGACGACCTCCTCCTTGGCCTCCTCGACGCCGGCGACGTCGGCGAAGGTGATCTTGACCTGGTCCTCGCCGAGCATGCGCGCGCGACTGCGGCCGAAGGACATTGCGCCGCGCCCACCGCCGCCGCCCTGCATCTGGCGCATAAAGAAGATCCACACCGCGATCAGCAACAGCATCGGGAACCAGGAGATGAAGATCTGCATCAGCATGCTCTGCTGCTCCTGGGGCCGCGCCTGGATCACGACGCGGTTGTCGAGCAGGTCGCCGACCAGCCCCGGATCGCCGGGGTTATAGGTCGTGAACTTTTCACCGGCCTGGTTCGAGCCCTGGATCGAGCGGCCGTCGATGACGACCTCGCGGACGTCGCCGCGGTTGACCCACTGGATGAACTCCGAGTAGGAGATCTGCTGGGACGCGACCTGCGGGGGACTGAAATTGTTGAACACCGAGATCAGCACGACCGCGATGACGACCCACAGGATGATGTTTTTTGCCATATCGCTCAAGGTACTATCCTCTAGACAGAATGCGCCGATCCGATACCCCGGATTTTACTTGCTTTTCACCGGTTAACCAACCGCGGCCTCGTCCTGCGGCCGGAAATCGCGAGCCAGCAGATAGACCTCCCGCGAGCGCGCGCGCGACGATTCGGGCTTGCGAATCACCACTTTCCCGAAGCGGCGCCTCAGTTCGTCGCGAAAGGCCTCCATCCCTGCGCCCTGGAAGATCTTGATCAGCATATCGCCCCCGGGACGCAGGACTTTGAGTGCGAAATCGAGCGCCAGTTCAGCCAGGTAGACCGAACGAGGCTGGTCGACGGCATCCATACCACTGATATTGGGCGCCATATCGGAAATAACAAGGTCGACCGGGCGCCCGGCGAGCATACCCATGATCTCTGCAATGACATTGTCGTCGTCGAACTCGCCCGTGATGATCGAGACGCCGGCCAGCGGCGGCATCGGCAGGCGATCGAGCGCGATCACGCAGCCCTGGCCTCCAACCCGCTGCGCGACCACCTGGGACCAGCCGCCGGGCGCCGCGCCGAGTTCGACGACGACCTGACCGGGGCGCAGCAGGCGATCGCGGCGGTCGATCTCGAGCAGCTTGTACGCGGCGCGCGAGCGATAGCCTTCCTTCCTCGCCTTCTGCACCCAGGCGTCGGAATGGTGCTCCTGTAACCAGCGCTTGTTGCTGCGGTGCTTCTTGGCCACGAATCGAAGGGTCGAAGGGCTCAGATATAGCGGACCGCGACGACCTCGAATTCGCGTTTGCCGCCGGGCGCATGCACGACCGCGATATCACCGGCCTCCTTGCCGATCAGCGCGCGCGCGATCGGCGAGCTGACCGAAATGCAGCCGGACTTGATGTCGGCCTCGTCGTCGCCGACGATCCGGTAGCTGACCTCCTCGCCGCTGTCCTCGTCGACGAGATCGACGGTCGCGCCGAACACGACCTTGCCGCCGGCGTCGACGGTCGTGACATCGATGATCTGGGCGTTGGCGAGCTTCTGGTCGATCTCGGCGATGCGGCCTTCGATGAAGCTCTGCTGTTCCTTCGCGGCGTGGTACTCGGCGTTTTCGCGCAGGTCGCCGTGCTCACGCGCCTCGGCGATGGCCTGGATCACGCGCGGACGCATCACGGACTTCAGCTCCTGGAGTTCCCGGCGCAGCTGCTCCGCGCCCTGTACCGTCATTGGTACTTTTTTCATGCCGATGGTACTCCGTAAGCGTCTGAAGCGCGTTCACGCTGAAATCGCCTGAATGTTTCAGGGCCAGGCAGGTCGCCCACGCGCCCGCGATGGTGGTGGTGTAGGTGACCTTGTGTTGCAGCGCCGCGCGCCTGATCTCGCAGGAATCGGCGATCGCCTGCTTGCCTTCCGTCGTGTTGATGATCAGGGAGATATCGCCGTTCTTGACCATGTCGACAATATGGGGCCGCCCCTCGCCGACCTTGTTAACTGTAGCACAGGGAACCCCGGCCGACTCAAGGGTTTTCGCCGTGCCACGCGTCGCGACGAGTTCGAAACCCAGCGCAACCAGATCGCGCGCGACATCGGTCGCGCGCGCCTTGTCCGCGTCGCGCACGCTGAGGAAGACGCGCCCGCCGCGCGGCAGTTCGATTCCCGCGGCCTGCTGGGATTTCGCGAAGGCCTCTGCAAAGGTCGCGCCGATTCCCATGACCTCGCCGGTCGACTTCATCTCGGGGCCAAGGATCGGATCCACGCCCTGAAACTTGTTGAACGGGAACACCGCCTCCTTGACCGAGAAGAATGCCGGGACGATCTCCCGAGTGATGCCCTGCTCCGCGAGCGGGCGTCCAGCCATGCAGCGCGCCCCGACTTTGGCCAGGGAGATGCCGCAGGCCTTGGAGATGAACGGGATGGTGCGTGACGCGCGCGGATTGACCTCGAGGATGAAGATGTCCTCGCCCTTGATCGCGAACTGCACGTTCATCAGGCCGACGACACCGAGCCGGCGCGCGATCAGCGCGACCTGGATCCGCATCTCGTCCTGGACCGCGGGACTGAGACTGAACGGCGGCAGCGAACAGGCGGAGTCGCCGGAGTGCACGCCGGCCTGCTCGATATGCTCCATGATGCCGCCGATCAGGACCGCCTCGCCGTCACATACCGCGTCGACGTCGACCTCGATCGCGTCGTCGAGAAAGCGGTCAAGCAGTACCGGCGAATCGTTCGACACCGCGACTGCGTCGCGCATGTAGCGTGCGAGGTCGTCCTCGTTGTAGACGATCTCCATCGCGC
>CAZJKV010000176.1:0-2876 GCA_964546765.1 uncultured Chromatiales bacterium
TGCGGCAGGACCCGAACATCATCATGGTCGGCGAGATCCGCGACATCGAGACGGGCGGCATCGCCATCAAGGCCGCGCTGACCGGCCACCTGGTGCTCTCCACGCTGCACACCAACGACGCGCCCTCGACCATCACGCGTATGGTCGACATGGGGATCGAGCCGTTCAACGTCGCCTCGGCCGTCAACCTGATCACGGCGCAGCGCCTGGTCCGCCGCATCTGCTCGAGATGCAAGCAGCCGGCGCACTATTCCGAGGAGTGGTTGTTCGGCGCCGGGATCACCGCCGAGGAAGTCCACGAGACGACCTTCTACAAGGGCAAGGGCTGCGAGGAGTGCGGCGGTACGGGCTACCGCGGGCGCCAGGGCCTCTACGAGGTCATGGCCATGTCGCCCACGCTGCGCCGCATGATCCTGCAGGGCGGGTCGACCGCCGAGCTGCGCGACCAGGCGATCGCCGAGGGCATGCTCACCCTGCGCATGGACGGCATGGTCAAGGCCAAGCGCGGCATCACCACGCTCGAGGAAGTCATCCGCGAAACGGCGGGTGACGCGGCATCGTGAATCGAGAATTCACGGCCTGCGGCCAGGGGAGCGAGGCACAGGAGCCGCAGGGGTGCTCGAAGAAACGGTGAGAAGCGGGAAGCGAGCACGAACTCGCATAGCCCGCCCGCTTTACGGACGGCGGCCGGCGGTCGATACTCCCAGTCGCAAAACGTGGCGCCGGAGATGGTCACCGCCTCCTCGTGGAGCCGGTTATTCCGAGATTCTCCTGTTCGTCATTCGTCATTCATTCTCGATTCTCAACTCGAAACCTCCATTCATGTCCCTGAACCTCCGTTCGCTGCTGGACGAAATGGTCGAGCGCGGCGCGTCCGACCTGCACCTGACCTCGGGACAGCGGGCGAAGCTGCGCATCGACGGCTCGCTCGTCGACAGCATGGCCGACCAGATGCTCTCGCCGAAGGACACGCTGCAGCTGACCTACTCGATCCTGACCGAGAACCAGAAAAAGCGGTTCGAGACGGAGGACGAGCTGGACTTCTCGTTCGGCATCCAGAACCTCGCGCGCTTCCGCGCCAACGCGTACCGGCAGCGAGGCTGCGTCGCGCTGGCGATCCGGCAGGTGCCGTTCAAGATCTCGAGCTTCGAGGACCTGCGCCTGCCGCCGATCGTGCAGAAGCTGGCGGAGCGGCCGCGCGGCCTGGTGCTGGTCACCGGGCCGACGGGCTCCGGCAAGTCGACCACGCTCGCGACCATGCTCGACAAGATCAATCGCGAGCGGCGCGGCCACATCCTGACGATCGAAGACCCGATCGAGTTCGTGCACGCGCACCAGGGCTGTATGGTCAACCAGCGCGAGATCGGCGCCGACACCCGGACGTTTTCGGCCGCCCTGAAATACGCGCTGCGGCAGGATCCGGACGTGATCCTGGTCGGCGAGATGCGCGACCTGGAGACGATCCAGGCCGCGCTCACCATCTCCGAGACCGGTCACCTCTGTCTGGCGACGCTGCACACGAACTCGGCGGCGGAGAGCATCAACCGCATCATCGACGTGTTTCCATCACACCAGCAGTCGCAGGTCCGCGCGCAGCTCGCGTTCGTGCTCGAGGGCGTGGTCACGCAGGCGCTGCTGCCGCGCGCCCGAGGCCGCGGCCGGCTCGCCGCCTGTGAGGTCATGGTCTGCACGCCGGCGGTGCGCTCCTGTATCCGCGACGACAAGGTCCACCAGATCTACTCGATCATGCAGGCCGGCAAGAAGCACGGCATGCAGACCATGAACGACGCGCTCTACCAGCTCTACATGCAGCGCGACGTCACGCTCGAGGAGGCGCTCAAGCGCTCCGCCGACCAGGCCGAGTTCCTGCGCATGGTCGGCGAGCCGGTGCCCGCGTAAGCGCGCAATGACGGAATCGCGGATGACGGATGTAGCAAGGAAACCGCGCGGTGGCTTCGCCGAATGAGCCGCTGACACCTCCCGCTATGTCCGTCGCTCGTTATTCGTGTTTCGTATCCTGGGGCGGCGGGGTGGTGGCGCACTCTTTTCTGTTTCCTGTTCCCTGTTCCCGGTAGTAACATGCCCGTCTTCAACTACAGCGCCCGCTCCGCGACCGGCGAGCTGACCAGCGGCGAGATCGAGCTGCCGACCAAGGAAGAGGTCGTCGGTTATCTGCGCAAGCAGCGCATGATACCGGTCGCGGTGCGCGCCAAGCCGCGCGACCTGAACCTCTCCTTCGGGACCGGGATCAAGACCCGCGACCTCGTGATCTTCACGCGTCAGTTCGCGACCATGATCAACTCCGGCCTGCCGCTGGTGCAGAGCCTGACGATCCTGGCCGAGCAGACCGAGAACAAGAAGTTCAAGGAGATCATCAGCGCGGTGCTGTACGACATCGAGTCCGGCCAGACGCTGGCCGACGCGCTGCGCAAGCACCCGAAGGTCTTCACCGAGCTCTTCACCAACATGGTCGCGGCCGGTGAGGCGGGCGGTATCCTGGACACGATCCTGAACCGCCTCGCGACCTTCCTGGAGAAGAGCGAGGCCTTGATGCGCAAGATCAAGGGCGCGATGACCTACCCGGCCGTGATGCTGGTGGTCGTGATCGGCGCGACCGTGATCCTGCTGTGGAAGGTCGTCCCTGTCTTTGCCGGCATCTTCATGGACGCCGGCATGGCGCTGCCGCTGCCAACCCAGGTCGTGCTCGGGATCAGTGAGTTCCTGCAGAACTACATCCTCTACATGTTCCTGGGCACGATCGCGTTCGCGTTCCTGGTCAGGCGCTATTACGCGACGCCCAGCGGCAAGCTCACTATCGACCGGATGCTGCTGCGCATGCCGGTGCTCGGGCCGCTGATCCGCAAGGCAGCGGTCTC
>CAZJKV010000177.1:0-2835 GCA_964546765.1 uncultured Chromatiales bacterium
GATGGTGCCGGCGCTCGCGCGCGCCGCGATCGCGGCCGGCGCCGACGGCCTGCTGGTGGAGATGCACCCGCGTCCTCCCGAGGCCTGGTCCGACGCCGACCAGGCCCTGGATCCGGCCGAACTCGCCATGCTGATGTCGGAACTGCGCGGCATCGCCCAGGTCATCGGACGCACGCTTTGAATCCGCGCGCAAGCCAGGGGATGCCGGACGCCGACATCGAGACACTGCCCGGAGAGAAGCCGTTCAAGCGCCTCGCGATCATCGGTGTCGGACTGATCGGCGGGTCGCTCGCGCGCGCGCTGCGTCGCGCCGGCAAGCGCATCGAGATCGTCGGCTACGGACGTAATCACCTGAACCTGCAGCGCGCGCTCGAACTCGGCGTCATCGACCGCTTCGAGACGCGCCTCGCCGACGCGGTGCACGACGCCGACATGATCGTCGTCGCGGTGCCGGTGGGCGCGATGGGACGCGTGCTGCGCGAACTTGCGCCACACATCAGCGCCGATGCGGTGGTGACCGACGTCGGCAGCACCAAGGCGAGCGTGATCGCCGACGCGCGCGCCGCGCTCGGCGATGCGCTGCCGTCCTTCGTGCCCGGCCACCCGGTCGCCGGCAACGAGAATCGCGGCGTCGAGGCCTCGACCGCCGGCCTGTTCGAGGATCGCGCGGTCCTGCTGACGCCCGTCGCCGAGACCCGGCCCGTCGCGATCGCGCGTGTGCGCGCGATGTGGCAGGCTGCGGGCGCGCGCGTCCTCGAGATGGAGGCGGAACATCACGACCGCATCCTCGCCGCCACCAGCCACCTGCCGCATGTACTCGCCTATACGCTGGTGGATACGCTGGTCCGCATGGATGACAGCGAGGAAATCTTCAACTACGCCGCTGGCGGATTTCGCGACTTCACCCGCATCGCCTCGTCGGACCCGGTGATGTGGCGCGACATCTGCCTCGCGAATCGCAATGCGATCCTCGCCGCGATGGGGCAGTACCGGCAGTCGCTGGACGAGGTCATGCAGGCCATCGAGCGAGGCGACGGCGCGGCGCTGGCACGTTTGTTCGAGCGTGCGAAGGCGGTCCGCGACCGCGTCGTGAAGAAACAGTAATGACGACCTACCGCATCACCCCCGGCGGCAGCCTGCGCGGCACGCTGCGCGTCCCCGGCGACAAGTCGATCTCGCACCGCGCAATCATGCTCGGCTCGGTCGCGGACGGCGTCACCGAAGTCGAGGGTTTTCTCGAGGGCGAGGACAGCCTCGCGACGCTGGCGGCGTTTCGCGCGATGGGCGTGCGCATCGACGGGCCGGCGCAGGGGAGGGTGACCATTCACGGCGCCGGTCTGCACGGTCTGGGCGCGCCGCCGGGTCCGCTCGACCTCGGCAACTCCGGCACCTCGATGCGCCTGCTCGCCGGCCTGCTTGCCGCCCAGGACTTCGACGTGACGCTGACTGGTGATGACTCGCTGTCGCGCCGCCCGATGCGCCGTGTCACCGAACCACTGGGTGAGATGGGCGCGCGCATCGAGACCGGCGCCGGCGGCACGCCACCGTTGCGGCTGCAACGAGGCGCGATGCTGCACGGTATCAACTATGCATTGCCGGTCGCGAGCGCCCAGGTGAAGTCGGCGCTGCTGCTTGCCGGGCTGTATGCGAAGGGCCGCACCTGCGTCACCGAGCCGGCCCCGACCCGCGACCATACCGAACGCATGCTGTCGGCCTTCGGCGTCCCGGTCGAGGTACGGAGCGGCCGGATCTGCATCGAGGGCGGCGCCCGGCCGGTCGCAGCGCCGATCGGCGTCCCGGCCGACATATCCTCCGCGGCGTTTTTCCTGGTCGGGGCGGCGATCGCCGCGGGATCCGACCTGACGCTGACCGGTGTCGGTGTCAATCCGACCCGCACCGGCGTCATCGAGGTCCTGCGCCTGATGGGCGCCGTGATCGAGATCTCCGGCGAACGTATGCTCGGTGGTGAACCGGTCGCAGACCTGCGGGTGCGCTCGTCTGACCTGCGCGGCATAGAGATCCCCGAGGCGCTGGTCCCGCTCGCGATCGATGAATTCCCGGCCTTGTTCATCGCCGCCGCGTGCGCCACGGGCATGACCGTGCTGCGCGGCGCCGCTGAACTGCGCGTCAAGGAGAGCGACCGCATCCAGGTCATGGCCGACGGGCTCGCTGCGCTCGGCGTCGACGCACGCCCGACCGCGGACGGCATCGTCATCACCGGCGGTGCGCTCGATGGCGGCGTCATCGACAGTCATGGCGACCACCGCATCGCGATGGCCTTCGCGATGGCCGGTCTGCGCGCTTCCGGTCCGGTCGAGATCCGCGACTGTGCGAACGTGAACACCTCGTTCCCGGGCTTCGTCGCGCTCGCGTGCGGGGCGGGGCTGGCCATAAAGGGGTCAGAGTAAAAATTCCGCGATGGTCACGGGGCTGGCATGGTGCGTGGTGGAATTTTTACTCTGACCCCGATTCAGGAGAGCGGATGACGAAGGACGAAGACATCCCGGTGATCACCATCGATGGTCCCGGCGGCTCGGGCAAGGGCACCGTCAGCCGGATCATCGCCCGGGACCTGGGCTGGCACTTCCTCGACAGCGGGGCGTTATACCGTCTGGTCGGTCTCGATGCGCTCAAACGCGGCGTCGCGCTCGACGACGAGCCCGCCCTGACCCGGCTCGCGGCGCGGCTCGATGTTCGATTCGACGATAAAGACGGTGAAAATGCCGCGATTTTCCTTAATGGTGTCGACATCTCATCTGAACTCCGAAGTGAAGCGAGCGGCGCGGCCGCTTCGCGTGTCGCGGTGCTTCCCGGCGTCCGGCAGGCCCTGACGAC
>CAZJKV010000178.1:0-2804 GCA_964546765.1 uncultured Chromatiales bacterium
GCGCAACTGGCGCGGCAGTGCCTTCGGCGGCGCGCGCGGCCGCACCGACGTGCCGAAGATCGTCGAATGGTATATGGAAGGTCGCATCAATATCGATGATCTGATCACGCATACCCTTCGCCTCGAGGACATCAATACCGGCTTCGATCTGATGCACGCCGGCGAATCGATCCGCTCCGTGGTCGTCTATTGATGTTGCTGGAAACCATCAGCGAACACCGCTGTTTCGGCGGCATCCAGGGTTACTACCGGCATACCTCGGAGGCCTGCGGCGGCCCGATGGGCTTTTCGGTCTACCTGCCGCCGGGCGCGCACGGTCATGCGCTGCCGGCGCTGTATTACCTCGCCGGACTGACCTGCACCGAAGAGACCTTCATGATCAAGGCCGGGGCCCAGCGTCTCGCCGCGGAACTCGGCCTGGTGCTGGTCGCGCCCGACACCAGCCCGCGCAACACCGGTTATGTCGGCGCGACGGACGAGTGGGACTTCGGCGAGGGCGCCGGGTTCTGGCTCGACGCGACCGAGGCGCCATGGCGCGAGCGTTTCCGCATGCACCGATACGTCTGTCACGAATTGCCCGGGATGATCGTCCGTCACTTCCCGGTCGATGCAGAGCGCACCGGTATCTTCGGCCACTCGATGGGAGGACACGGCGCCCTTACCATCGCGCTGAAAGACCCGGGACGGTATCGCTCGGTCTCGGCCTTCGCGCCGATCGTCGCGCCGAGCCGCGTACCCTGGGGCCGGAAGGCCTTCACCCGCTATCTCGGCGACGACATCCGCGCCTGGGCGGACTACGATGCCTGTGCGCTGGTCGCCCGGCAGACCTTCCCGGGGCTGATCCTGATCGACCAGGGCGAGGCCGATCCGTTTCTCGAGCGCGAACTCCGGCCCGAGCTGTTCGAACAGGCCTGCGAACGGGCCGGGCAGCCCCTGGCGCTGCGTCGTCACGCGGGCTACGACCATGGCTATTACTTCATTTCCACCTTCATCGCCGAGCACCTGAGACATCACGCGGCCACCCTCGGAGTGTGAATCCGGTCACAGTCGGGGCGGGACCCCCGTCCTATCATTGCTCCAACGGGTCGGATCCATCAGTACCTGGCCCGGGGAATGGAGGATGCTCTCATGAACAGCGTAATCAGACACGTGGTGCGCGGCACCCTGCTGGCCCTGTCGCTGGCGCTCGTCCCCCCGGTCGTCGCCGCGGACCCGTACGCCGAAGGCTTCAATGCCGCGCTCGATGGTGATTACCGCACCGCGGCCATCAAGTGGGCGCGTCTCGCCAACACCAACGACGGTCGCGCGCAATTCCAGCTGGCGCTGATGTATCACGCCGGGCTGCATGTCGAGCAGGATGAAAGGACGGCCGTAAGCCTGTATATGGTCGCTGCCGAGAACGGCGTGCGCGAGGCGCAGGAGTATCTCGCCGCCGGTTACACCTATGGCTGGTTCGGCATGCCGCAGGATGCGAAGCGTGCCGCGCACTGGATCGGCAGGCTTGAACAGGCCCCGTTGAGCCGCATCGCGCAGCGCTAGGCGGCGCCGGCCTCGAAGGTTCAAGTATCAGGCGGCCCCGACCCCCTCCTCTATGTGTTCCACGATCAGCTGCGCGCTGCGCTGTCCCCGGAATTCATTGACGTCGAGACGGTAGGCGACATGTATCTCACCGCAGGCGGCCCGCTCCAGTTCCTCGCCGCCGTTGAATGCGATCGCGTCGATGACAGCGGGGCTGCCCGGCGGCGACAAGATCATCTTCAGGTGTCTTTCGCCGACGATCCGGCAGTCGCGCACCTCGAAGCGCCCGTCGAACACCGGCTCCGGAAACCCCTGCCCCCACGGCCCGCCGGCGCGTAGCAGTTCCGCCAGCTCCAGCGAGATCTCCCCGGCTGCGAGCTCGCCGTCGCTGTAGATCACGCCTTGCAGATCCTCGGGATCGAGGTGGCGTCGCACCTCTGCCTCGAACGCGTCCCTGAAGGTTGCAAAATCTCCGACCTCGAGTGAAAGGCCCGCCGCCATCGCATGGCCGCCGAACTTCTGCACCAGGCCCGGGTGGCGGACGGCGACCGCGTCGATCGCGTCGCGGACATGCAAGCCCGGCACCGAGCGCGCCGAGCCCTTGATCTCGCCGTCGCCGGCCGGCGCGAAGGCGATCACCGGCCGATGCAGGCGATCCTTGATCCGGGACGCGAGTATCCCGATGACGCCCTGGTGCCAGTCCTCGTGATACAGACACAGGCTGACCGAGGCATCGGCCAGGGCCTCGATCCAGGCCGGATCATCGAGATGCGCGAGCGCCTGATCCTGCATACCGGCCTCGATCCTGCGCCGCTCCAGGTTGAGTTCGTCGAGCTGAGCGGCGATGGCGCGCGCCTTCGCGTCGCTGTCGGTCAGCAGGCATTCGATACCGAGTGACATGTCTTCCAGCCGGCCGGCGGCGTTGAGGCGCGGCCCGAGCGCGAAACCGAGATCGCCGGCGACGATGCGCGCAGGACTTCGCTTCGCCACCGCGATCAGCGCGCGGATACCGGCACAACACCGGCCGTGGCGGATGCGCGCCAGGCCCTGGGCAACCAGGATCCGGTTGTTGTGATCGAGCGGCACAACGTCGGCGATCGTGCCTAGCGCAACCAGATCGAGCAGCTCGGCGAGACGCGCATCGGGCAGCCCGCGCGCCGCGAACCAGCCGGCCTCGCGCAGGCGCCGGCGCAACGCGAGCATCACGTAAAAGATCACGCCGACGCCGGCGAGGTGCTTGCTCGGAAAATCGTCGCCGGGCGCATTCGGGTTGACGATGACATCGG
>CAZJKV010000179.1:0-2784 GCA_964546765.1 uncultured Chromatiales bacterium
GGCCGACAGCATGCCGCGCAGCCAGGTCAAGCGGCTGCTGGGGCGCCAATACGGCGCCGGCTGGGAGAAACGCTTCGTAGAGTTCGATTACGATCCGGCTGCCTCCGCCTCGATCGGCCAGGTGCATCGTGCGCTCAGCTCAGACGGACGCGAGCTTGCCCTCAAGATCCAGTACCCGGGCGTCGCCAGGAGCATCGACAGCGACGTAGACAATCTCGCGATGTTTCTCAACATGGCGCGCCTGCTGCCGCGCGAGCTGGACGTGTCGGACATCGTAAATGAAGCGAAGCGGCAGCTTCGCCAGGAAGCCGACTACTACACCGAGGCCACGAATCTTGAGCGCTACCACGCCCTGCTCGCGGACGACGAGCGCTTCATAGTGCCGCGGGTGCACCGCGACCTCAGTACGCGACGCATTCTCGCGATGGACTGGATCGAGGGCATATCGCTGGATCGCCTGGACCTGGAGCAGACCCCGCAGGAGACACGCGACTGGATCGCGGCCGCGATCCAGGACCTGACCTTCAGGGAACTCTACGAATTCCGTTTCATGCAGACCGACCCCAATTTTGCCAACTATCTCTATCGTCCCTCAGATGGTCGAATCGGGCTGCTCGATCTCGGCGCCGCCGTGGAATTCTCGCAGCCTTTCTGCGACCGTTACCGGCGCATCACCCGTTCGATCCTCGACGGCGACCGGGAGGCTGTGCGCCAGTCGGCTGCCGAGATCGGCTATCTTCGCGACACGGACTCGGCCCGCCACCAGCAGCTCGTCGTGGACCTGATCCTGCTCGTCTGCGAACCGTTGACGACCGAGGGCGCCTACGATTTCGGCGCCTCGAAACTGCCTGCGCGCGCCGCGGCCGCCGGACTGGACCTCGTGTTCCGATCGCGGGAGTATCGCAATCCGCCGGCAGCGACAGCGGTCCTGCACCGCAAGTTGGGCGGCAGTTTCCTGCTCTGCCAGCGCCTCGATGCGCGCGTCACGATGCGCGACTATCTGCTGGTAAGGATCTGAGCGGCTTGTATACTGCCGCGGGCTAACCGCGACGACTGGAGAAAGCCTTTGCGCGAGCCTGTCGAGCCCGGACCGTCGGTCCGCATTCCTGGCCTGGTGCAATCGCTGACGCCCGTCGTGGTGCTCGCTCTGCTGCTGGCCCTGTCCATCTGGCTGTTCGGCGCCGACTCCTCGCAGGGCGCAAACCAGCTGGCGCTGACACTGGCGGCTGCCGTGGCTGCCGTGATCGCGATAGCCAATGGAGAGCGCTGGTCCGACATCCAGGACGCTATCGTGCGTGGGATCTCGACTGCCATGAGCGCGATCCTGATCCTGCTGGCGATCGGCGCCCTGATCGGCACCTGGAGTATGGCGGGAACCGTGCCGGCAATGATCTATTACGGCGTTCAGCTGCTGTCCCCCACGGTGTTCTACCCGACCGCCTGCCTGATTTGCGCGCTGGTGTCGGTCGCTATCGGCTCGAGCTGGACCACGGCTGGCACCATCGGCATCGGGCTCATGGGTGTCGCGCAAGGGTTGGGGCTGGCGCCGGAGATCACGGCCGGAGCGGTGATCTCCGGCGCCTACTTCGGCGACAAGATGTCGCCGCTCTCGGACACGACCAACCTGGCGCCGGCGATGGCCGGCACCGACCTTTTCACGCACATCCGCCACATGACCTGGACGACCGTCCCGAGCATCGGTCTGGCGGTCGTGCTGTTCGCCGTCATCGGCGCCACGGCGGCGGTGCCGGCCGATACCGCTGCCGTCGCAGACATCCGCGCGGCGCTCGACAGCCAGTTCGTGATCGGACCGCACCTGCTCGTCCCGGTGGTCATCGTGCTCGGCCTGGTGATCGCGCGGATGCCCGCCTTCCCGGCCCTCCTGATCGGCGCGCTCATCGGAGGACTGTTCGCGGTGCTGTTCCAGCAGGCGGCGGTGCTGACCTACGTGGGCGATGCGGGCCTCCCCAGGTCCGTGGCGCTGCTGCAGGGAGCGTGGATGGCGCTCTTCGCCGGGTACTCGCTCGATTCCGGACACACGGCGCTCGACGACCTCCTGTCGCGCGGCGGCATGGCCGGCATGCTGACCACCGTCTGGCTGATCCTCTCGGCCATGATGTTCGGCGCGGTCATGGAGACGACCGGCATGCTGCAGCGGATCGCGGGGACGATCCTGGGCGCCGTGCGGGGAACCGGCAGCCTCATCGCCGCCACGCTCGCGACGGCGTTCGGGATGAACGTGATCGCCTCGGATCAGTACATCGCGATCGTGCTGCCCGGACGGATGTTCCGCGCGGAGTACCGCCGTCGCGGGCTGCACCCGAAGAACCTGTCGCGCTCGCTCGAGGACGCGGGCACGCTGACGTCCGTACTGGTACCCTGGAACACGTGCGGCGCGTTCATGGCCCAGACGCTGGGCGTCGCGACGTTCACCTACGCGCCGTTCGCCTTCTTCAACCTGATCAACCCGCTGGTGGCACTCGCCTACGGGCTGACCGGCTTCACGATCGCACCGGCAACCGACGCGGAACAGGACGAGGCGCACGTCGCGTAATCCGGCCCCAGGGCCCGAGATGCCCAGAATCATTCCGCTCTACGAGGCGCACGCCGCCGAATGGGAGGCGGAGTTCCAGCACGTCCGCCGCGATTTCGCCGATCGGATGCAGTGCCGTCGCGGCTGCTCCATGTGCTGCAGCCAGATGTTCTCGATCTCCGCGCTCGAAGCGGCCGTCATCGCGAGCGCCGTCGCGCGGCTCCCCGGCGACGAGCGGGACCAGCTGCGCC
>CAZJKV010000180.1:0-2782 GCA_964546765.1 uncultured Chromatiales bacterium
GGGCCGCGCCGCCGCGCCGCGCTAGTCCGCCGCCATACTCACTCGCCGACGTGCGCGCGGCGACCCCAGTCGGATCCCTGCAACCAGCCGAGCAGATCCTCGATCTCGATCGGCCGGCTCACGAAATAACCCTGCACCGCATCACAATGCATGCCGGCGAGCAGGTCATAGGTGGCCTGGTCCTCTACGCCCTCGGCGACGACCCTGAGACCGATATTGTGGGCGAGATCGATGGTCGATCGTACGATTGCCGCATCGTCGCTGTCATGCGCCATGCCGGTGACAAAGGACTTGTCGATCTTGATCTCGTCCACCGGAAGCTGTTTCAGGTAGGCAAGCGAGGAATAGCCGGTGCCGAAGTCGTCGATCGAGACACGGACGCCGCGGGCGCTCAGGCGGTTCAGCACCTCGAGGGCGTGCGAAGGTCCAGGCATGATCGCGGTCTCGGTGATCTCCAGACGCAACGGCGTCTCCTGCGCCCCGCCGCTGGCGAGGATCGCGTCGATGATCCGGGGCAACTCCGAGTCATGGAGGTTGTACACAGAGAGGTTGACCGCGACCCGCAACTCGACCCCAAGCCTGGCCCAGGCCTGACCGTGCCGCGCCGCGGTCTTCATGACCCATTGGGTGAGCGGCCGGATCAGGCCGGTGCGCTCCGCAAGCGGGATGAATTCGTCGGGATAGAGCAGGCCACGCTGCGGATGGCGCCAGCGCGCGAGCGCCTCGACGCCGGTGATGCGGCCGGTCTGCAGATCGATGACGGGCTGATAGCACAACAGCAGTTGCTCATTGTCGATCGCCGCGCGCAGCTCGTTCTTGAGCGAAAGGTATTGCAGGCTGTCGCGATCGAGTACTTCACTGTAAACTACCTCGCCGCGCCGGTCGCGCTTGGCCGCGTACATCGCAAGATCGGCCCGCCGCATCAGCGTCGCGCTGTCGTCGCCATGATCCGGGAACAGCGAGATGCCGATGCTCGCACCAAGAGTGAAGGACCTGTCCTCCAGCTCATAGGGCCGTTCGAGTTCCTGCCGCACCTTGTGTGCGATACGCGACGCCTGGGCGCCGTCGGCCGTCGGCAGCAGGAACGCGAACTCGTCGCCGCCGAGTCGCGCGACGGAATCCGAACCGCGGATAACCGCCTTCATGCGCTCGGCCGCTTGCTGCAGGATGATGTCGCCGCAGTGATGGCCGAGCGTGTCGTTGATCTCCTTGAAATGGTCGAGATCGGTGATCATCAGTGCGAAATGCCGGTGGTCGCGCCACGAAGCGCGTATCGACTGCTCGAGGCGGTCCATCAAAAGGGTGCGGTTCGGCAGCCCGGTCAGCGCATCGTGCAGAATCTGGTACTCGAGCACCGCACGCATGTGTGTCTCGGAGGTCAGCAGTTGTTCCTGCATCCGGTTGAACGCGCGCCCGGCCTCACCGAGTTCGTCTCCGGAATGCCCGGGCAGCTTCATCGAACGATCCCCGGCGCCAGCCTGCGCCAGCGCCACGCGCAGGCGCGACAACGGACCGGTCACCCGATAACGCAGCCACAGGCCGGCCCCCGCACCCCCCAGCAGCGCGACGACCAGTGCCGTCCACCAGACACCCGCACCGCCACGCAGGGATTCTTCGACCGCAATCGCCGACAGCAGCAGGATGAAGATCAGGGTGAATATGACAAGGGCGCTGCGGACCGCGAGGCTTTTCATCGGGCGCCGGTCCGTCGCGGCCGTCAGTGGACCGGGGCGATCCGGGACACGCCGCCGAAACTGCCGGCCCAGAGCGTGCCGTCATCGGAAAGCGCCATCGAAAAGACGTTGTCCGCGAACAGACCGTCGGCTGTCGTCATCACTGCAAAGCCGTCACCGCCTTCGTTCAGTCGCGCGAGCCCGTGACTGGTGCCGATCCAGAGCCGCTCGTCATCGTCGAGGTGCAGCATGAAGATGTGATTTCCGGGCAGTCCGTCCGCGGTCGTAAAATTGCGCCATTCGCGCCCGTCGAAGCGCGCCAGCCCACCGCCCCAGGTACCCGCCCAGACAATGCCGTCGCCATCGACAACCAGCGAGATAACGTAATTCGGATTGTAGGCGACCCGCGTTTCCTCCATTCCGAGATCCGCCTGCTGCTGCGCATGGTGATCGGAATAGGCGGCCGGGTCGTTATTGAACTGGATCGAATCCCTGACGACCTCGAACGGCGCCCCGAGGCCGTCCTTGTGCTGCCAGTTCGTCCACTTCCCGTCCCTGTAAAGGGCGAGTCCTTCCTCGGTCGCGAACCACATGTCGCCGTTTTTGCCTTCGCTCAGGCCATAGACCCACGGATTGGGCAGGCCGCCCCCGGTATTCTCGACGGTAAAGGTATCCCAGCGGTCCTTGTCGTCGAGGTCGCCACCGCGCACCCGGTTGACGCCGGACCAGGTCGCAATCCAGACATCGCCGTCGCCGGCCTTGATCACCCCGTAGACAAACTGGTCCGCGAGTCCGTCCGGGATATTGTAGTTCTTCCACTGGCCGGTCGCGGGATCGAAGAGCGACATGCCGCCGCCGTAGGTCCCGGCGACGATCCGGTCATCAAGCTTGCTGACATGAAAGATCCCGTTCGACAGGATGCCGTCGTCACGATTGTCGTATACCCGGTGATCCTCGGTCGCGGTGTCGTAGCGAATGATGCCGCCGGAGGTCCCGATCCACGCGACCTGCCCGTCGACCATCAGTCCCTTGACGTTGCGATTGCCGACACGGAAGTGCGTGAAAGGCAGATCGCCGCCGCGCATCAGCGGCCGCGGCGCGCTGGTCGG
>CAZJKV010000181.1:0-2777 GCA_964546765.1 uncultured Chromatiales bacterium
AGTGGGTCGGGCGTTCGAGTCGCCCCAGGCGCGCCAAGACGCCACGTGGGTGCACGGGGTGAGCGGTGAGGGCCGCTAGCTCAGTTGGTAGAGCAGCTGACTCTTAATCAGCGGGTCGTAGGTTCGATCCCTACACGGCCCACCAATCCCCAGGGCGACAGGACCTGCCGCCCGTCTGTCGGCAGATCGTGTCGCTATAGTATAATTAGCGGAAATCGGGGCATCGCCCGTGCAGAGGGAGGATGATGCCTGCGTCGATATATGAAGAGATATATAATCTTCATAAAATGGTGAGGTAGCGCATGCAGGTTTCGGTAGAAACAACCCAGGGGCTCGAGCGTCGAATGACGGTCTCGGTCCCGTCGGAACGCATAGAGGGCGAGGTCGAGAGCCGGCTCAGGAATCTCTCCCGCACCGCGAAGATCAAGGGCTTCCGGCCCGGCAAGGTCCCGCTCAAGGTCATCGAGAGTCGCTACGGCCCGATCGTGCGGCAGGAGGTCGTCAACGAAGTCACCCGCGACACCTTTTTCGAGGCGATCAGCCAGGAAAAGCTGCAGCTCGCCGGCATGCCGCGATTCAAGCCCCGGACCATGGAACCCGGCAGGGACTTCGAATACGAGGCCCTGTTCGAGGTGCTCGGCCAGGTCGAGCTGGCGCCGCTGGACCAGGTCGAGATCGTTCGCCCGGTCGCCGAGGTCACCGAGGAAGATATCGACAACATGCTCGAGACGCTGCGCAGCCAGCGCGGTGAATGGCGCGAGGTGGACCGACCGGCGGGCGAAGGAGACCAGGTCGTCGCCGATTTCATCGGGACCATCGAAGGCGAGGAATTCCCCGGCAACCGCGGTGAGCGGGTGCCGATCCTGCTCGGCGCGAAGCGGCTGATTCCGGAGGTTGAACAGGGATTTGTGGGCGTTTCGGCCGGTGAGGAGCGTCACGTCGCGGTCAGATTCCCGGATGATTACCACGTCCCGGAGGTCGCAGGCAGGAACGCAGAGTTCTCGCTCAAGGTGCATTCGGTCTCCGAGCCGCACCTGCCCGAGATCGACGAGTCCTTCATCCGGAGTTTCGATGTCCCGGCGGGGACGATCGAGGCGATGCGCGTCGAACTGCGCAAGACCATGAACGACGAGATGGCGGATGCGATCCGTGAGAAACTCAAGCGCCAGGCGCTCGACGCCCTGTATCGCGCGAATGGCGCGATACAGCTCCCTCAAGCCCAGGTCGATGCCCAGGTCGAGAGCTTGATGAGCCAGGCCCATGAAATGCTGCGGCGGCAGGGGACGCCCGAGGGTGATATCCACCTCGATCGTGCGCCCTTCGAGGAACAGGCGCGCCGCCGGGTCGCGCTGGGGATGTTGATCCGCGAGGTGGTCAGGGAGCAGGGGCTCATGGCCGATCCGCAGCAGATACGGGAGCGCGTCGAATTCATCGCGTCCAGCTATGAAGACACCGAGGAGGCGATCAGGTGGTATTACGCCGATCGCGAGCGCCTCGCCAACATCGAGCAGCTGGTGCTCGAGGACCAGGTCGTCGACTGGATCGTCTCCCGTGTCCGGCTTCGTGACGAATCAACCACGTTCGAGGCCTTGCTGAAGGAGCGGCGAGGACGCTAGGACGGGAGAATCGACCCGTTTGCATCTGACATGCGCGCTCCGGCTCGGGTACAATTGGCTTAAAGCGCCGTCGCGGCATGACCGATAAATTATTGCAGCGCCGCTCGACTACAGGACTGACAACAAGATGACAAGCATGAATCTGGTTCCGATGGTGGTTGAGCAGACAGCGCGCGGGGAGCGCGCCTATGACATCTACTCCAGGCTGCTGAAGGAGCGGGTAATCTTCCTCGTGGGGCCGGTCGAGGACCATATCGCGAACCTGGTCGTCGCCCAGATCCTCTTTCTCGAGTCCGAAAACCCGGACAAGGACATTCACCTTTATATCAACTCCCCAGGCGGTTCGGTGAGTGCTGGCATGTCGATCTACGACACGATGCAATTCGTCAAGCCGGATATCAGCACCATGTGCCTCGGCCAGGCCGCGAGCATGGGCGCACTGCTGCTCGCCGGAGGTGCTGCGGGCAAGCGCTTCTGCCTGCCGCACGCCCGCATCATGATCCACCAGCCGCTCGGCGGCTTCCAGGGCCAGGCCAGCGATATCGACATTCACGCCCGCGAGATCCTGCGGGTGCGCGATCGACTGAACGACGTCCTCGTCAAGCATACCGGCCAGTCCCTGGACAGGATCCGTGAGGATACCGACCGCGACCGCTTCATGACCGGAACGGAAGCCCTCGAATACGGTCTGATTGACAAGGTGTTGGAACACAGGCAGTCGGCTGCCTGAGGGCGCCTGGCAGTACCTGAATCGGCAGTGCACGCAGCGGGGTAGTCCATGAGCGACGACAGACACGGCAAGGGCGACGACGGAGACAAGCTGCTCTATTGTTCCTTCTGCGGCAAGAGCCAGCACGAGGTGCGCAAGCTGATCGCGGGCCCGTCGGTGTTCGTCTGCGACGAGTGCGTCGAGCTGTGCAACGACATCATCCGCGAGGAAGTCCAGGAGAAATCGCCGGGCGTCAAGGGGGCCAAGCTGCCGCTGCCGCGCGACATCAACCGTATTCTCGACGACTATGTGATCGGCCAGAACCGCGCCAAGAAGATCCTGTCCGTCGCTGTTTACAATCACTACAAGCGCCTCGATCTCGGGGTCAGAAAGGACGACGTCGAGCTGTCGAAGAGCAACATCCTGCTGATCGGCCCGACCGGGTCCGGCAA
>CAZJKV010000182.1:0-2762 GCA_964546765.1 uncultured Chromatiales bacterium
GACACCGCACGGAAAGCGGCGGAGGTGATCCTGCCCTATCTCAAGACCGCATGAGTAAGCGCGTTATGATTAAGATTTGTGGCGTCGACGAGGCCGGTCGCGGTCCGCTCGCCGGCCCGGTCGTCGCCGCGGCGGTTATCCTCGATCCGGCGCGGCCGATCCCCGGGCTCGCCGATTCAAAGACCCTGAGCGCGGCGCGGCGTGAACGGCTCGCCGCGGAGATCGAGGCGCGGGCGCTGTGTTTCGGGCTCGGCCGCGCCGAGGTCGACGAGATTGACCGCCTGAACATCCTGCAGGCCAGCCTGCTCGCGATGCAGCGCGCCGTTGCTGTCCTCGATCCCGTACCCGAGACGGCCCTGATCGACGGCACGCACTGTCCGCGGCTCGCCTGTCCCGCCGTCGCGGTCATCCGCGGAGATCAACGCATCGCGTCGATCGCTGCCGCCTCGATCCTGGCCAAGGTTGCCAGGGACAGCGAGATGCGCCGCCTCGAGGCCGAATACCCCGGCTACGGATTCGGCCGCCACAAGGGCTATCCGACCCGCGACCATGTCGCCGCGCTCCAGCGCCTCGGCGTCACCGCGGTCCATCGCCGCAGCTTCGCCCCGGTACGGAAATTGACCGGATGCGGGTAGAATACCGGCCATGTCTCCCGCTTTCGTCCACCTGAGGGTTCACACCGATTATTCGCTGATCGATGGCGTTGTCCGCGTCAAGCCGCTGGTTGAGGCGGTCGCCGCGGGCGGCATGCCGGCCGTCGCAGTGACGGACCAGTGCAACCTGTTTGCGTTGGTCAAGTTTTACAAGGCCGCGATCGCGGCAGGAGTCAAGCCGATCGTCGGCGTCGACCTGTGGCTGTACAACGAGAGCGATCCCAAGCAGCCGTATCGCGTCGTACTGCTGTGCCAGGACCGTTGCGGTTACCTGAACCTGACCCGGCTGATCACGAGGGCCTATGTCGAGGGCCTGCAACACCAGCACCCGACGATCCGCCGCGAATGGCTCTCCGGGTCCACAGACGGCCTGATCGTCCTCGCCGGTCGCCAGTCGGACATCGGCCAGGCCCTGCTGTCCAGCCGCGCCGGCGAGTCACAGGCGCTGCTCGATGCCTGGCGCCGGGAATTTCCCGGGCGCTGCTACCTCGAGCTGCAGCGCACCGGCCGGCCGGACGAGGAGCGATTCATCCACGAAGCGGTCGAACTGGCGCTCGCGCAGGGCGTACCGGTCGTCGCGACCAACGACGTCCGTTTTCTCGCCCCCGGCGACTTCGAGGCCCACGAGGCGCGCGTGTGCATCCACGAGGGCCGACCCCTCGATGATCCGCGTCGCCTGCGCCAGTACAGCGGACAGCAATACCTGCGCTCGCCGCAGGAGATGGCCGAGCTGTTCGATGATCTGCCGGAGGCGATCGAGAACACGGTCGAGATTGCGCGTCGCTGCAATCTCGAGCTGAGCTTCGGCGAAAACGCGCTGCCGGATTTCCCGGTGCCGGACGGCATGACGACGAACACCTTTTTCGTCACCGAGGCGCGGGCCGGACTCGCGCACCGGTTCGAGACCCTGGAGTACTCCGAGGCCGGCGGTCGCCTCGAGGACTACCGCGCGCGGCTCGAACACGAGATCGGGGTCATCATCGGGATGGGTTTCCCCGGTTATTTCCTGATCGTCGCGGATTTCATCCGATGGGCCAGGGCGAACGGCGTGCCGGTCGGTCCCGGCCGCGGCTCCGGCGCCGGTTCCCTGGTCGCGTGGGCGCTCGGCATCACCGACCTCGATCCAATCCGCTACGACCTGCTGTTCGAGCGCTTCCTGAATCCCGAGCGCGTGTCACTGCCGGATTTCGACATCGACTTCTGCATGGACGGACGCGACCGCGTCATAGAGTATGTTGCGCAGCGTTACGGACGCGACCGCGTGTCGCAGATCATCACCTACGGCACGATGGCGGCGAAGGCCGTCGTGCGCGACGTCGGTCGCGTGCTCGGTCACCCCTACGGCTTCGTCGACAAGCTCGCGAAGCTGATCCCGTTCGAACTCGGTATGACGCTGGAGAAGGCGCTCGACTCGGAACAGGAACTGAAGAGGCGCTATGACGAGGAAGAGGAGGTCGGCACGCTGATCGACCTCGCGCTCAAGCTCGAAGGCCTGGTGCGCAATGCCGGTCGTCATGCCGGCGGCGTCGTCATTGCGCCGTCCGCCCTGACCGATTACGCGCCGCTGTACTGCGAGCAGGGCGGCGCGAACCCGGTGACTCAATTCGACATGAAGGATATCGAGGCGGTGGGGCTCGTCAAGTTCGACTTCCTCGGTCTGCGCACCCTGACCATCATCGACCGTTGCGTGCGCACGCTACAGGTTCGCACGGGCGTACGGGTCGACATCAGCCGCCTGCCGATGGATGACGCAGCGACCTTCGAACTGCTCAAGGCCTGCTCGACGACCGCGGTTTTTCAGCTCGAGTCGCGTGGCATGAAGGATCTGATCAAGCGCCTGCAGCCGGACTGCTTCGACGACCTGATTGCGCTGGTCGCGCTGTTCCGGCCGGGACCGCTGCAGTCGGGCATGGTCGACGACTTCATCGACCGCAAGCACGGCCGCGCGAAGGTCAACTACCCGCATCCTGAGCTCGAGCCGATCCTCAAGCCGACCTATGGCGTGATCCTGTACCAGGAACAGGTCATGCAGATCGCGCAGGTGCTGGCCGGCTACACGCTGGGTGGCGCCGACATGCTGCGCCGCGCCATGGGCAAGAAGAAGCCGGA
>CAZJKV010000183.1:0-2742 GCA_964546765.1 uncultured Chromatiales bacterium
AGCGCTGATGGGCGGCGGAGGCTGCCTCCACCGCCTGGCTCACAGCGTCGTTTCCGGCGACGTGCACGCGTGCGAGCGGTTCGCCGGTTGCGGGTGATGTATCCATCACGTCCGCGTCGCCGCTCGTCCACCTCTCGCCAGCGACCCACGATGGCGCCTCGGCGCCGCGCGTCTCGAAGCCTGGCTGGCTCCCGCCGCGCCGTCCCGCGCCGGCGATGTCTTCGTCGGCCGTCGCCGAGAGCTCGAGGTGCTGGATGACGCGTTTCGCACGGTCAAGGCCGGACGGCCTGTGACGCTCTACGTGCACGGCGGATCCGGCATGGGCAAGAGTCTGCTCGTCCGGCGCTTCCTGCAGCAGCTGGAGGAGCGGGACCGCGATGCGGTCGTGCTGACCGGGCGCTGTTACGAGCGGGAATCGGTGCCCTACAAGGCGCTCGACAGCCTCGTCGACTCGTTGAGCCGGTACCTGAAGAGCCTCTCTCGCGCGGAGGTCCAGGCGCTGCTGCCGCGCGACCTCCTGGCGCTGGCGCGGCTGTTTCCCGGCCTTCGCCGTGTGGATGCCATCGCGCAGGTGAAGCAGCGCGGGCCGGAGATCCCAGACTCACAGGAGTTCCGGCGCCGCGCCTTTGCCGCGTTCCGCGAACTGATCGCACGCCTGAGCGATCGGCACCCGGTGGTGCTGTTCATCGACGACCTTCAGTGGGGTGATGCCGACAGCGCCGCGCTGCTGGCCGACCTGCTGAGTCCTCCGGAGCCTCCGGTCATGCTGCTCCTCGGCTGCTATCGGTCCGAGGAAGTCGAGAGCAGCGTGCTGTTGCGCCGCCTGCTCCGGCCGGGCGAGGCAGGTACGCTCTCGCCGTCGCTGACGCGCGAACTGGAAATCCGACAGCTCGACATGGCCGAGGCCCGCGAGCTGGCCCTGACGCTCATCGGCATGCCAGGCCACCAGGCGATCGCGCTTGCCGACGACATCGCCCGCGAGTCGAGCGGCAGTCCGTTGTTCATCGACCAGCTCGTCCGCTACTCGCAATCGGCGGACCCCTCCGGCGATGCGCGGCGGACATCGCCCGCCGAGTCTGCCGGAATCACCCTCGATTCGCTGATTGAGCGCCGCGTCTCCAGCCTTCCGCCCGACGCGCGGCGGCTCCTGGAAGTGCTGGCGGTCTTCGGCCGCGCGCTGGATCTGTCGGTCGCCTGCCGTGTCGCCCAATGCGGGTCCGCAGAGCTCGTCACGCTCGCGGCACTCCGCGCCGCGCGGCTGGCGCGCACGCGCGTCGCCGAAGGGCGGGAGGAGGTGGAGATCTATCACGACCGGATCCGTGAAACGATCTCCGGCCGGCTGTCCCCCGAGAGTCTCCGGGATTATCACGAGCGGCTCGCCCTCGTGCTCGCAGAATCGGCGGACGCGGATCCGGAGACGCTCGCGCTGCACTTCCACAGCGCCGGACGGCTGGATCGGGCAGCCACCTACGCGATTGCGGCGGCGGACCGGGCGTCAGAGGCGCTCGCCTTCGACCGCGCGGCGCGCCTCTATCGGCTGGCCCTCGACCTCGACGGTCCGGCCGGACCGGCTCGGCGGCAGGTGGAGGCACGGCTCGGCGATGCGCTGGCCAAGGCGGGCCGGGGACATGAAGCAGCCCAGGCCTACCTGAAGGCGAGCGAAGGTGCACTGACCGCAGAACAGCTCGAGCTGCGACGCCAGGCCGCCGAGCAATTGCTGCAGAGCGGCCATATCGACGAGGGCTTCCGGGTCGTCCGCGACGTGCTCAGCACGGTCGGACTGAAGCTCGCGAGTACGCCGTGGCACGCGCTGCTCGCGCTGCTCGTGCAGCGGCTACGGATCACGATGCGCGGCCTGGGATTCCGCGAGCGCGATCGGACCCAGATCTCGGCCGAGGCGTTGATGCGGGTCGACGCCTGCTGGTCTGTCGCGACCGGCCTGGCCATCGTGGACTACATTCGCGCCGCGGAATTCCAGGCCCGCCACCTGCTGCTCGCGCTGCGCACCGGCGAACCGTACCGGATCGCGCGAGCGCTGGCGATGGAGCTGGCGTACAGCTCGATCCGCGGCCCCAGCAGCCAGCCGGACACCGAGAAGCTGATGGGGATTGCCGAACGGCTGGTAGCGCGCGTCGACCAGCCCGAGGCGCTCGCGCTCGTTACGCTGGCGAAGGGCAGCGCCGCCTACATGCAGGGCCGGTGGGCCGCCGCCCGCCAGTTCTGCGAGGACGCGGCGCAACTCATGCGCGAGCGATGCACCGGCGTGGCCTGGCAGCTCGACACGGCGCACCTCTACACCTTGCTGTCGCTGTTCTACCTCGGCGAGCTGAGCGATCTGTCACGCCGGCTGCCGGCATTGATCAAGGAAGCCCGCGATCGCGACGCGCTGTACGCCGAAACGAATCTTCGGACCCGGATTGCCTGTATCGCGTGGCTCGCGGCCGACGATCCGGATCAGGCACGACGAGAGGTCCGGCAGGGAATCGGGCGCTGGTCCCAGCAGGGATTCCACCTCCAGCACTACTACGAGATGGTGGCCGACGCGGAAATCTCACTGTACGCGGACGAGCCCGACCGTGCCTGGACGACGATCGAGCGGAGATGGCCGGACTTGCGCCGATCGTTCCTGCTGCGTATTCAGCCGGTCCTGATTGAATCGTTGTATCTGCGCGCCCGCGCCGCCGTGGCGTCTGCGATGCAGAGCGGCGCGGACCCGGCCCGTCGCGCGCCGGAGTTCTGGCA
>CAZJKV010000184.1:0-2741 GCA_964546765.1 uncultured Chromatiales bacterium
GTCGAGCCGGAGGAAGCGTGTTATATTGAAGTCCGACTACGGGCAGGGATATTCCGATGACCAGGATGAAACCACTCGCGCCGGCGTCGCTCTACCGGCGCTGCGATCCCGAACGCTTCGACTTTGCCACTACGACCGAGCTCGAGGACATCGAACCGGTCATCGGCCAGCAGCGCGCGATGGAGGCGCTCGATTTCGGGATCGGCATCCGCCACGAGGGCTACAACCTGTTCGCCCTCGGGCTTTCCAGCGTCGACATGCAGACGGTCGTGCGCCGCTTCCTCGTGACCCGCGCCGCGGCTGGTGTCCCGCCGAACGACTGGTGCTACGTCCATAACTTCGCCGCCCCCGACCGGCCTCGGGCCCTCGAACTGCCCGCGGGACGCGCGCGGGAATTCAGCCGCGACATGGGCCAGCTGGTCGAGGACCTCCGCAACGCGATCGGGATCGCGTTCGAATCCGACGAATATCATGCGCGGACGCGCGAGATCGAGGAGTCGATCAAGGACACCCGCGAGAAGGCGCTCGCGGACCTTGCATCGGAGGCCGACGCGCACGGCCTCACACTGATACGGACGCCGGGCGGCTTCGCGCTGGCGCCGGTGAAGGACGGCGAGATCATCGAACCCGAGGCATACGAAAAACTGCCGGAGGTCGAGCGACAGCGTATCGAACGCGAGGTCGCGGAACTGCACGACAAGCTCGCCACCGTGCTGCACCAGATGCCGAAATGGCAGCGCGAATCGCGTAACAGCATCAAGGCCCTGGACCGGGAGGTCGGCCTCTACGCCGTCGGACACCTCATCGACGAGGTCAGGAAGAAATACGAGGACATACCAGCGGTGCTCGAGTACCTCGACGCGGCGCAGGCCGACGTCATCGAGCACCTGCAGGAATTCCGCAGCCACGAAGAACCGGCGACGCTGTTCGGCGTCACGCTGACCGAAAAGCCGTCGTTCCGCCGTTACCAGATCAATGTCATGGTCGACAACAGCGCGACGTCGGGCGTCCCGGTCCTCTACGAGGACACGCCGCTGTACCAGAACCTGACCGGGCGTATCGATCACCTGACCCACATGGGCGCGCTGATCACCGACTTCTCACTGATCAAGCCGGGCGTGCTGCATCGCGCCAACGGCGGCTACCTGATCCTCGACGCGCGCAGGGTGCTGAGCCAGCCCTATGCCTGGGAGGGGCTCAAGCGCGCGCTGCTCGCGCGTGAGGTGCGCATCCAGTCGCTGGGACAGATCTTCAGCGTCATCAGCACGGTCAGCCTCGATCCGGAGCCGATCCCGCTGAACGTCAAGGTGATCCTGCTCGGCGAGCGCCTGCTGTATTACCTGATGCGCGCCTACGATCCGGACTTCACCGACCTGTTCAAGGTCACCGCGGAGTTCGAGCACGACATCGAGCGCGGCGCGGACAATGATCGGCTATATGCCCGCCTGCTCGCGACCCTCGCACGGCGCGAGTCGCTGATGCCGCTGGATCGCGCGGCGGTCGCCCGGGTCATCGAGCAGTGCGCGCGGCTAGCGGAGGATGCGGAGAAACTCAGCGCCAGGCTGCAGGACCTGACCGACCTGCTGCGCGAGGCCGATTACTGGGCCCGCGACTCGGCGCGCGAGCAGGTCACCCGCGAAGACGTCGAGAAGGCGATCGCGCTGCGCATCCGCCGCGCCGACGGCCTGCGCAAGCGGATCCACGAGAACATACAGCGCGATATCGTCATGATCGACACCGACGGTGCGAGGATCGGCGAGATCAATGCGCTGTCGGTCCTCGATCTCGGCGACCAGTCGTTCGCGACACCGGTGCGCGTCACCGCAAACGCGCGTCTCGGCGAGGGCGAGATCATAGACATCGAGCGCGAGTCCGAACTCGGCGGCGCGATCCACTCCAAGGGCGTCATGATCCTCGCCTCGTATCTCTCCGCCCGCTACTGCCTCGACCGTCCGCTGTCGCTGTCGGCGAGCCTGGTGTTCGAGCAATCCTACGGCCCGGTCGAAGGCGACAGCGCGTCGGTCGCGGAGCTGTGCGCCTTGCTCTCGGTACTCGCCGGCGTCGAGCTGCGACAGTCGCTCGCGATCACCGGATCGGTCAACCAGCACGGCGAGGTGCAGGCGATCGGCGGCGTCAACGAAAAGGTCGAGGGTTTCTTCGACATCTGCGAGGGCCGCGGCCTGAACGAGCTGCAGGGCGTTCTGATCCCCGCGGCGAACATCCCGCACCTGATGCTGAAGCAGGCGGTCGTCGATGCGGCCGTCCGGGGTGACTTCCATGTCTGGCCGGTGCGCACCGTCGATGAAGCGATGGCGCTGCTGACCGGACTCGAGGCCGGCGAACGCGACGCACAGGGTGAGTTCTCCGATGGCAGCATCAACCAGCGCGTCGAGAACTGCCTGCGGGCGTTCGCCGATCTGCGCCACGAGTTCGTCAGGCCCATCGCCGAGACCCATGAAGATGCGGGATCCGGACGCTGATGTCATAAGCCGCATCCTCGTGATGCTGGCCGGTACGCCGCGCGACGCGGAGATCATCGACATGGCGGCCGGGCTCGCGCAACGCCTGCGCGCCGAACTGGCGGGTTTCTTCGTCGAGGATACGGACCTGATGCGACTCGCCGGCCTGCCGTTCGCGCGCGAGGTCAGCCTGCTGTCAGCCGGCGTGCGCGATCTCGACCCGGCGGCGATGCGCCGCGCGCTGCGGCGCCAGGCGGACGCGGCGCGCCACATGTTTGAACA
>CAZJKV010000185.1:0-2686 GCA_964546765.1 uncultured Chromatiales bacterium
CGGCGGCCTCGGGACTCTCGCCGCGACCGGGTCGCGCATCGACCCGGATCACGGTCAGCGGGATTTCGAGCCGCGCGCACAGCGCCTCGCACAGGCTGGCCCACTGCGCGGCGTCCGGATGCAGGGCATGATCGATGTGTATCGCGCTGATGTCCGCGGACAGATCGTCGCGCAAACGCGCGCAGACATGGAGGAGAACGGAGGAATCGAGTCCGCCGCTGAAGGCGACGCGATAACGGCGGACGTCCGGCAGGTGCTCGCGGAGATCGGCGAATGGCCGGGTCAGGCAGTCGCTGTCCGCGCGCTCAGCCCTTGTAGACACCGTAGCTCATGAGCCGCTGGTAGCGCGCCTCGACAAGCGCCTCCGGCGTCAGGTCGTCGAGACTCGCCAGCGCCCCGACCAGCGCCTTGCGAATTGATTGCGCGGTCGCGTCGATGTTGCGGTGCGCGCCGCCGAGCGGTTCCTCGATGACCTCGTCGATCAGGTTCAACTCCTTCAGTCGCTTGGAGGTGATGCCCATCGCCTCGGCGGCATCGGAGGCCTTCGCGGCGCTCTTCCACAGGATCGACGCGCAGCCTTCCGGCGAGATCACCGAATAGGTGCTGTACTGCAGCATCATGACGCGATCGCCGACGCCGATCGCGAGCGCGCCGCCCGATCCGCCCTCGCCGATAACCATGCAGACGACCGGCGTCTTCAGGCCCGACAGCACGCGCAGGTTGCGCGCGATCGCCTCGGACTGGCCGCGCTCCTCGGCGCCGACGCCGGGATAGGCGCCGGGCGTGTCGATGAAGGTGACGACCGGCAAGTGGAAGCGCTCGGCGAGCCCCATCAGGCGCAGCGCCTTGCGATAGCCCTCGGGGCGCGGCATGCCGAAGTTGCGCCTGACCTTCTCGTTGACGTCGCGTCCCTTCTGGTGACCGATGATGATGACCGGGCGGCCCTCGAGACGACCGATGCCGCCGACGATCGCGGCATCGTCGGAATAGCGCCGGTCTCCATGCAGCTCCTCGAAATCGGTGACGATGCGCTCGACGTAGTCGAGCGTGTAGGGACGCTGCGGATGACGGGCCAGCTGCGCGATCTGCCATGAGGTCAGCGACGAGAAGATCGACTCGGTCAGCGAACGCGCCTTGGCCTCGAGACGCGTGATCTCCTCGTTGATGTTGATCTCCTGGTCGTTGCCGACATAGCGCAGCTCCTCGATCTTTTCCTCAAGCTCCGCGATCGGCTGTTCGAAATCCAGATAGTTGGTCTTGTTTATCATGTTTGATAGTCAGCGCGGCTGTCGTGGTCGAATCGGTCCATTATAGTCGCTGGAGCGGGTGGTGCCAGGGGTCAGTAAAGCACGCGGACGCCGTCCTCGCCCGCGACTTCGGAGAGTCGATGCAGCAGCTCGTCGGTCGGATTGACCTTCCATTCCTGGCCGAGGGTCATCCGGGCGCTGGCCGCGCGGCCGCGGTAGTTGATCCACACCGGGCAGATGCCCGCGCGAAACGGCTCCAGGATGCCGGCCAGCGCGCGCGTGAGCGCGTTGGCGTCGCGATCGTTGCGGATGTCGATCTCCAGTCCGCGGGCATAGACCGCGCGGGCGTGATCGATGTCGAGGATCCGGTCCGCGCTCATGCGGAATCCGCCGGAATACTCGTCGACGCTCACCGTGCCCTCGACGACCAGCAGCCGGTCCTTGACCAGCAGGTCGCGATGACGCTGATAGGCCTCGGCGAACACGCCGATCTCGATACGACCGCTGCGGTCATCGAGCGTCATGAACGCAATGCGGTCACCGCGCCTGCTGTTCATCATTCTCAGCGCAACGACGAGACCGGCCACGACGACGGCCTGGTCCGACGACGGCCGGAGACCGGCGATCGACGACGAGACGAAGCTCGTGAGCTCGGCGCGATAGCGTTCGATCGGATGCCCGGTCAGGTAGAGGCCGAGGGTGTCCTTTTCGCCCTGCAGGCGGCGTTCCTCGCTCCAATCGGGCACCACACAATTCAGCGCCGCGTCATGACCGGCCTCCTCGCGGATCGACACGCCGCCGGCGCCGAACAGGTCGTCCTGGCCGACCTCGCTGTCGCGCAGTTGCCGCTCGGACCACTGCAGGGCCTCCGGCAACAGCTGCATCGAACGGGCGCGATTCGCGTCGAGCACGTCGAGCGCGCCGGCGCGAATCAGGGCCTCGAGCAAGCGGCGGTTGGCGCGCCGCAGGTCGATGCGGCGGCACAGGTCGAACAGGTCAGCATACGCGCCCTTGTCAGCGCGTTCGGCGACGATGCCGCCCAGTGCAGCGGTGCCGACGCCCTTGATGGCGCCGAGACCGTAGAGGATGGTGCAATCGTCATTGACGGTGAAAGCGGCCTCGCAGCGGTTGATGTCCGGCGGCAACACCTCGAGGCCCATGCTCCTGCACTCGTCGATCAGCATCACAACCTTGTCGGTATTGTCCATGTCGGCGGACAGCACCGAGGCCATGAAATCCGCGGGATGATGCGCCTTCAGCCACGCGGTCTGGTAGGCGATCAGCGCATAGGCCGCCGAATGCGACTTGTTGAAGCCGTAGCCGGCGAACTTGTCCATCAGGTCGAAGATATACTCCGCGGTCTTCGCCTGGACGCCGCGCGCGGTCGCGCCGGTGACGAAGATGTCCTTCTGCTTGGCCATTTCCTCGGGCAGCTTCTT
>CAZJKV010000186.1:0-2643 GCA_964546765.1 uncultured Chromatiales bacterium
GCGCTCGATCTGCCGCGCGAACTCGCGGCGCCAGGCGGCGTCGTGCTGCTGCCGCTCGCGCACGACGGCGGACCGGTCCCGGAGGTGTTCTATGACGACCGGCGGGTTATGACGCTCGAGGATACGAACGGCTGGATCGCGGTCGTCGGGATCCCGCTGGAGGCGAAGCCGGGCCGCCACGAGATCGAGATCCGCGCCGGCGCCGGCCGGCGTATCGCCTTCGAGGTCCAGGACCGGGCGTACGAGACCCAGCACATCACGCTGTCCGATCAGCGCATGGTGACGCCGCCGAAGGAGGTCCTCGACCGCATCTTCCGCGAAACAGCGCGTATCAATGCGGCCTTCGCGCACTGGAGCGATGAACTGATCGCCGAGCTGCCGTTCAGCCTGCCGGCCGAGGGGCGCGAGAGCAGCGCCTTCGGCCTGCGCCGCGTCTTCAACGGCGAGCCGCGCCGCCCGCACAGCGGCCTCGACATCGCGGCCGAGACCGGCACCCCGGTGCTCGCGCCGGCGAAGGGCCGGGTCATCAATACCGGTGATTACTACTTCAACGGCAAGACGGTGTTCCTCGACCACGGCCGCGGCCTCGTCACGCTGTATTGCCACCTCGACGAGATCCATGTGCGCGAAGGCGACCAGGTAGCACGCGGCGCATCGATCGGCACGATCGGCGCGACCGGCCGCGTCACCGGGCCGCACCTGCACTGGACCGTCAGCCTGAACGATGCGCGCGTCGACCCGAAGCTGTTCCTGTCCGACGACGCCCTCGCCCGCGGCGACTGACCCGGCGGAGGAGATCCCCGGCTACATCGTCCCGCCGTTCATCAGCGCGCTGCGGGGGGGCCATACGCGTCAGGGGATGATCTCCTTGCGGATCACGAGACAGGCGTCGCCGACCGGATGTAGCAGCGCAGTCTGGCCGTCCCCGAGCGCGATCGGGATGGTGTTCTTGCGCAGCGGGTTCCCGGGGACGGCGCCCGGCCACAGCGTTTCCGCGACGCCTGCGCAATCCCGCCCGACCGGCGTCACGATCTCGTAACTGATCGCGCAGGCCGCGTCCTCGCCGGGCGCGATATTGAGCGACACATAGGATGTCATCCCGTCCGGGTCGATGACCTCTAGCGAAAAGCTGTAGAGGTCGTCGCTGCCAGAGTGCACGATCGCGCCGCTCTCGGTATCAACGATCAGGTAGATCGCGGCCTCGTGGACCTTGGCTGCGCACTCCGGCGCGCCGACCCGGGCGATTGCCTGCGCCATCGGATGCAGCAGCGCAATATCGAGTCGTCCCGTCTCTGTCTCGGCACGGGCGGCGTCGTCGCGCACCCCGTCTGTCGTGGCGCAGGAAACCGCCGCCAGCGAGATCAAGAGGCTGCCGACCAGGCGGGCGGCGCGTGAGGCGATAGGGTGCGTAGGATTCATCTGGGGCTTCCGTTGGGAGCTTAGCCGGTATATTGCGACATCCTCCCGATTGTATTTAGTTTTTGCTCAGGAGTCACCGGCGGCCAGGGCTCAGTCCGCCTCCCGCTCCAGGTCGCAGCAATGGCGGCCATGGTCGAAGCCGTCGCCCGCCGCGCTCAGCACCGCGCCGGTGACCGGATTCGGCCGGAAGGTCGTGCAGCCCTTCAGGCCCCGGTCATAGGCATAGGCGTAGACCTCGCGAAACGCGTCGAACGCGAAGTCCGCGGGGATGTTGACGGTCTTCGACACCGCGTTGTCGATGAACGGCTGCACCGCGGCCTGCATGTCGATATGTGCGCGGGGCGCGATCCGGCGGGCGTCAATGAACGGCGGGGGCCGGTCGTTCCGTCCGGGGCAGAGCGACTGCCACAAGACGTCGGCGTGATCGCGCAGCGGATACTCGCTATAGCTGCCGTCGAGTTCGAGGACGCGGCGGCGATACGAAAAATCGAACACCGGCTCAAGCCCGCTCGAGACGTTGTTCGCGAGCAGGCTGATAGTGCCGGTCGGCGCGATTGCGGTCAGGTGGCTGTTGCGGATACCGTGCTGCGCGATGCCGTCGCGGATATCCGCCGGCAGCGTCGCGACGAAGCGCGATGCGAGATACGGCCCGCGCTCGTAGAACGGGAACACGCCCTTCTCGCGCGCGAGCTCGATCGATGCGCGGTAGGCGGCATGGCAGATCGTCCGCATCGCCGTAGCGGCGAACTCGAGCGACGACGGCTCGCCATAGGTGATGCCGAGCATGATCAGCGCATCGGCGAGGCCGGTCATGCCGAGGCCGACGCGGCGCGTGCCGCGCGCCTGCGCTGCCTGCCGGTCGAGCGGAAAATGCGATACGTCGATGACGTTGTCGAGCATCCGGGTCGCGGTACGCGCGGCGGCTGCGAGCGCGTCGAAGTCGAAGGACGCAGCGGCGGCGAAGGGATCGCGCACGAAGCGCACCAGGTTCAGCGATCCGAGGTCGCAGGCGCCGTAGGGCGGCAACGGAATCTCTCCACATGGGTTGGTCGCGCTGATCCGCTCGCGGTAATGAAGGTTGTTCTGCGCGTTGATGCGGTCGATGAACAACACGCCCGGCTCGGCGTAGTCATAGGTCGCTCGCATGATGCGGTCCCACAGCTCGCGCGCGCGGACGACCCGGATGACCCGGCACGGCACCGGCCCCGCGCCCCCGCTCCAGGC
>CAZJKV010000187.1:0-2639 GCA_964546765.1 uncultured Chromatiales bacterium
GACCTCGTTCGTCTCCTGCGCGATGTCGTAGCGCCGGATCAGGTCGCCTTCGCAACAGATGGCGCAGTGGGCGATTTGCTTGTAGGGCTGCCAGCCCGATAAAGTCGCGGGGCGTTTGATGGGACGGCTGCCGTCCGCGAGCATTTCGTACAGAGACAGCATGCGCCAGTCGCTGCCATCAACCGGGTTCAGCAGCCGGAATGGCGTCGCGGCAGTGCTGTAGATGACTTCCTCTGGGGTGATGCTGATCAGTCGCATGACGCCGTCGTTGCAGCGGTCGCCGCCATGGATGCGCAGCAATTCCCGGTACATGCTGTCCTCCCGCTTTTCCATCAGGAGCAGGCGGCTGAATATGCCGGTGCCGCCACCGCTGTCGGAGACCTCGAGGAGGACGTTCTTGACCGCTGACTCTTCATCGAACCTGCGCCACGCGACGCGGTAGCCGACGTAGCCCAGCCTATGGCTATCCCCGTCCGGCGGCCGGTCCGCCGAGTAGTAGGCAGCGTCGCCATTACCCGAGCGTTCGATCCCGATGTCGGCGAATGCCTCTTCGCACCAGAAGCCGGCGTTGATGCGAAGTCCGCTGGAGCGGTCGAGACACAGCGGGTGGATGAACACTTCGGCCTGGGTGACGAATGTCCGCGTGTCGGCCTGTGTGACGAACGTCCGCGTATCGGGTGCCATCGCGTCCGTTTCGCGCTGCAGGCCGATCCACAGGCCGAGCCCGGCACACAGGAGGGCGATCAGCAGGCATGTGTGCGAGAACATGGCCCGCGTATCGGTGATGTGCTGGTCGGTGCCTGGTCTGGTGTGCATGGTCGCCCTCTTTCAGGGAAACTATCCGGGTGCGGAGGATGGATCAAGTGTCTTTGCCGGACGACGGTGGCGGCTTGTCGTGGTGTGATCCCGAGGGTTGTGGTACAAATCCTCCATGTATGCCACTGCTGAAATCCAGGTGATCCCGATCGGGAGCGGCGTCTCGGTGCGGCGCGAGATCACGCGCGTGCTCGAGGTCCTGCGGGAATTCGATCTCTTGATCGAGCCGCACGCATCGGGCACCAACATCGAGGGCCGACTCGAGGACATCCTTGTCGCGGTTGACCGGATCCATGCGACGCTGCACACGGAAGGCGCGGTCCGCTTGATTACTCAGCTCAAGCTCGAGACGCGCACGGACAAGACGCCGACGCTGGCCGGCAAGCGGCTGTAGCAGCGAATAGATGAACGGAGTCTGACCGGCGTGGTGCCTGCTGCCACGAAGATGAGAGTGCGGCAAGACGCTCGATGAGGTTCAACGAACTCTTCGCCCGAAGTCCTCTGATCGCCGCGTTGCTGTTTCAGGGCGCGATGATTCCGTTCGCGCTGCTGCTGGGGCTGCTCTTCGGACTGAGTCCGTGGCACGACCTGTGGTTCGACGGCGAGGCCCTGGCGATCAGCGTACTCGCGACCGTGCCGCCGCTCGTGCTGGCGTGGTGGCTGTCACGCCAGTCGTTCGCGTGGGTTCAGCGGCTGCTCGACAGGGTGCATCAGGTGCTGGACCTGCTATTCCGGGGCGCAGGCCAGGGGGCGATCATCGCGGTGTCGCTGCTCGCCGGCTTCGGCGAGGAGTTGCTGTTTCGCGGCGTCGTGCAGGCGGGGTTCGAACAGCTCTTCGGGGCCGGCGCGGCGCTGTTACTCGCGTCCTTGTGCTTCGGGCTCGTGCACGCAATCACGCCGGCCTATTTCGTGCTCGCGACGCTGATGGGCCTGTATCTCGGCCTGCTCTACCAACTGACCGGCAACCTCCTGATCGCCTGCCTCGTCCATGCCCTCTACGACTGGGCCGCGATCACCTGGTACCTGCGGGGTCGGACCACGGCAACTACATGAACCATCTAAAAAACATGCTGAGAAATCGCTTGATTCTTGCCTTAAATGGGTATTTTCGGGCCGGAAATGCCAGGCCTAACGCGGTGGGACCGAATTCTTAATGGGGGATTTTTTACCCAAAAATTACCCCTTTAAGCAGAAATCCGCCCTGTTTTTCATGCACATTTAATTTCAACTCAATAACTTGTGGTGGTCCGACCCCGATAGTCCGATAGTACCACGACGTCTTGTCGTCATGACGTTATGTCGCTATAGTGCCATGATTTGGAGGGCCGTCCCATGAGCGAACAGGCATCGAAGCGCACCACGATCTATTTCGAACCGGGACTGCACCAGGCCATCCGGCTCAAGGCAGCGCACAGTCACAAGTCAGTGTCGGAGATCGTCAATGATGCGGTGCGGCAGGCGCTGCGTGAGGACCAGGAGGATCTGGCGGCCTTCGAGGAGCGCAATGCCGAACCCGAGATCTCCTATGAAGCGCTGCTCAAGGACCTGAAGGCGCATGGCAAGTTATGAACTGGTCTTCAAGAAATCAGTCGCCAGGGATTTGCGCACCCTGCCCCCGCGGGATGTCGCAAGGATCCTGAATCGTATCCGCGCGCTCGCCGAAGATCCCCGCCCCGCCGGCTGTGAGAAACTGTCGGGCCTGGAGCGCTATCGGATCCGGCAGGGCGTCTATCGCATCATCTACGAGATCAACGACGACAGTGTCCTGATCGTGGTCGTCAAGGTTGCGCATCGCCGCGAGGTCTACCGGAATAGTTGAGTGG
>CAZJKV010000188.1:0-2635 GCA_964546765.1 uncultured Chromatiales bacterium
CACGCCCTCGATGCGGGCGCCAGCGGCGAGCGCTTCGTGCCGCCGCTCGACGCGCGCGCCTGGGACCGGCTGCAACTGCCGGTGACGGTGCTGCCGTGGATCCTGAGGCAGCTCGAGAGCCAGTACGAGGACGCGATCGGGATGATCATCGGGAAGGCGGCGTGATGGCGCAACCGGCGCATGCGACCGATATCGAGTCGCACGTCCGCGAACTCGAGTTCCTGCGTGGATGGTTCATCGAGGCGCTCGAGATCGGCGCCGGCATGGTCGATACCGGGGCCACCCTGCGCGACAGCAACGACCCGTTCTCGGTACTGCGCGACATCGGCCCCCGCCTCGGTGAGCTTTTCGGCTACCGGAAATACGTCTTCCTGCGCATCGACGAGAAGGATCACGACTTCAAGCTCTACGACTGCTTCCCGGAGGAAAAGCGCGCCGCGATCGAGCGCGAGATCGATCACCAGATCGAGCGCGGCGCCTTTGCGTGGGCATTGAACCAGTCCCGCCCGGTGATGGTGCGCACCGCGGACGATCGACACACGCTGGTCATGCAGGTGATCGCGACGCGCTCGCGCATCCGCGGGATGTTCATCGGGTTTCTCGACAAGGGTGCGGCCGAGCTGCGCGACGCACTGCAGCAGGTGCTGTCGATGATCCTGTCGAACGCGGCCAACGCGATCGAGAACCACGAGCTCTACCGCTACATCCACGAGCAGAACCGCGACCTGGAACGCATCGTCGACGAACGCACCGCGGCACTGGACCAGGCGCGTGCCGACGCCGAGGCCGCGAACGAGGCCAAGAGCCGTTTCCTCGCGAATATGAGTCACGAGATCCGCACCCCGCTGACCTCGATCATCGGCTTCGCCGAGATGCTGCACGACGAGTCGCTGCCGGATGCCGAGCGCCGCGAGGCAGTCGCGACGATCTTCACCACCGGCCGCCACCTGCTCGAGATCATCAACGACATCCTCGATCTGTCCAAGCTCAACTCGAACCGGCTGCAGCTTGAGATCGTGCGCGCCTCGCCGTTCGACGTCGTCACGCAGGTCACCTCGGTGATTGAGATGCACGCGCGCCAGAAGGGTCTCGCGTTCAGCGTCGATTACCGTTTTCCGTTGCCGCGCGAGATCGACACCGACCCGACCCGGCTCGCACAGATCCTGCTGAACCTGTGCAGCAATGCGGTCAAGTTTACCGAGCGCGGCAGCGTGAGGATCGAGGTCTCCTTCGACACGGCCCGCGGGCGGCTCGCGTTCAGCGTCGTTGATTCCGGCGTCGGCCTGTCCAGGACGCAGTGCGCGCGCCTGTTCAAGCCGTTCACGCAGGCCGATGCGTCGACGACGCGCAAGTTCGGCGGCACCGGACTCGGCCTGCATATCTCGAAGGAACTCGCCGAGCGGCTCAACGGCGAGATCGCGGTCGACAGCGTGCCGGGCGAGGGTAGCCGTTTCACCGTCACGCTCGATTGCGGCGCGATCGGCGATGATGACCTGGTGCATGAGGTGCCGCCCCGTCACGAGGTCGCCGCCGCGCCGGCGATGGCGACCGGTCTGCGCGGCCGCGTGCTGCTCGCCGAGGACGACCCGAACATCCGGCGCCTGATCGCGCTGTACCTGCGCGACCAGGAGATCGAGATCGTCGAGGTCGACAACGGCAGGGACGCGGTCGAACAGGCCCTGGCCGGCGATTTCGACCTGATGCTGACCGATCTGCAGATGCCGGAGATGGGCGGACTCGAGGCCGTCGAATGGCTGCGCATGACCGGTTTCGCGCGGCCGGTGATCGCGCTGTCGGCGAGCGCGCTCGAGGGCGAGCGCGAACGCTGCGTCGCGGCCGGCTGCAACGACTTTCTGACCAAGCCGCTCGATCGCGCGCAATTCCTCGCGACGCTTGGCAACTATCTCGCGGGCGATGTCCTGTCGCGGCCGGGGTCGATCGGGCATTCGCTCGATGATGACCCGGGCTACCAGGCGGCGCGCGCGGAATTTCTCGAGGCGCTCGCATGCGTGCTGCCGGAATGGGAGGCGTCGGAGCGCGAGGGCATGGCCGGCGATCCGGAGACGCTGCGCGCGATGGCGCATCGTCTCAAGGGCGCGGCCGGCGGTTTTGGCTGGCACGCGCTCGGCGAGCGCGCCGGCGCTCTGGAAGCGGCCCTGATCGAGGGGCGCGGCGACATGGTCGCGGAGCTCACGGGTGGCGTGGCGATGGAGATCAGGGAGATCCTGATACAGGCGCAGGGAACAGTCGAAAGGGGAACTGACAAATGAAGCAGACCGCAATCACCGTTATCGATGACGACATGTCGGCGCGCAGCCTGCTGACAAGCATCCTCAGGAATCTCGGCTATTCCGATATCCGCTCGCTGACCGACGAAGACGTCGCCGAATCGACGCTCGAGAGCATCAAGCCGGGCGTCGTGTTTCTCGATATCGAGATGCCGGCCTGCAACGGCTTCGACCTGATGCCGAGACTGAAACTCCAGCATCCGGACATGTTCATCGTCATGGTCAGCGCCCATACCACGATGGATAACGTCAAACGGGCGATGGAGCTCGGCGCCGGCGCATTCATCGCGAAGCCCTACGCGATTGGCAAGGTCCACGACGTCATCGAAAAATTCCGTACCTCGGGG
>CAZJKV010000189.1:0-2616 GCA_964546765.1 uncultured Chromatiales bacterium
CTTGCCGACGCCGGCGCCGCCGAACAGACCGATCTTGCCGCCCTTGGCGAACGGACACAGCAAGTCGATGACCTTGATGCCGGTCTCGAGCAGCTCGGTGCTGCCGGCCTGGTCCTCGTAGCTCGGGGCCTTGCGATGGATCGCCCAGCGCTCGGTCTCGCCGATCGGGCCGGCCTCGTCGATCGGCTCGCCGAGCACGTCCATGATGCGGCCCAGCGTCTTGGTGCCGACCGGCACCGAGATCGGCGCGCCGGTGCTGCTGACCGCCTTGCCGCGGGTCAGACCGTCAGACGAGCCCATCGCGATCGTGCGCACGACGCCGTCGCCGAGCTGCTGCTGGACCTCGAGGGTCAGATTAACGTCGTCGACCAGCAAGGCGTCATGAACCTTCGGCATGGTGCCGCGCGGAAACTGGACGTCGATGACGGCGCCGATGATCTGTACGATTTTTCCTGAAGTCATTTCCTGGTTCCCTTCTAAGTTTCTCAAACTGCCGCCGCGCCGCCGACGATTTCAGCGATCTCCTGGGTGATCGCCGCCTGCCGCGCCTTGTTGTAGACCAGCTGCAGGTCGTCTATCAGGTTGCCGGCATTGTCGGATGCGGCCTTCATCGCAACCATGCGCGCGGCCTGCTCACAGGCGAGGTTCTCGACCACGCCCTGGTAAACCAGCGACTCGATGTAACGGTTCAGCAGTTCGGTCAGGACTTCCTTAGCCTCGGGCTCGTAGAGGTAGTCCCAGTGATGCTTGAGCGTCTCGTCGTCGCTGGGTACGATCGGCAGCAGTTGCTCGACCTTCGCGCGCTGTGTCATCGTGTTGACGAATTCATTGAATACCAGGTAGAGCCGGGTGATCCTGCCTTCGTTATAGGCATCCAGCATCACCTTGACGGTACCGATCAGATCGGCGATCTGCGGCTTGTCGCCGAGATGGCCGGTCTGGGCGACGACATTGCCGCCGTAACGGGAAAAGAAGCCGGCGCCCTTGGTGCCGATCGTGCACAGCTCGATCTTGCGGCCTTCGTCATGCCAGCCCTTCATCGCGTTGACGACTATGCGGAACATGTTGCCGTTCAAGCCCCCGCACAGGCCGCGATCGGTCGAGATGACGATCAGGCCGACGTTTGAGCCGTCCTGGTTCTGCATGTACGGATGGCGGTATTCGGGATGGGCATGGGCCAGATGCGCGACCACATTGCGCATCTTTTCGGCATAGGGCCGCGCGGTCGCCATGCGATCCTGGGCCTTGCGCATCTTGCTCGCGGCGACCATCTCCATCGCCCGCGTGATCTTCTGCGTATTCTTGATGCTGTTGATCTTTACGCGGATTTCTTTTCCGACTGCCATGCCAGTTCCCCGCTTACCAGAGCTTGCTCTGTTTGAAGGATTCGAGCGCCGAAGTCAGTTCCTTCTCGATGTCACCGTTGTAGTCGCCGGTCTTGTCGAGATTTTCCATCAGGTCGCCGTGCTTGCTGCGCATGTGGCTGTGCAGCGCGGACTCGAAGCTGCCGATCTTGCTGATCTCGACGTCATCGAGAAAGCCCTGATTCGCCGCGAACAGCGACGCCGCCTGCTCGCCGACGCTGAGCGGGGCATACTGTTTCTGTTTCATCAGTTCGGTGACGCGTTGGCCGCGTTCAAGCTGCCTGCGGGTCGTCTCGTCGAGGTCGGAGGCAAACTGGGCAAAGGCCTTGAGTTCGCGGTATTGCGCCAGGTCGAGTCGCACGCCGCCGCCGAGCTTCTTGATGATCTTGGTCTGCGCCGCGCCGCCGACACGCGACACCGACAGACCGGCGTTGATCGCGGGACGGATACCGGCATTGAACAGGTCGCTCTCGAGGTAGATCTGGCCGTCGGTGATCGAGATCACGTTGGTCGGCACGAACGCCGAGACGTCGCCGGCCTGGGTCTCGATGATCGGCAGCGCGGTCAGCGAACCGGTCCTGCCCTTGACCTTGCCGTCGGTGGCGTGTTCGACGAACTCGGCAGTGACGCGCGCAGCGCGCTCCAGCAGGCGCGAATGCAGGTAGAACACGTCGCCCGGATACGCTTCGCGGCCCGGCGGGCGCCGCAGCAGCAGCGATACCTGGCGATACGCCCAGGCCTGCTTGGTCAAGTCGTCGTAGATGATCAACGCGTCCTCGCCCTTGTCGCGGAAGTATTCGCCCATCGCGCAGCCGGCGTAGGGGGCGATGTACTGCAGCGCCGCCGACTCGGCGGCGGGCGAGGCGACGACGATGGTGTGATCCATCGCGCCGAATTCCTCGAGCTTGCGCACCACACCGGCGATCGACGACTGCTTCTGGCCGATCGCCACGTAGATGCACTTCACGCCCGTGTCGCGCTGATTGATGATGGTGTCGATCGCCACCGCGGTCTTGCCGGTCTGCCTGTCGCCGATGATCAGCTCACGCTGGCCGCGGCCCACCGGCACCATGGTGTCGATCGCTTTGAGGCCCGTCTGCACCGGCTGGCTGACCGACTTGCGCCAGATCACGCCCGGCGCGACCTTCTCGATCGGCGAACTGGCGTCGGTCTTGATCGGGCCCTTGCCGTCGAGCGGCTGGCCGAGCGGATTGACCACCCTGCCGAGCATCGCCTCGCCGACCGGCACCTC
>CAZJKV010000190.1:0-2601 GCA_964546765.1 uncultured Chromatiales bacterium
ATCTTGCCGGCGGCCTGCACCGCGTCGCAATGCACGATTGCACCCGCCGCGCGCGCTGCGCCGGCGAGCGCGGCGATGTCCTGGATCACGCCGGTCTCGTTGTTCGCGGCCATCACCGACACCAGGCAGGGATCGCCGCCCAGCGCGTCGCCCAGCGACGCTGCGGTGACACGGCCCTCACGGTCGACGCCGATCTCGCGCACGCGCCGTCCCTGTTGCGCCAATGCGCGCGCCGGCGCCAGCACCGATGCGTGCTCGATTGCGCTGACCGCGATGCCGCCCTTCGGATATACCGCCGCGATCCCTTTCAGCGCGAGATTGTTCGCCTCGGTCCCGCCGCTGGTGAAGACGATCTCCTCGGGACGGGCGTTGACCAGGGTCGCGACCTGCGCCCGCGCTCGCTCGATCGCGTCACGCGCGTCGCGCCCGGCGCGATGCGCGCTCGAGGGATTGCCGAAGCGCTCGCGCAGATACGGCAGCATCGCCTCCAGCGCCTCGGGGGCGAGCGGCGTGGTCGCGTTATGATCGAGATAGGCCATCAGGTGCATACCTGGCAGGCGCATACCCGGGCAGGCGCATGCCCGGGCCTGAAACTGGAGTTACTGATTGAGACGGTCCGCGGCGGCCACCACGGCGACGAACGGCTTGCCCTTCTGCAGGTTGTCCTGCCGCGCGCTGACCTCCTGTACGCCGCGTCGATGTACCAGATCGCCGAGGCTGATGCCGTTCAGGAAATCGAAGATCTGGGTGCTGAGGTCTTCCCACAATTCGTGGGTCAGACAGGTCTGGTCGTTCTGGCAGTTCGCGAGACCGCCGCAGCGCCGCGCGTCGACGTGTTCGTTGATCGCGGTGATGACCTCCGCGACCGCGATGCCGTTTGCCGCCCGGCTCAGGCGATAACCGCCGCCCGGACCCCGCGCGCTGTCGACCAGACCGCGCTTGCGCAACTTCGAGAACAACTGCTCGAGGTAGGACAGCGAGATGCCCTGGCGCTGGGAGATGTCGGCGAGCGGCACGGGACTCTCCTGCGCGTGAAGGGCCAGATCCAGCATCGCCGTGACGGCGTAGCGTCCTTTGGTGGTCAGTTTCATGTCAAGGGCCTTCCCTTATGAAATGGATGGATATCATTTTACATAGTTGACCTGTTTTATCAACTATTATCCGAATCCTTCGGCGTCTGCCGCTCCTGGTCGATATTCTCGACATTCTCCGCCGATTTCTCGATATTTTCAATCGAATCAATTTCATATCCCCCGAGCCCGGGCAGGGGGCTGGTGTCGATCTCGGCGCCCAGCTTTTCCATCTCGCGCGTCATGATTTCCACTCTCGCATCAAGGGCATGGATGTGATCGAGCAGCGCATTGATCGACTGCACGACCGGATCCGGCAGGTCCGAAGCGGCGGCATAGGCGTCGAAACCGATCTTCTCGGCGAAGGCGCGGCGCTCTTTTTCATCGACGGTCTTTCGACGTTGCGCGATATGCCCCGGCACACCGACGACCGTCGCGCCGTCCGGGACGTCCTTCATGACGACCGCGTTCGAACCGATGCGGCCGCCGTTGCCGACCCGGATCGGACCCAGCACCTTCGCGCCGGCGCCGATGATAACGTCGTTGCCGAGCGTGGGATGGCGCTTGCCCTTCTCCCAGGTCGTGCCGCCGAGCGTGACGCCGTGATAGAGCGTGCAGTCGTCGCCGATCTCGGCGGTCTCGCCGATGACGATGCCCATGCCGTGATCGATGAAGAACCGCCGTCCGATACGCGCGGCCGGGTGGATCTCGACCCCGGTCAGCCAGCGCGCGATCGAGGACAGCAGCCGCGCGATCCATTTGAGCCCAAACCCCCACAGCGCATGACTGACGCGATGCAGAAGCAGGGCGTGGACCCCGGGATAGGTCGTCAGGACTTCGAGGGTATGACGCGCCGCGGGATCCCGCTCGAAGACGCACCGCACATCCTCACGGATTCTGTCGAACATTGACCATGCCTTCTGTTTTTATTGCAGGTCCGGCGCCGCCGCCCGGCCCTCTTCTTGTTATCCTGTGGGGCCAGCCCCGACTTATCAACTCTGCCCGCGCCTGCGCACGGTTGCGGCATAGTCCTCCACGGCCTTGAGTATACCCCTTAATATATTGATTTCGTTGCGATCGGGATGCAGGCGGTTGTACATCCGCCGCAACCGGCGCATCAGGTGCCGGGGTTTCGCCGGATCGAGGAAGTCGATCTCCATGAGCACGGCCTCGAGGTGTTCATAGAAGCGTTCCATCTCCTCGAGGCTGACCGGACCGGCGCCGGCCTCCGCGGTCGTGCCCGCCTCGCCTTCTCCGGCGGCGCGGGCGAGGTAGAGTTCGTAGGCGATGATCTGGACCGCCTGGGCGAGATTCAGCGACGCAAAGTCGGGATTCGCCGGGATATGCACCTGGAAGTGGCAGCGGTCGAGTTCGTCGTTGCTGAGACCGGAATGTTCGCGGCCGAACACGATCGCGACCGGCCCGGCACGCACCGACGCGATGGCCACGGTGGCGCACGCACGCGGCGTCAGGCGCGGGAACTCGATCGCACGCTGGCGGGTACTCGCCCCGATCACCAGCACGCAGTCGG
>CAZJKV010000191.1:0-2565 GCA_964546765.1 uncultured Chromatiales bacterium
TTTCTCGAACTCGAGGCCGCCGAGGTCGCGGACCTGCGTCGGGCTGCCGGACTGGCCACCGACCGGCGCCGAACGACATCCGCGCGGCGCGCCGTGACGAAGCGCCGGCGATGAAGCGCGGCGGACTGCTCGCGTTGTTCGAGCGCCTGCATGAAGCGTATGGTCCCCAGCACTGGTGGCCGGGCGATACGCCGTTCGAGATCATGACCGGCGCGATCCTCACCCAGAACACCGCCTGGTCGAACGTCGAACGCGCAATAGATGCGCTCGATCGCGCCGGCGCGCTCGAGGCCCGGCCGATGCTCGCGCTGCCGGAACGCAAACTCGCCGCGCTGATCCGGCCCGCCGGCTATTTCAATGTCAAGTCGCGGCGCCTGCGGAACTACTGTCACTGGTATCTGACGCAAGGTGGGTACGAAGGCCTCGCAACACAGGAGACCGCGCAGTTGCGACAGTCGCTGTTGTCGGTCAATGGCATCGGTCCCGAGACCGCCGACGATATCCTGCTGTATGCGTTCGAACGGCCGGTCTTCGTCGTGGACGCCTATACCCGGCGCCTGGTGACGCGCCTCGGCTGGTTTGATGTCGATCCGGGTTACGAGGCGCTGCGGCAGTGGTTCGAGTGCAGGCTCGGCGACGCGGCCGGGCGTGCCCGCATTCGGCCCGCTCACCCCGCGCGCCGTTACGGCGTGACCGGTCTCTTCAACGAATATCACGCGCTGATCGTCGCCCACGGCAAGTCGGTGTGCCGTCCGAAACCGTTGTGCAACGCGTGTGCGCTGGCGTCGTGCTGTCGCCATCCCTCGGACGGATTCGGAACGCTCAGTCAGGCCGCCGGTGCTGCAACGCCTGCCGGCTGACGCATAGGCGCGGCGGGCCGTATTGTGGTTTAATGCTCAGTCATGTTCAGACCACTGCCAGTCTATATCGGCCTGCGCTATACCCGCGCGCGGCGCCGCAACCACTTCATCTCGTTCATCTCGCTGATCTCGATGCTCGGCATTGCGCTCGGCGTGACCGCGCTGATCACCGTGCTGTCGGTCATGAACGGCTTCGAGAAGGAGCTGCGTGAGCGCATCCTAGGCGTCGTGTCCCATGCGACGGTGCGTGCGACCGGCGGCGTGCTTCACGACTGGCCGGGCATGCTGGACCGCCTCTCGGAACGTCCCGGTGTCGCCGGCATCGCGCCGTTCGTCACCGCCGAGGGCATGATCAGCCATGAGTCGCAGGTCAGCGGTGTGATGCTGCGCGGTGTGCTGCCCGAGCGCGAGGGAGAGGTCTCCGACCTCCCGCAGCGGATGGTGTCAGGCAGCATCGGCGACCTGGTGTCGGGGGAGTTCGGCATCGTTCTCGGGCGCGAACTCGCGCGCGGACTGGGTGTCCTGCCCGGCGACCGCGTCATCGTCATCACGCCGCAGGCGAGTGTGACGCCGGCGGGATTCCTGCCGCGGCTCAAGCGCTTCACCGTCACCGGCGTCTTCGAGATCGGCATGCACGAATACGACAGCGCGCTCGCGCTGGTGCACATCGACGACGCCGCGACCCTGTTTCGTATGGGTGACGGCGTCAGCGGCGTCCAGCTACGCCTCGACGACCTGTTCAGCGCCCCGCGCTTCAGCAGCGAGCTGAATGCCGAACTGCCGCCCGATCTCCGCGTGGTGAACTGGACGCAGCAACACGCGAATTTTTTCCGCGCTGTACAGATGGAAAAGACCGTGATGTCGGTGATCCTGTTCCTGATCGTTGCGGTCGCCGCGTTCAATCTGGTCTCGACGCTGGTCATGATGGTCACTGACAAGAACGCCGATATCGCAATCCTGCGCACCCTCGGCGCGAGCCCGGCGTCGGTGATGGCGATCTTTATCGTGCAGGGCAGTATCGTCGGCGTGATCGGCACGTTGCTGGGACTGGCCGGCGGCGTCAGCCTCGCACTCAATATCGATACGGTCGTGCCGGCGATCGAACGCCTGTTCGACATGCGCTTCCTCGCGCCCGACGTCTATTACATCAGCGACCTGCCGTCCGACATGCGCTGGAACGACGTGTTCCTGATCGCCGGCGTCGCCTTCGTGCTGTGCCTGCTCGCGACGCTGTATCCGGCCTGGCGCGCGGCGCGGGTCCATCCGGTCGAGGCGTTGCGCTATGAGTGAGCCGGATACGGCGACAGTGGCGGCGTTGCGGTGCGAGGGCGTCAGCAAGACCTATTCCGAGGGAGCTTCCGTCGTCGAGGTCCTGGACGATGTCTCACTGAATGTCGAGCGCGGCGAGCGTGTCGCGATCATGGGCAGTTCGGGCGCCGGCAAGAGCACGCTGCTGCACCTGCTTGCCGGTCTCGACGAACCGGACAGCGGCGAGGTCTGGATCGAGGATCGCAACATGACCCGCATCGGCGCGGTCGCACGCGGTCGCCTGCGCAACGAGATGCTCGGCTTCATCTACCAGTTTCATCACCTGCTGCCGGAGTTCACCGCGCTCGAGAACGTCTGCATGCCGCTGCTGATCGGCGGCGCGGCGCCGGCCGCCGCGCGCGAACGCGCGACTGCGATGCTCGCGCGGGTCGGACTC
>CAZJKV010000192.1:0-2552 GCA_964546765.1 uncultured Chromatiales bacterium
ATCGACGAGTCACTGCGCGACCGTGTCAATCCCGCCGATACCGTGTTCATCTTCGCCCGCGCGGCCCAGGGGCCGCGCATGCCGCTTGCGGTGCTGCGCGCCGAGGTGCGTGACCTGCCGCTCGAATACACGCTCGACGATTCGATGGCGATGGACCCGTCGCTGAGCCTGTCGCAATATTCCGAAGTGGTCGTCGTCGCGCGGGTGTCGCGCAGCGGCAGCGCGAACGCCGCCAGCGGCGACCTGCAGGGGAGCAGCAGCGTCGTGCGCCCCGGTGACGGGCACCCGGTGCCGGTGCTGATCGACGAAGTCATCCCGTGACCGCGTAACGCGGCGCGTGCCAGCGATGGGGTCTTGCCGGTATCTGCCACCCGCTGCCTTGCTCCTGCTGTCGCTGCTCGGTGGCTGCAACCAGTCGCCGCCGGCGGACCGGCTGATTGAGGGCCGGCTGTTTCCGCACCTGCTGCTGCATGAATTCGACGGTGGCGTACATGCGATCGAGGATTACCGCGGCATGCTCGTCGTGCTGAACGTCTGGGCGACCTGGTGTCCGCCATGCCGCAAGGAACTGCCGAGCCTCGAAAGGCTCCATGCCCGCCTCGATCCTGAACGCTACGTGGTGATCGGGCTTTCGATCGACGATGACGCCGATATCGCCCAGGAATTCCTGCTCGACCGCGGGGTCACCTTCAGGAACTATCACGATATGGGCGGCGCGGCCGCGGGCAACGTGCTCGGAATCCGGGTCTACCCCGACACCTTTGTCATTTCGCCAGAGGGCGTCCTGCTGCGCAAGTTTGTCGGTGAGCGGACCTGGGATGATCCCGCGCTGGTCGAGGCGCTGGAGGCCGCCCGGCGCGGCGACCCGGAGGCCCTGCGGGAACTGTAGTCTGGCCGGTGCCGGTGTGCGAAAATGGTCACGAATCTACCGTGAGGAGGGGAGCGATGCGCATGCAGCGATCGGGGAGTCGGGGTCTTGCCGCCGCGGCGGCAAGGCAGGCGCCTGTGCCGATCATGATCATGGCGCTGGTCCTGATCGTGATGCTGTGCGCATCCGGAGCCGCCTTCGCCGCCGATCCCACCAAGGGGCGCGCGATCTATGCAACGCACTGCCAGAATTGCCACGGGTCGAATGGTGCGGGCCAGTTTCCGGGGATGCCGGATTTCTCGCGCGGCGAATCGCTGTTCAGGCCCGATATCGAACTGGTCAGGGTGATCTACTCGGGGCGGGGCATGATGCCCGCCTATCGGGGGATGTTCACTGAGGAAGAACTGCTCGACGTCGTCGCCTATCTGAGAACCCTGCGCTAGATGTCGCGGTCTTTCGTCCTGGCCGTCACGCTGGCGGCGCTGCTCGCTGCCTGTGCTGATCCGGCTTCTGACCCGGCTTCTGATCCGGGGGCCCGGCCTGTCCCGGAGTCACCCCCAAGGACCGCCGCGCCGGCCGTGGTGGACATCCTCTCCCCGGAATCCACGCCCGCCTTCAGGGTGCTCGAGACCTTCGAGGTCGGCGCCGACGTGGTTGTGCGTTCCCTGGCGGTCGATGAACGGCGTGGCTCGATCTGGGTCGGGACATCGCTCGGTGTTCACGAGGTCGATCGCGAGAGCTACGACCTCAAGAACACCTTCACCCGCGACAGCGGACTGGCCAATGAATACATATTCGCAGTGCTCGCCGACAGCGAGGGCAATGCGTGGTTCGGCACCAATGGCGGCGGGCTGACGCGCTATCGCGGGTCCGGTGGGCAGACAGGCGAGTGGCGGACGTGGTTTCCGATGCATGGACTCGCAGATTACTGGGTCTACGCGCTCGGCGAGGAGCGCCCGGGGGTGATCTGGATCGGCACCTGGTACGGGGCAAACCGGCTCGACAGCGCGAGCGGCCGCCTCGACACTTTCATGGAGGAACTGGTCAACGAGTGGGTCTACGGCATCGGCGTCGATGGGCGGGGCAGGATCTGGTTCGGTACCGAAGGCGGCATCTCGATGCTGGACGGTGGACAGTGGAGCGAGTGGACACATGAGGACGGTCTCGGTGCGCCGAACGAGGCCGGCCTGCCGCCGAGCGCGAATACCGGTCTCGGCACCCGCTCGCGGCACGACCTCAGCGTGCAGGCGCAGGGCGGCGAGACCTACAACCCGAACTATGTCTTCTGCATCCTGATCGACCGCGACGATGCGGTCTGGGCCGGCACCTGGGGCGGCGGCGCGAGCCGCTTCGACGGCGCGGCATGGCATAATCTGACGTCTGGCGACGGTCTGGCGGGCGACATCGTCTTCGCGATCGCCGAGGATGCGAACGGCGCGATGTGGTTCGGCACCGACAAGGGGCTGTCGCGCTACGACGGGCAGGTATGGCAGACGATCGGGACCCGCGACGGCTTGCTCGGCGATGCGGTCTATGCGCTCGCGGTCGTCGGTGAAGAGATCTGGGCGGGGACGCGGCGCGGGGTTACGCGGGTCGGTATTCCGTAGGGTGTCCGGCTCATGTTGTATCCTGTAGGTGGCGGGGATACCTTAACGCTGTGGTGGGAAGCCGATGATGGTCCCGT